>NZ_JBFJTH010000053.1:0-21879 GCF_041625495.1 Litorivivens sp. | reverse complement strand
GTGGAGTAAAGGCTCATGGGTCAAGTAACGTACGTCAGCTTTGATGGCGAAAAAACCGTAGTAGATGTAGAAAACGGCGATAACCTCATGCAGGCCGCTATCGACAATGGCGTATCCGGTATTCTGGGCGACTGCGGTGGTGGCTGTGCCTGTGCGACCTGTCACTGCATTGTGGACGACGCCTGGGCAGCCAAAACCGGTCAGCCGGACGAGCTCGAAGTGGACATGCTCGATGGCCTGATTGATCCCAAGCCTACCAGTCGCCTGAGCTGCCAGATCATCATGAAAGATGAGTTGGACGGCGTTGTGATTCATCTGCCGGAGAGCCAGTTGTGAGCGAAACCGTTGTTATTATCGGCGCGGGTCAGGCCGGTGGCGACATGACAACGGCCCTGCGTCAGCAGGGCTTCGAGGGTCGCATCGTATTAATTGGCGAAGAGCCTGCATTGCCGTACCGGCGTCCGCCCCTTTCCAAAGCCTACCTTTCCGGTGAAATGAGCGAAGCTCAGCTCTACATCAAGCCGGCATCCACCTACGAAAAGCAGAACGTGGACGTGAAGACTGGCGTGCGGGTGGAAAGTATTGACCGCGCCGCCCATACCGTCACGCTTGATACTGGCGAAGTCATTGAATATACCAAGCTGGCTTTCTGTACCGGTGGCCACGCCCGCCGCTTGCCGCTTGCCGGCGCCGAAAAGCCCAATGTGCACTATGTGCGCACCATCGCGGATATCGAGCGCCTCAAGGCGCAGTTTCAGCCAGGCAAAAGGCTGTTGATTATCGGTGGTGGTTATATTGGTCTGGAAGCTGCTGCTGTTGGCATCAAGAAAGAGCTGAATGTGACGCTGGTCGAGGCGCTGCCTCGCCTGCTGGCCCGCGTTACCGGCCCTGAGCTGTCGGAATATTACTACGGTGTGCACAGCGCCAAAGGTGTGGATATCAAGCTGGGTGCTGGTGTGGAAGCACTGGAAGGCGGCGACACGGTTGAAACCGTCGTGCTGGCCGATGGTGCCCGCCTGCAGGCTGACGTGATTATCGTCGGCATTGGTCTGATTCCCAACACCGAGTTGGCCGAAGCTGCGGGTCTCGACGTAGACAACGGCATTCTGGTTGATTTGCAGTGCCGCAGTAGCGATCCAGATATTTTTGCTGCCGGCGATTGCGCCAACCACGATCACGGTTTCCTGCTGCGTCGCATCCGTTTGGAATCGGTGCCCAATGCCTCTGAAGGCGCGCGTGTGATCGCGGCGACTATTTGTGGCAAAGAGGCTCAGCACAACGGCGCGCCTTGGTTCTGGTCTGATCAGTATGACTTGAAGCTGCAGATGGTCGGTATCAATCAGGGTTACGAAGAAGTGGTTATTCGTGGCTCGATGGAAGACAACAACTTTTCGGCCTTTTATCTGGCTAACGGCGTCATTATTTCTGCCGACACCGTAAACCGGCCCAAGGATTTCATGATTGCCAAGAAACTGGTGGCTGGTCGTGTTAAGTCTGATGCCGCGACCTTGTCGGATGAGACAGTCGATCTGAAATCGCTGTTGGGCTGAAACCTTTCCCTGACTCAGCCCGCTCTACAAAAATGAGCCGGGTCAGGGAAAGCATTTTACAGAAAATCTCTCGCTGACCTGTCAGCCTGCTCGCAGGCTTTAATTGGAGACACCCCCCATGCTTTCGCTCGCAAAACCCGACTTGCTGAGAAATCAGGCCTATGCCAATGGCCAGTGGATTGACGGTGATACTGGTGAGGTGACGGAGGTCTTCAATCCGGCGACCGGAGAACGGGTGGGCAGTGTCCCCAAGCTGAGCGCTGCACAAACCCAAATCGTAATTGGACAAGCAGATACAGCCTATCGCAGCTGGAAAAAACTTACGGCGAAAGAGCGCTGCGGTCTGTTGCGACAGTGGTTCGACCTGATCACTGCCAACGCTGATGATATTGCAAAAATCATGACGGCTGAGCAGGGCAAGCCTCTGGCAGAAGCCAAGGGGGAAGTGGGTTACGCAGCTTCTTTTGTCGAATGGTTTTCGGAAGAGGGCAAGCGCACCTATGGTGACGTTATCCCCAGCCCGGCAGGTGACAAACGACTGGTAGTGGTCAAAGAGCCGATTGGTGTTTGTGCAGCAATTACCCCGTGGAATTTTCCGGCGGCCATGATTACGCGTAAGGCTGCCCCAGCACTGGCGGCGGGCTGCTCAATGATCGTGCGCCCGGCAGATGCTACGCCGTTGACCGCACTCGCACTGGCGGTGCTGGCTGACGAGGCGGGTATTCCTGCAGGCGTATTCAATGTGATTACCGGCAAATCTCGATTACTCGGTGGTGAGCTGACCAACAGCCCGGTGATCAAGAAACTGTCTTTTACCGGATCCACCGAAGTGGGCCGTGTACTCATGGAGCAATGCTCCCCGACGCTGAAAAAATTGTCCATGGAGCTGGGCGGTAACGCGCCATTCATCGTATTTGAAGATGCCGATCTCGACGCGGCAGTGGCGGGCGCGATTGCATCCAAATATCGCAATGCAGGCCAGACCTGCGTGTGTACCAATCGTCTGTACGTGCATGACAAGGTCTATGATGCCTTTGCTGAAAAGTTGGCGGCGGCTGTGGGTCAGTTGAAGGTCGGCAATGGAACCGACGAGGGTGTAACGCAGGGTCCGCTGATTGACAATGCGGCGGTCAACAAGGTTGAAGAACATATCGCTGATGCCCTGTCCAAAGGTGCTCGCACCTTGTTTGGCGGAAAACGCCTGCCCTTGGGCGATAACTTCTTTGAGCCCACCGTGCTGGCCGATGTGACTCAGGATATGCTGATTGCCCGCGAGGAAACCTTCGGGCCGGTTGCGCCGCTGTTCCGCTTCAGTAGCGATGATGAGGTCATTCAGATGGCCAACGACACCGAGTTTGGTCTCGCCAGCTACTTCTACAGCCGCGATATTTCCCGCGTTTGGCGCGTTGCCGAAGCGCTGGAGTACGGCATGGTGGGGATCAACACAGGCATCATTTCCAACGAAGTGGCACCCTTTGGCGGTGTCAAACAGTCCGGTTTTGGCCGCGAAGGCTCGCACTACGGCATCGACGAGTACATGTCGCTCAAGTACATGTGTATGGGCGAGATATAAGCTAATACCGTATCTTGGGCTGCAACCGCAGCCCCTTGCATTCCCCCGCGCCCAGCCCTCAGGTATCCACTTTCAGCGTTTAGACCGTTACCCGCATGAATATCCACTGCTTTCGCACAAGGCTTGTGCGAAAGCAGTGGATGATTGAAGACACTCCCGTTCCCGTCGCTGTGATTTAATAGGGCCCTTGCTGATAAGGGGGAGATCGCCATGCTAAACGCGATTGACGAGTTTGTAGTGCGAATGGGCCGCTTGATTGTCGCTCATCGGTGGCTGACGTTATGCCTGTCTGTGCTTGTCGCTGGACTGCTGGCCTCTGGTGGTCGTTATCTCGGATTTTCAACGGACTACCGTGTTTACTTCGGGCCAGAGAATCCGCAGCTGCAAGCTTTCGACGAAGTTCAGAATATCTACAATAAGAATGACATCACCATGGTGGTGATTGAGCCACCAACCGACACCGCTTATACCCGTAAAACCCTCAGTTTGGTTCACGCCTTTACCGAGCGCGCCTGGGAACTACCTTATGTTATCCGGGTAGATTCGATAACCAACTTTCAGCACACGCAAGCCGAAGCCGATGACCTCCTGGTTGCAGATCTGGTAGCAGACCCTGATGCCGTGTCAGAGGCTGATCTTGAACGCATACGAGATATTGCGACTCATGAGCCCTTGTTGGCGGGCCGTCTAACCAGCCGCGAAGGTCATGTGTTGGCGGTGGCGATTAATCATCAGTATCTGGGTAAGTCGCCAACGGAGGTCACCGAAGCGGTAGCAGCAACACGGCTGTTGCGTGATGAGTTGCTTCGCGAGTATCCAGAGCACCGCGTCTATCTCAGCGGTTCTAATATGATGAGCAATACCTTTGCGGAGGCGTCCCAGGCGGATATTCAGTCGCTCTATCCGCTGATGTACCTGTTGCTTGTTGTGGTGGTCTATCTTTTCTTGCGCTCTGCGACGGCCACGCTGGCGACGGTACTGGTAATAGTATTTTCGACAGCTGGGGCCATGGGTTTGGCTGGCTACCTGGGCATTAATCTCACCTCACCTTCCGCGGTGTCGCCGATCGTCATAACCACGCTCGCGGTGGCGGATTCCGTGCATATCCTAGTTTCACTGTTTGCGCTGATGCGCGAAGGCATGAATAAAAATGACGCGATGGTTGAATCGCTGCGTCTGAATTTTATGCCAGTGTTTCTTACTTCCATCACGACGGCGCTGGGATTGTTGTCCATCAACTTTGCCGATTCACCGCCGTTGCATGACCTTGGCAATATCTCTGCCATGGGAGCCATTCTGGCCTGGCTGTTCTCCATTACCCTGCTGCCCGCCCTCATCGCCATTTTGCCGGTGCGTGTCCCCGCGCAACGGCGTAGCTTCATGTCGATGCGAATGACAGCACTTGGCGAGTGGACGGTGCGCAATGCCAAGCCGGTATTCTGGGCAGCGGCGGCACTTTCCATCGGTCTTATGGCGCTTATTCCCTTAAACGAAGCGAATGACAAATTTGTTCATTACTTTGATGAACGAATACAGTTTCGCAATGATTCGGATTTTATGGCCGACAATATTACTGGCCTGTACACCATGGAGTTTTCGTTACCGGCAAAAAACGGCGTGGCTGATCCAGAGTATTTGGCGCAACTCGATGCTTTTAAAAACTGGTGGTACGAAAATCCAAAAGTGATGCATGTTTCCAGCATCTCCGATATTTTCAAGCGCCTGAATAAAAACCTGCACGGCGATGATCCGGACTGGTACAAGTTACCTGAAGAGCGCAATTTGGCAGCGCAGTATCTGCTGCTCTACGAATTCTCATTACCCTTCGGCCTTGATCTTAACAACAGCATCAATATCGATAAATCGGCCTCGCGATTCATTGTGACGCTTGAGCACTTAAAGTCACGTGAAACCCGGGAAATACTGTATGCAGGTCAACATTGGCTGAAAACCAACGCGCCGGACATGGCGGCCAATGGTGTATCACCGGCTGTGATGTTTGCTTTTATCGCCGAGCGTAATTTCAGCTCGATGGCCGTGGGCATTCCGCTGGCACTGTTGGGCATTTCGGTGATTCTGGTGCTTGCACTGCGTAGCCTGAAATTCGGTCTGATCAGTATTGTGCCTAACCTGTTCCCCATGGGAATGGCCTTTGGTTTGTGGGCTATTTATAACGGCGAGATCAACTTCACGATGTCGTTCTCGATGGGTGTTATGCTGGGTATCATCGTCGATGACACGATACACTTTATGAGCAAGTATCTGCGTGCACGACGGGAACAGAATTTCACATCGGCGCAGGCGGTAGTTCATACTTTCCGTACAGTGGGTTCGGCGCTGTTGGTTACGTCGCTGACGTTGGCGCTAGGGTTTCTAGTGCTTTGTTACTCGGCGTTTTATCCCACCGCCAGTATGTCGCTGCTAACGGTAATGGGTATTGTGAGTGCCCTGGTTACCGATTTCCTGCTGCTGCCGGTTATTTTGCTGTGGGCTGATCGTGACCCGGAAACTGAATCAGAACTGCCATTGGAGGCCACATATGAAACTCCTGCATCCTAAAGTCATATCCCGCATGATGCTGTTGCCGCTGTTAATGTTGCTGAGCGCTTTATCTCTAGCCGAATACAACGGTCTCACCGCCGAGGAAAAGGCGCTTGCGATTGCTCGGGAAGCGGACCGCCGCGACCTTGGTTGGCGTGATTCCAGCGCTTCGATGTCAATGTTACTGCGTAATCGACAGGGTGATGAAAGTCTGCGGGAAATGCGCAATAAATCACTGGAAGTGGACGGCGATGGCGACAAGAGCCTGATCGTTTTTGATGAGCCGCGAGATGTCCGTGGAACGGCTTTGCTCACCTTCAGTCATCGGGTGGGCGACGACGATCAATGGCTTTACCTGCCGGCGCTGAAACGCGTAAAACGCATTGCGTCCAGTAACAAGTCGGGGCCATTTATGGGTTCCGAGTTTGCCTATGAGGACATTTCTTCTCAGGAGGTCGAAAAGTATACGTATCGCTACCTTCGCGACGAAACGCTTAATGGCCAGGAATGTTTTGTCATCGAGCGCGACCCGGTCGATGAAAATTCTGGATATTCCCGACAGGTGGTGTGGCTCGATAAGGCGGAGTATCGGGTGCAAAAGGTGGAGTACTACGACCGCAAACAGAGCCACCTGAAAACACTGACCTTCCACGACTACCAGCAGTACCTCGACAAGCACTGGCGCGCATCGCGATTGGAAATGGTGAATCATCAGACGCTGAAAAGCACCACACTGACGTTTACCGACTTCCGTTTTGCCTCTGGCTTAGATGAGCGTCAGTTTAACCAGTCCGGACTGGCGAGAATGCGTTGATGAAAGGTGTCATCGGCCATTTGGCACTGATGATAGTCGCAGGGCCGGTATTGGGGCTAGATCGTCATACCGTAGAAGTTGACCTGCAGTTAGAGCTGCGCGCTTATACGGAACAGGCGCTCTATGCGTCGCAATCTGACCACGCGGCTTCACTGGCGCTTACGCCTCAGTGGTATGGCGAATGGAATGGTGGCGCGCATAGCGTCACCTTCGCGCCGTTTGCGAGAATTGAAGCGGTTGACGAGCAACGAAGCCATAATGATATTCGCGAGCTCCACTGGCAGGGCGTGCTGGGGCATTGGGAAATACTGCTCGGCGTTTCCCGCGTGTTCTGGGGGCGCACCGAAGTATTGCATCTGATTGATACGATCAATCAGGACGATGCCTTGGAGAACCTCGACGGTGAAGACAAACTTGGCCAGCCCATGCTGCGATTTAACTACGTTGCAGACAATGGGAGCAGTACACGACTGTTTCTACTGCCCTACTTTCGCGAGAGAGCCTTCCCAGGGCGTGAAGGTCGATTTCGGCCGCCGTTGCCAATTGACGACGGGAATCCTCTCTACGAATCGGGTGCTGAACAAAGCCACCTGGACTGGGCGCTTCGCCATCAGGGCTGGGTGGGTGCTCTGGATTACGGCGTGGCCTGGTTTTCGGGAACCCAACGCGACCCCAAGTGGGTGCCCGGTGCTGTTCGTCTGACCGCGTCTGGCCCGCTGGGCCCTGCAGGTGCCACATTGTACGGCCTTGCCACGCAACTCGGTGTGGGTGCCGGCGCAACCCGGGAGCTGGCGCAACCCGGGTACCAGATCGAGTCTATTCGACCATTTTACGGTTTGATGGATCAGTTCAGCGTGGATGCCCAATACACGGTGGGTGACTGGCTATTCAAGGCAGAGGCGCTGTGGCGCGATGAATTCAATCGCCGAGGGGCGGCGACGAATCCCGGTATCGCAGCGCGGGATCGATACGCTGCGGCCAGCCTCGGCTTTGAATATACGATTTATGGTATTGCCGGCGGCGCCAGCGATATTGGCGTACTGCTGGAGTATCTGTGGGACGAGCGCGGCACCAGAGGAAGTGGTTTTCAGAACGATGCATTCGTCGGCGCTCGCTGGGCTGCCAATGATGTTGTCGGTACGGCGCTGCTGGCGGGTGTGGTCGTTGACTTGGATGAACGCAGTCAATTTTACAGTGTGGAATTTAGTCGACGCATTGGCAACCGTATGAAACTAAGCCTGGAAGCCAGGGTGTTACATGACATATCGCCGCAAGACGAAGCATTTTTCCTTGTTCGGAATGACGATTACCTGCAGCTTGAGCTCAACTGGTATTTCTAAGGTGGAGGGGGCGGCGTGATCGCTGGCAACCTACGGGGGCTTGGATTGGCGCTCGGCCTGACGCTGGCGGATGCCCTCTTAAAGTAGAAGAGGGCGTAGTTTAACGCGACAGTAGCGGGGTTAATTCAGCGCCAGTGCCTGACTTGAATCGTAGCCGAAGTGGCGGGCTACTTCTGGTTGTGCCATAAAACCTTGAACAGCTTTGGCGAGCTCTTCGCGAAACGCATCACCCGGTGCGGACACCTGATAGATCTGGTGTTCAAACACGGCGCGATGACGCTGCACTTTCAAGCGTACGCGAAACTCGGTTCGCAGCTTACCATTGTCGTTTACTACCGGGCCTCTGCTATGGTCTGCGGCCACATCAATGATCAGGCGAGTTTTGCTGTTGCCTGTGTAGTCCTCGTGCATGCCAGAGCGCACCAGTTCTGCAATGTGTTGCAGCGCTGCCTGCACCGGCGCTTCGGCTTTAGAGCGCTCTACTGGGCGGAGGTCACCAAAACCTGTGCCCGCACGAGGACCGGGTTCACCGTAATTCAGCTCGATGGCAGGGGTTTGGGCAAAGCCGAGGCCGGAAATCATGACCGCAACGGCCAGTAAAAAAACGTTTTTCAAAACAATACCTTTGATCGTTAAGTAGAAAATGCGCCAGAGAGCCTCAAAAAAAGGCGCGCGTATTGTAGTGGTTTGGTCGGCCAGAGTCACGCAGCAATCGGGTTGTTCAGTGGAAGTGAGTGGCCACTATTGCGAGTTGCTCTGTGCAGCCTGCTGCTTTTTAGCCCCAGTTAGAGGCTATCCGACAAACCCGGCGCCGGTTATCAGGGGTAGATCGGCATAGGTTCGAATCCCGGCCGGCGCCCTGCAAACGGCAGGTATGGCATTGATGGCAGGTAGTGCTGTTGTGATCAGATTCGACTGCATGGCTTCAATAGCACTGCTTGGCTGTTCGTCATCTGGCAATGAGTGTTTCAGGGTGAAGCTGACATTGGGGCGGCCTTGTACATTCACAACGTAGCCCTCGTGCAGGGGGTAATCAGGCTCTACCTTAGTGCCCATTTTCCAGCGATATTTCAACTCAACCACGGGCCGTCCACGGTAAATGCCCTGCCATGCGGCATTGACTCCAGCAACACAGCCTTTGGCAATCTGCATAAACCCAAAGTCGCAGTCTCCAACCGCAGCGGAAAAGCTGGCGTCAAAACGAATATCATCGAAGGGAATTTGCAAGGCCATGCCGGCCACGCGCACACCTTCGGAAAACACTTTCGAGCCTTCGCGCAGGGTATCACTTAGCCCGGGAGTGTTAATGGGGGCACCAAACCCGCAGCTTTCCCAGGTTTCCTTGGAGGCATAGCCGCTTGCATCGACGGATTCCAGCACCGACACGCAATCGATCTTATCGCATAAGCCGGCGGCGACCAGACCAAGCAGGCTGCTGAAACCGGGGTGAATACCGCTGCCGAAAATCGAGCTGTTGCCTTTCTCGCAGGCGGACAGAATACGATTGCGGGCTTCTTCACCGAGAGAATGCCCTGTGATAAAGGCGGAGGTGGTAACGATATTGATTCCGCGCTCGAGTATGGCGCAGAAGTCGTCCGCGTTGGCCCAGAGACCGTTGTAGCTTACGCAATCGGGTTTGAGTGCCAGCAGAGCATCGGCATTCTGCGAGGCGACCACGTCGATCGGTTCGATACCTGCAAGGGTGCCTGCATCCTTGCCAGCTTTATCGCTGTCGCGAACATAGCAGCCAACCAGCTCCAAGTTTGGGTTGCGCTGTATGGCGATAATAGCGCGCCGGCCAACATTGCCAGCATTCCATTGCACTACGCGATAAGCCATTCGTCTGCTCCGACCCGTTTTCGCTTACTGTAGGTCGCGGCGGGTCGTGTATGCAAAGTGCGTGGTGCAATGCACTAAACCAATATTGTATTTCGTCGGTACTGCCACATATCCCTCCTTCGCTTATCGCTGCTGGGTAATGCATTTCAAAAGTATAGGGAGTTCCTCCGCACAGACGCTCGGTGCGGTAGCGACTGCTAACTAACAGATCGCTGCGGGTGGTCTCATATCGGATGGCCTAGAGTTAAGCTCATAATATGTGATAGCCCGAATGATTTTTTTTGTCGCACTTTGTATGTCTATTACTAGACCTCATCGGATCTCTATTTCCTACGTGTGTTGGTGGTCACTATCGTTTAAAGCGGGTTGCTAACTGAATCGTGTTTTATCGTCTAACCATAGTGTAAAGCGGCGAGTACATTTGAGCGGATTGGGTTGTAAGCAACTTAGATTTAACGCCATAAATATAGCGTTAGTTAAATCATAAAAAATTTCTATTGATCTGTTGACCCCGGTTTTCAACCGTTATAGATTTGAACTGTGTCACATTGCATGAAGTAGTAATGGGCAAAGATAATTATTTCATATCGAGGTGTTGTTCATACTAACAATAACGATCTAACGCCAATTTCCTTTACGTCGCAATTCACAAATTCTCTCGAGGGGGGAGACTTGATGAATCAAACTAATTTCGCTCGTGAATGGGCGAGACGGGGCTCTATTGCCCTGTGGTTATCAATCCTGGCCGCGTGTGGCGGTGGTGGAGGGGGTAGCGATGATCCAGCGCCACCACCAGAATCCGCATCAGATGCACCTTCACCTGATGCAACCGCCAACACGCAAGCGATTAGCGGGTCGGGTGTAAAAGGGCCGCTGGCAGGCGCAGTTGTCAATGCCTATGCGTTTCTCGCGGGCTCGGATGACTTCAAAGGCGCGAGCATCGCCACTGGTGAAACAAACGCGCGAGCTGAAATTGCAGGGCTTGCGGTAACGTTACCCTTGCCGCAACTACTTATTTTGGAAGTATTGGCAGACGACGATACCGTTGATATCACAACGGGTGGCCAACCTGTGGTGAAACGTTTGATAACGGTAGTAGACAGCAGTGAGTTGTCCTCACCTGTGTATCCCTCGCCACTGACCACCGCGGCATACAAGCTGGCTGTTGAGAATGCAGACTCCACGAAGCAGCCCTATACCGGCGACGGAGATGGCGTGGTTTCTAGCACTGAATTTCTCAGCGCATTCAAAGTTGCCAGTAAACAAGTAGCAAGCGTGTTTGGTTTTGGCGTAAGTGCCGATATTAATCTGAATACTACGCCGCCTCTGGTCACGCAAAACACGGATACCGTCGAAGCGCAGCGTGAATCTGTTCAGTATCGTATGGCTATTGAGGCGTTCTCGGCGGTTGTAGAAAACCTTCGAAAAGAGGCCGTTGCCAACAATAGCGCGTCGACAGTAACTGCTGACTCCTTAGTAGATGCATTGGCAAAGGATCTGAGTGACGGCGAGATTGACGGAAGCTCGGCTACCGGACAGATACAGGAGTTTAATGATGTAAGCGATGTCGCGGCAGCAGTGACCGTTGATCCATCTACCTTGAAAATTCCGGGTACGGATACCCCGGTTTCTGAGGTGAGCAAAGTGATGGTTGCGGAAAAAGAAACGACCGGTAACGACCAAAACACGCAAGCAATGGAAGATGGCACGGTATCTGAATCACCGAAGCAGGCGCGAACGGCTCCGGATATTGATGAGGATTCGGTATCTGACGCTAGCGATAATTGTCCTACGGTGAGCAACGAAACTCAGGAAGATCGTGATTCGGATACTTACGGTGATGCCTGTGATGCCTTTCCGGATGACGCAAGTGAGTGGAGTGATCGTGATGGCGATGGCGTTGGCGATAACAGCGACATGTTCCCTAACGACCCCGCGGAGTCTAGAGATTCCGACAAGGATGGTGTGGGAGATAACGCAGATGCCTTCCCTGAAGATCCGGAAGAAACCAAGGATAGCGACGGCGACGGTATAGGCGATAACGCGGATGCATTTCCTGGTGATGCTTCTGAATCCAAAGATACCGATGGCGATGGCGTTGGCGATAATACAGATGCTTTTCCGAACGATCCGGCAGAGTCCAAAGATACCGATGGTGATGGTGTCGGCGATAACCGCGACGCGTTCCCCGGTGACGCAGCAGAAACCACTGATACAGATGGTGACGGTGTTGGTGATAATGCGGATAGCTACCCGAATGATTCGGCAGAGTCCAAGGATTCAGATGGCGATGGCGTAGGCGATAATGCCGACGCATTTCCAAATGATCCTGCGGAAACCAATGACGCCGATGGTGATGGCGTTGGTGATAACCGTGATGCCTTCCCAGAAAACCCCAATGAGACGGCAGATACCGACGGCGATGGCGTTGGCGACAATGTAGATAACTGCCATGAAGTAGCTAACGCAGAACAGGTCGATAGCGATGCGAATGGTGTGGGGGATAGTTGCGATTCAGACTCGAACACCGATAGTGCGGTCTGGGACTCGTTTAACTGGGATGAAGCCAGCTGGCAATAAATTCACGATTGCAAAATTTATCGTTATGAGGATTATAGAATGAATGTAAGTAAACTAGTTTTTTCAGGAATAATGGCCTTTTCTGTTGCTGCAAATGCGGCCGTAGATGACGTGAAGATCGTTACATTTGCTGCAGGAACCCCGGCAAAAGCAGCGGAAGTAAATCAAACGATAGCGGAGATCGTCCGTGCTATAAATAGTAACGCTGCAGCTTTAGACGATATCCAAGCTATGCTGGAAATGAATAATTCTGTCGCAGGCCGTTGTTACGACTATCAGAGTTCAACACAGAAATTGCGGAATTTTGAGAACGAGTTCGGTCAAGCTTTTTCGGCAAATGTTGAGATAGTCGATGTAGACGCTGCCATTAGTTTTGATGTGAATAACCAAACTGCGCAGTTCGTAGGGGAGGAGCATCACGTTGCTTTGGTGGTTAAAGATCCGCAGATGGAGGGGCAATTTAAAGAGTATCAAGATTACGGTTCATACGGAAAGCCTGTGGGCACTACGCTCCAGAACAGGGAAGTGCTGTGGCAGCAAGTCGGCGACACCGTAACGATTACATTTACTCGGGATGAGGGCGACGAAACCTTCGATCTAAAAATTTCAAAGGATGGAGGTATGCTGACGGGGATCAATCGCCGGGCCGAGTCGGTGCTTCTGCCGGCAAATCAAGCTGAGGGTGACGTTACCGAAACTCAATATAACATAGAAAGCATTACGCTCCGTGAGATCGATTGCTCTAGCTTTTGATTTTGTTTTAGCGCTGCTAGTGCTTTAGGCCCGAGGCCCCCTCGTGGAGTGAGAGGGGGGGCTCGGGACGCAGGTCTGCATGTTTGAAGGAAGGTGGGCGTTCCAGTAATCTTCTATTCTATTTGGGCTCCATAACTCTCAACCGGCGGACACGCACAAAACAGATTTCGATCCCCGTACACATTATCAATCCGGTTCACCGCCGGCCAATACTTGTAGGTTTTCAATCCCGGCACTGGCGTGCCAGCTTGCTCGCGCGTGTAGGCGCGACTCCAGTCGCTATCGAGCATGTCAGCCATCGTGTGTGGCGCATTGACCAGCGGGTTGTCATCCAGTGACCATTCTCCGCGCTCAACTTTTGCGGCTTCTTCGCGAATTTGAATCATCGCTTCGCAGAATCGATCCAGCTCTTCCTGAGCTTCACTTTCGGTAGGTTCAATCATCAGTGTGCCAGCCACCGGGAATGACATGGTCGGGGCGTGGAAACCATAATCCATTAGCCGCTTGGCGATATCTTCCTCGGTGATCCCGCTACTTTCTTTGAGTGGGCGCAGGTCGATGATGCACTCGTGCGCCACGCGGTTGTTACGGCCGGTGTATAGCACCGGATAGTGACCGCTCAATCGATTGGCGATGTAGTTCGCATTGAGGATGGCGACCTCTGTCGCGCGCGTTAAGCCGCGGGCGCCCATCAAGGCAATGTAAGTCCAGGAGATCGGCAGGATACCAGCGCTGCCATAGGTGGCGGCAGATACGGTGACGTTGTCTTTGCTCAATGCGTCGATATCCAGCACCGGGTGGTTGGGCAAGAAGGGCGCCAGGTGTGCTTTAACACCAATCGGGCCCATGCCGGGGCCACCGCCACCGTGGGGAATACAAAAGGTTTTGTGCAAATTGAGGTGAGATACGTCCGCCCCGAATTCGCCGGGCGCCGCAAGGCCGACCAGTGCGTTCATGTTGGCGCCATCCACGTACACCTGTCCGCCATGCTGGTGGATGATGTCGCAGATTTCACGAATGCCTTCTTCAAATACCCCGTGAGTTGAGGGGTAGGTAACCATCAATGCAGCCAGTTCGTTGCTGTGACGCTCGGCTTTTTCACGCAGGTCGTCGATATCGACGTTGCCGTTATCATCGCAGTCAACGATCACTACTTTCATGCCGACCATCGCCGCAGAGGCGGGATTGGTGCCGTGGGCAGAAGAGGGTATCAGGCAGATATCGCGCTGGTTGTCGCCTTTGCTTTCATGATACTTCTGAATGGCGAGCAGGCCGGCATATTCTCCCTGCGAGCCGGCGTTAGGCTGCATAGAGAAGGCATCGTAACCGGTGCACTGAATCAGTTGCTGTTCCAGCTCGTCAATCATTGCCAGGTAGCCCTGCACCTGTGTTTTGGGTGCAAAGGGGTGGATGCGGCCGAATTCCGGCCAGGTCACCGGGATCATCTCGGTGGTGGCGTTGAGCTTCATGGTGCACGAGCCCAGCGCGATCATGCTGTGGTTCAGGGCAATATCACGGCTTTCCAGCTGCTTCATGTAGCGCAGCATTTCGGTCTCGCTGTGATGGGTATTGAAGATGGGGTGCGTCAGGTATTTGCTTTGACGCTTGAGCCCGGCGGGAATGGCGGGCTCGTCGTCCAGCTCGGCGTCGATGGCTTCAAGGTCGGGTTTGAAATCTTCTTCAAATATGGCCCACAGCGCTCTGATGTCGGCACGGGTGGTGGTTTCATCCATGCTGATACCGAGAGCACCATCGAGTTTGCGCAGGTTGATGGCCTGCTCCAGCGCGCGCTCGTACAGAATGTCGGTGTTCACGCCAGTTTCTACAACGATGGTGTCGAAATAGTTTTCAAAGCGCAGTTTGAAACCTAGCTGTTCAAAACCTTTTGCCGCAATGGCTGCCAGTCGGTGGCAACGCGAGGCAATGGTGCGCAAGCCTTCCGGACCGTGATAAATCGCGTAAAACACGGCCATGATCGCCAGCAGGGCCTGCGAGGTGCAGATATTGGATGTGGCTTTCTCGCGGCGAATGTGTTGCTCGCGGGTTTGCATGGCCATGCGCAGGGCCTTGTTGCCGCGCTTGTCGACCGATACGCCGATAATGCGGCCGGGAACCGAGCGTTTAAAGCTGTCCTTGGTGGCGAAGAAGGCAGCGTGAGGGCCGCCGAATCCCATGGGAACGCCAAAGCGCTGGGCGCATCCCACCACCACATCGGCGCCCATTTCACCGGGCGGTGTCAGTACGGTCAGACTCAGCAGATCGGCTGCAACCACCACCAGCGTATCGGCGTTGTGGGCCTGCTGAATCAGATCGCTCAGGTCGACCACTTCACCGGTGCTGCCCGGGTATTGCAAAAGGGCAGCAAAGGCGGGTTGGGCGGCGAGTTTTTCGCGTGGACCGACCACAATGTCAATATCCAGCGGCTCGGCGCGGGTCTGCAGCACGGCAATGGTTTGGGGGTGGCAGTTTTCGTCCACAAAAAACACGTTGCTCTTGTTCTTGCGGGCCGAACGCTTGCACAGGGTCATGGCTTCGGCGGCAGCGGTGCCTTCGTCCAGCAAGGAAGCATTGGCCAGCTCCATACCGGTCAGATCCATCACCATTTGCTGAAAGTTGAGCAGAGCTTCAAGTCGCCCTTGGGCAATTTCCGGCTGGTAGGGGGTGTAGGCGGTGTACCAGCCCGGGTTTTCCAGCACATTGCGCAGAATCACCGGTGGTGTGATGGTGTCGTAATAGCCCATACCAATGTGGGTGCGGGCAACGACATTCTTTTTGGCCAGGCTTTTCAGATAGTCCAGAACGCGCGTTTCAGACTGGGGTTCCGGCAAATCCATGGACTGGCGACGAATACTGGCCGGCACTGTCTGGCCGATCAGGTCGTCCAGGGTGGTTACCCCCAGGGTTTCCAGCATGCTTGCAATCTGCGTGTCGTCGGGGCCAATATGGCGACGCAGAAAATCGTCCTGTTGCTCAAGTGCGGACAGTGGGCTAGGCATGGATGATAAATCTCCGGAATGTCGTGACCTGGAAGGCGCGTATTAAAGCATATTGGAGGCTGATTTTCCTTGGCTGAAAAACCGCCAAAAGTTATTGCCAGTGATAGCGAATATAAGCTGGCTAAATTGCTGGCCGAGGTACGTGCCTGTCGGCTTTGTGAGGCGCAGCTACCGTTGGGGCCCAATCCGGTGGTTCGCGCCAGCGCCACGTCCAGGCTGCTGATCGTCGGGCAGGCGCCGGGCACTCGGGTACACCATACCGGGATTCCCTGGAATGACCCCTCGGGCGACCGCTTACGGCGCTGGCTGGGTTGGGATAAACAACGGTTCTATGATGAGTCCCTGACGGCAATCGTGCCAATGGGGTTCTGCTATCCGGGTAAGGGCAAAAGCGGTGATCTGCCGCCGCGTCCCGAGTGCGCAGTGAGCTGGCACCAATCCTTGTTGGCGCAGATGCCTGACATTGAGCTGATCCTGCTGGTGGGGCAGTATGCCCAGCGATACTACTTAAACAAACCAGCCAAAACCCTCACCGAAACCGTACAGCGTTACGCGCAATATGGCCCCCGTTATTTTCCCTTGCCCCATCCATCGCCGCGTAATCAGCTGTGGTTGAAACGAAACCCCTGGTTCGAAGAGCGCGTCATCCCGGCGTTGCGTAAACGTATCGACTTGCTTACTCTGGTCTGATCTGGAATGGTCTACGCTATCGTAATAAGAAACCTTTTGGGGGATAAGAGCGATGGTGCCGATTATGCGTGCCTTAATAGTTATTGCCATCAGTGTGGGGCTGGCGCTGTGCCTGGCGTTTGCGACACGTGCCAGTGAAACCGAGCTGGCTGGGTTGCCGGTATTGGTTACGCTGGCCTTGATAGCGATGGGGATTCAATGGCTGGTTTTTATACCGTCTTACCTATTTCAAACTGAGCACTACTACGACCTGACTGGTAGCCTAACGTATTTACTGTTGGTCGCCATTGCCGTGCTTGGGGCGACTGCTGGAGAGCCCGATTTGCGAGCCTGGCTTCTGGCGGGGCTGGTGGTCATCTGGGCGTCGCGCCTGGGGTCGTTTCTGTTTCGCCGCGTGAAACGCGCGGGGAAGGACGGCCGATTTGATGAAATCAAAACCCGCTGGCCGCGCTTTCTTGTTACCTGGACCCTGCAGGGCATCTGGGTGTTTATTACCCTGCTCGCGACATTGATTGCCATTACGAGCGCCAATCAGCAGCCGCTGGGGTGGGTAGCTCTGCTGGGCGCCGTCCTGTGGCTTATTGGTTTCACCTTTGAAGCGGTGGCCGACGCTCAGAAAACGGCGTTTAACGCCAAGCCCGAAAATCGCGGCAAGTTTGTCAATGTGGGGCTCTGGCGCTGGTCCCGGCACCCCAACTATTTTGGCGAAATACTGCTGTGGACTGGGATTGCAGTGATTGCGGCGCCAGTTTTTCAAGGTTGGCAGTGGCTGGGGCTAGTCTCTCCGGTGTTTGTGGCCTTTCTCCTGCTCAAGGTAAGCGGCGTGCCGCTGCTGGAAAAGCGCGCTGACGAAAAATGGGGGTCAAACCCCGATTACCAGGCGTATAAGCGCCACACCCCCGTTCTATTGCCGAGTACACCCCGATGAAGAAATATTCAAAGTGGTTGGCGGCCTGTGCCGCTGCGATGGTTCTGCCAGACTCGGTTGCGGCGCAGGAGCGCCGCCCGGTTTTGGAAGAAGTGATGGTTACCGCGCAGAAGCGCGAGGAAAGTCTGCAGGATGTGCCGATTTCAGTAGTTGCGGTCGATGCTGAAATGATGCGCGATGCCAATATGGAAGACATGGCTGACATTGCTGTATTTACGCCCAACCTGAGTGTGTTTAGTCACCCGCCACTGACATCGCTGCGGGTAAGAGGCCTTGGTTCGCCGTTTGACAAAGGGTTTGAGCACTCTGCGGGTCTGTTTCTAGACGGCGTTTATGTGGGGCGTCTGGCCTTTCTGGACGCCGCTTTTCTGGACGTACAGAGTGTCGAGATCTTGCGAGGGCCGCAGGGCACGTTGTTTGGCAAGAATACAATCTCCGGCGCAATCAGCATTCGTTCGGTTCAGCCATCGCAGGAGCCTGAGTTGAGTGGTTCGATTGCCGCTGGCGATGAAAATCTCAAAAAATATACGCTTGCCGGCAACCTGCCTTTGGGCGATCGCTTGGCAATTCGCGCGGCGATAAATTCCAATGAGCGCGATGGCACGGTGTATAACACGACGCTTGATCGCGATGAGGGCAGTACGGATTCCGAGGCCGGACGAGTGCAGCTGCGCTGGGATATTCTCGATTGGCTGGACGTCACCCTGGCGGCGGCCAAAACCGAACAGGAATTTCGGTTGGGCACCTTTCAGGTCAGAACGGCGAGTGATGATCAGTTTCAGCTGATGCAGTTTTATGACCCGCAGGTGGAAAAGGACGTTAGCAACTTTCAGAGCGCCCAGAATTATCCGGCCGAAACGACGCAGGATGGCGGCAAGTACGATATTCGATTCAATGCGAGTTTGTGGGACCACGAAGTGGCATTGATTGCCGCGCGCAGTGAAATCGAAGAGCTTTCTCTGACAGATCTCGATTTCTCCCCAATACCTCTGCTGTTTTTTCTCAATGGTGAGGACTACGAGCAGGACAGCCTGGAACTGCGCGTTGTGTCACCGCTCGGTTTGTTCGGAGGCAAGCTGGATTATGTCGGTGGTATCTACGCTGCCAAGAGTGAAACAGACATTCAGGTGATTATCGACGCGGCACCGGATCCTCTCGCTCTCGCAAATGGTCTTGCGGCAACGGGTGGCTCACTCGGCCCGATTACCTCGCTGCTGGCTCCGGTTGTTGGTGATGAGCCGGGCGAACGCCTGTTGATTGATGGCTACCAGGAAGGCACTAGCCGGGCGATTTATGGGCAAGCCAGTTGGCATTTCTCGCCGGAGTGGACCTTGACCGGTGGTTTGCGCTATTCCCGCGAAGAGAAAACTGTTGATCAAACGCTCCAGCTGTTCAGTGCCGGAACCGACGCCGATGGCCCGGTATTTACTCAGTTGGTAACGGCAGAAGAGTATCGGCTGATAGACAAGCGGGTGGATCGCGATATTAGTCCCAAGCTGTCGCTGAACTGGAACCCTAGTGATGAGCTTACGGCCTACGCCAGTGCTGCAGAGGGTTTCAAAGGTGGTGGTTATAGTGGTTCGGCGGTGAGGGCAGAAATTACGGAAGTTGAGCCTGAACATTCTGAAACTTACGAAGTGGGCGTCAAAACCCGGCTGTTTGATAGAGCGGCCACCTTGAATGTGGCGCTCTTCTACACGCAGTTTGAAGATCTGCAGTTAACCATTTTTGAGGGTAATGTCAGCCGTATTTCCAATGCAGCCGGTGCCATTTCGAAAGGTGCTGAGGTCGATGCCGCCTTCGTAACGGCCTTTGGGCTGTCGGGCAATCTGTCTCTGGCCTATCTCGATGCACGCTTCACCGACTACGAGAACGGGCCGTGCCCGGCAGGAGAGGATCCGCCCTGCGATCTCACCGATGATCATCTGGCGTTTGCGCCTTTCTGGAAAAGCAGTCTCAGCCTGAATTATCAGGCCGGGCTATTTGACTGGCCGGTGACCTGGTTGGTCGGAGCGGATGTGCTGTTTGAAGATGAGAAACTACTGCAGGCAGACCAAGACCCGATTGATGTGCAGGGTGCCTTCACAACCTTCAATGCCCGGGTGCGAGTTGCAGATATAGAAGAGCGGTGGTCAATTCAGGCGCTGCTGCGCAATGCAACTGACGAGGATGCGCTGGATGGCGGCGGCGATATTCCAACGCTCTCCGGTGCTCACTTTGGTCGCGCCATCGCGCCGCGACAATTGGACGTAACGTTACGGTTCAGTTTCTAGCTGTGTTCGCCTGCCGTTGCAGGCGAACCCCCCTCCTTTCAAGCCAGTCCCAGTGCCTTTACTTTCGCTTCATAACGAGAGCGTGCAGGCGCATGCAGATTGGTTTTTTCCAGATCACCCCCGGCCCATTGCAGTACCCGCTCGTCCATCACCTTGAACCACAGGGGTGGGATATAAGCGAGCAGAAACATTTCGTAATACCCCCAGGGCAACTGCGGTACATCTTCAAAATGTCGTAGGCATTGATAGGAGCGGCTCGGGTGCGCGTGATGGTCCGAGTGGCGCTGCAATTGAAAGGTAAACAGGTTGGATACCAAGGCATTCTGGTTCCAGGAATGCTGTGGGCGCGGAGGTTCGTAACGACCACTGGCGTCTTTGCCGCGCAACAGGCCGTAATGCTCGATGTAATTCGCCAGTGACAGGTTCAGGTGCCCCAGCCAGCTGGCAAACAGGACAAAGGCCATAATTTTTAGGCCAAACAGCAGGCCCACGGCGCTGACAAAGGCCACGCCAATGACAACGCCCGGTAGTATCTCATTGTCACGAGACCAGAAGCTTTGTCCCTTGCGGTTCAGTCTTTCCTTCTCCAGTCGAAAGCCGCGCAGCCAGGTGAGCGGCTGTTCGCGCAATACAAAACGGTAAAAGGATTCGCCAAGGCGAGAGGACGCGTGGTCGTCGGGTGTTGCAATGGCGCGGTGGTGGCCGCGGTTATGTTCCACATTGAAGTGGGGAAGCAGTGCTACCCCGAGGGCGATGCTGGCGCCGATGCGGTCGCTGCGGCCGCGTTTGTGGCCCATCTCATGTCCCAGGTTGATCAGTCCGCCGCCGAAACCCATGCAAGCGATTGAAAGTGCGAACAGGCCAATCCAGGACAGGTCAGCCCAGGCCGCGTAGTAAATCCCGGCACACCAGGCGGTGATGCTGCCCACCAGCGCAAAAAGCAGAGCCTGCTTGAAATAGGGGTCGGCCTCCAGCGCCGGCACGTCTTCCTCGCTGTGGTTGTTGGGGTCTTGCCCCAGCAGTCGGTCTAAGAGTGGTACGCCGATATAAAACAAGGGGTAGCCAATCGCTAGCCAGGCGATGTTGCCGGTGAGCTCGGCCGGAATAATCCCCACCAGAAGTACCCAGGGCATTACAGCGGCATTCACGAGCCACAGCCAGCGTAAGCGTTGCGTCAGGTCAGTGATGGAAACAAAGGATGTTGCGCTTGCCATAAGGTCGGTCCCCTTTGGTCGTTTTATGAACACCCTACGCCTCTCTTGCCGTCAATCCCATGTTGCGAGTGACGCCATAAATTGTTATTTTCGGCCAATATGGATAAAAATCACAAAATAGAAGCCCCCTTACGACCCGCTCTGGGGCTGCAATTACTGTGTCAGACACTGGACGAGCTAGGCCTGGATGCCGAGCCGGTCTGTGCGGATACCGGCCTGTCACGTCAGTTTTTGGAGACGCCGGGCCAGCTGATCAGCAAGCATCAGGAAATCCGCTTTATTGAAGCCGCCATCGCTTTCAGTGGGCGGGATGACCTCGCCTTTCGGGTAGGTATGCGCTACCACTTTGGGGTGTTTGGCGTGTGGGGGCTGGCATTGGCAACCAGTCGCGATCTGCTGCAGGCGCTCGAAGTGGCGCAGGATTTTATTGTGCTTACGCACAGCTTCGCTGGCTTAAGGCTGCACCAGCGCAAGCATTTGGCCGAAATCCGCATCGAACAGGACTATCCCGGCGGGGCGGTAAAGGCCTTTGTACTGGAGCGGGATTTGATGATCACTCTGATGATAGCGAGTGAGATCGCCGGTCGCCGCCTGCCGGTAGAATCGGTGGATGTTGCTCTGCCAGAGCCCGCTCACAGTGCTTTGCTAAATCGTTTGCTCGACTGCAAAGTCCGCTGGAACAGTGGCGATACCAAAGCCTGTATTCGCATTGATGAATTGCAAAAGCCACTGCCGCAGGCCAATTCGCTTACGTGGTCGGCCTGTGTGCGCCAGTGCCGGGAGCTGGT
>NZ_JBFJTH010000052.1:0-22027 GCF_041625495.1 Litorivivens sp. | reverse complement strand
TGAAGCGGTCCGCCAGTGCGCCGGCAATCAGCCCAAACAGGGAATAGGTGACCGCAAAGGCCATCCCGTGCAGCAATCCGAACTGCACGTCTGTCAGCCCCATATCCCGTTTGATGGGATCGACCATCAGCGAAATGATGAAACGGTCGAGAATCGACAGCCAGTACAACAGGGCCAGACAAATGGTGGCATACCAGGCAACCGAGGGCGCCGGGTAGGGGGCTTGCGTGCGAATAGCGCTCTCGGTCATACGGGCAGGTCTCAAATATTATTCGAATAGGATTCGGAACGTTACTGGGGCAACCCAAAGAAATCAATATTAAACATCGCTGTTGAGTATTATAGTATGGGGGGAGCCGTCTGGCATGCCGATATCCTAGCTGAATGTCGACATGCCTTGTCGTTGCTCCCGTTGGCAGCTCCTCCCAAGCTAGACCGGGGCGCCGTAACTACAATAATTACAGAGGTTCACCATGTTTTCCTGCCGTTTGCCCGTGTTTGCAAGCGCCCTGTGGGCAGCCGTGGCAAGCGTTGTTCCGACAGCGTTTGCCCAGGATGCGCCAGCTGCAACCATTGAAGAAGTCCTGGTCACGGCCCGCCGTACGCAGGAAAGTCAGCAAGACGTGCCGATCGCCCTGGCCGCCATGAGTGGTGATGACCTGCGGCGTGAGCAAATCAATAGCCCGACCGATCTGAACGGTAAAGTGCCATCGCTTGTGGTGGGTACCGGTAGTCAGATGCGCAACACCGAAACCCCGACGATTCGCGGGCAGGGCGCACAGTTTGGCTCAAGCCCGGGCGTGGTCATCTATCTCGCGGAAGTGGCCCTGCCATCAGATCCGGTAGCAAACTATCAGGGCGGTTCCGGTAAGTTCTTTGACTTGTCCAATATCCAGGTATTAAAAGGTAGTCAAGGTACCCTGTTTGGCCGCAATACCACCGGCGGGGCGCTGCTTCTGGAACCCAACCGCCCGGACAATGAATTCAGCCTGTCGCTGCGCGCCGGTATCAGTCGAATGGCGGGCGACAATGGCCATGATCCCAAGGGCGCCAGTTACGAAGCAGTCGTCAATCTTCCCCTGATTGACGATGTGCTGATGGCGCGTATTGGTGGGCAGGTGTTTGAGCGCGACGGCTTTACCACAGATGTGGTGACCGGCAAGGACTACGATGACAAGAATTACTGGACTGCACGTCTGGGCGTGTTGTGGCAGCCCACCGAACGCATCAGTAATTACCTGTTGGCCAATTTCTCCGATAGCGATACCAACGGCACAGCAACCGTAATCGAGCGCGTAAACCGGACGGGGCTTAATCGCGCCATACCCGGTGCGTTGGGATTAACACTGCCATCATTGCCACTGGTCGATCCGGCACAGTCTGCCAATTCCGGCTGTCTGCTGTTGAATGCCTTTGGGCCTTCAACCAATTGCGGGCAGGATATTATTGATGAGCAGGCAGCCCGAGGAAATCGCAGCGTGCAGCTCAGCGGCGACCCCAATGATCAGCTAAACAGCGACACCTTTGTCGACAACTTCAGTTTTGACCTCACCGACAGCATCACACTGCGCAATATTCTCAGCTACTCTACGCTGGTACACAGCTACCGGTGGGATCTGGACGGTTCGCGCGCAGCTTTCAATGAATTCATTAACCCGGATGGTGTCAACAATTCCGATGTGCGAACCATCACCGAAGAACTGCAGCTGCAAGGGGAGGCACTCGAGGGCGCGCTGAACTATGTCGTGGGCGCTTACTATGAGGAAACCGATGCCGACGGTCGCATCATTGCCAAGTCACTGCTGTTTGTCGATGTCGAACAAGGCTACAAACAACACAAAGAATCGTTCGCTCCGTTTGCGCAGGCAAGTTACGACCTTGGACATCTCACCACGTCGCTTGCAGGGCTGAATCTGACACTTGGCGTGCGCTACACCGACGATCTCACAGAGGGCAGTGCATTCATCAAGCAGGTCGCCAGCGGCGGCTTTACCCTGGTGGACAAATCTTTTGTTACCGAAGTGGAAACGACAGCCCTCACTTATACTGCGGGTCTTGACTACAAGTTTGAAAACCTAATGCTCTACGGCAAGGTAAGCCGTGGCTACAAAACCGGCGGACTGTCGACGATCGCCGCCAATCCTCAGCATTACACCTACGAACCGGAGTTTGTGGTGAATTATGAGATCGGCCAAAAGGCCGATTTCGCGCTCGGTGACATTCCGGTGCGGCTGAATACCGCCCTTTACTATACCGACTACACCGACATGCAGACGGCGGCACCGGATGCCTACGTTGACCCCGACAACCCCAGCCCGGTACCGCAACTTGGCCAGTCGATTTTCAATGTGGGTGAAGCCACGGTTGCAGGCCTGGAAATGGATCTGACCGTGCAGCTTTCACCCGGTCTGACCGTGGTGGCAACCTATGGCTACACCGATGCGAAGTACAACCGCTTTGATCTGGATTATTTTGGCGCCACGCCGCAATTGGACTGCAGTGGTCAGGAAAAATCTCGCGGGGACTCGCTGGAACTGACCTGCTTGCCGTTCAAAACCACGCCGGAACATCAATACAGCCTATCGCTGCGCTATCTACTGCCCGTTGCGCAGCACTGGGGCGATATCGAGGGTTCAGTTACCTATGCCTGGGTTGACGAACAGTACAGCGCACAAATTTCGCCACCCGAGGCTGAGCCCGGTGCATGGCTGCCGGATTTTGGTCTCGTCAATGCCAGTATCAGCTGCAGCCGTATTCTGGATTCTGCCTTCAGCGCGCAGATTTACGGCACCAATCTCGCCAACAAGGAATACCGCATTTCAAACAGTAACCAGTGGAATCTGACCTATTTTCAGAGTTCGATCTATTCCGAGCCACGCAATATCGGTTTGCAGCTGAGTTACGACTTTGGGCAATAACAGGGGAAGAATATGAATACCCGAGGACAAAACATACTGTTGTGGCTTACCCCAGTGGCTGGCCTGCTGTTTTTAGTAGCGTACTGGCTGTTTCCAGCGTTTGCGCCACCACTGTCGCCGACCTTGTCACCCGAGGAAGTGGCAGCATTCTTTAAAGAAAATCTCACCGCCATGCGTGGCGTGGTGATTTTTGGCAATATCATTGGCGCCCTGCTGGTGCCGCTGTTTGCCTTAATTGCGGTACAGATGCTGCGTGTCGTAAATTCCAGTCCGATTTTCGCCTACGCCTATATTATTGCCGCTGGGATTGGCATCACAGCCTTTATATTGGCGGACTTTGCGTGGGGAATTGCCCTGTTCCGCCCGGACCGCGATCCGCAACTGATCAGTCTGCTTAACGATATGGCTTGGTTCTTCCTGGTAGCACCGGTAGGTTGCGTGTTCGTGCAGAACCTTTGTCTCGCCGGCAGTATTTATCTCGACGCCCGACCTGATCCTGTGTTCCCGATCTGGGTCGCCCATTTCAATATTGTTACAGGCTTGCTGATGCTGCCGGCAGCGTTCTCGCTGCTCTACAAGACGGGGCCGCTAGCTTGGGACGGTAGCATCTCGTTCACACTGCGGTTTTCCACATTTATTGTGTACGTGGCGGTGATGTTTCTGGTGTTGCTGAAAGTGACTAAACAACAGGTAGAACAGGAAGGAGTGGCGGCATGAGCACAATCGCCACAGCAGAGCGGGAACCCGTCAGCCAGCCGACCGAGCCCTGGTACAAAAACAAAAAATTGGACCAGCTGCTCTGCTTTTGGAGCATTCCTGTGTTCTATAACCTGTTCGGGCTGGTGTTTGTGCCGTTGAGCTGGATGATGCCGCCGCGCGCGCCAGAAAGCGATCTCGCCGGCGTTGTCGAATTCATGCAGTCGCCCAATCTGCTGATTGCCAGCACCATCTTGATACTGTCGGTCGGCCTGTCAGCGGTTGGTAACGCTATGTATGCCATCCAGATGAAACGCATGTCGGTCAGCCCCGTTTTGCGCTTTGCATTTATCGCCGGTGCAATGACAGGCGCTATTGTCGGTTGCCTTTTCCCGATGTTCTGTTTCGGACTGGGCGCTTTCCGCGAAGGGTACAGTCCAGAAATACTGCAGATGCTGTATGACTTCGGCTACCTCTCGTTTATCGGTTGTCTAGGCTGTTTCTTTTTGAACTGGTCCTGTCTGGCGCTTGCCATACTGCTCGATAAAAACAATATCCTGCCGAAATGGCTGGGTTACTACACCATCTGGCAGTCAGTAACCGAGATCTTCGCAGCAACAGTGTGGATTGCCCATACCGGCCCCTTCGCCTGGAATGGGTTGCTCGCCTTCTGGTTCAATATGGTGCTGTACGTGCCTTGGCAGTTCATCGTGTATTACTGCATTTTTCAGGCGATCCGAAAACAGCCGGAGTCCGAGCTTTACAACAGCGGCCCAACACCGCGCGCTGCCTACGCCTGAGGAGACTGGTCATGACAATTTCACAGGTTGGCCAAGCGCCGCGCACACGCGCCGACTATCTGCCCGGCGATCACGGCATGTGGTTTTTTATCGTTGGCGATCTGCTGATCTTCGGCGTCTACTTCCTTTGCTACATGGTCTACCGCGGGCAGAATCTCGACGTCTTTCTTTACAGTCAGCAGTTTCTGAGCCAGGGAATCGGCGTTGCCAATACCATAGTGCTGCTAACCAGCTCACTCTTTGTTGCGCTGGCCACCGAGGCGGTGCGAGAACACAAGATTCGTGATGCTGGACGGTTACTGAGTCTTGCGATTGTTCTCGGTGCGCTGTTTCCCGTACTGAAGATGGTGGAATGGATACCCAAGATCAGCGCCGGCCATACCCCCGGAGAAAACCTGTTTTTCATGTATTACTACGTGATGACAGGACTTCACCTGCTCCATGTGCTGCTGGGCCTGTGCATTATGGCGTTTATGCTGCGCAACCTGCGACAGGTGGCCCAGCCGGATATCAAATTCATTGAGATCGGCGCGATCTACTGGCACATGGTGGATGTGCTGTGGCTGGTGCTGCTCGCTGTGTTTTATCTGATGAGGTAAGCGATGATCGCGTATCTAAAAAATCCGCTGACGACAGTCTGGGCAACACTCAGCCTGATCACAGTGGCCGCGTGGTTGATCGGCCGCAACGTCGGTACTGATCTGCAACCAAGCCACGCGGTCACGTTGTCGGTGCTTCTCATTGCCGCCGCCAAAGCCCAACTGGTCATCATGTATTTTATGGAAGTACGTTCAGCTCCTCGCTGGTTGAAGCGTGTCGCCTATGGTTGGGTCCTGGTGCTGTTTCCGCTGCTGTATCTCACAAACCAGTTGGTAAACTGACTAATGTGATTGAGCGACGACGTTGGCGGGTTGTTGGAAAAAATCCGCGGGTGATGGATGCCTGTGTTAGGCAGCCCAACGCAAGTGCTGACCGCTTAGCGTGGATGTCACGGTTTACGCCCTGCGCTAATTGCCTCATGCATGAGCGTAAATAACCAGCGCAGGCTGCGACTGGTGCGCTCGTCATCAAAGCCCCAGCGGCCGGTAAGACGTTCGAACAGCTGCGGCTGCCAGAGGATATCGAGCATTGCCGCTGCGGTTTCCTGCTCTTCCGGGCTCCAGTCAGGCGTCTCGGCAACGACGGCATTTATCAGGCCCGCGCGACGCAGGCGATCGAGGCTGTCGAAGGCAGAATCTTGGGGGGTCGTGGTTTTAGCCTGAAATGACTGCAGGTGCTGGAACAGACCCACCACTACTTCAGAAAAATCGCTAAGGCTCAACGTACTCAGGTCGATACCCGATTCTTCAACCAGCCGTTTTAACACGGCGTCGCGCAATTTGGCATCGGTGGTGAAATAGCGGCGCACGGTGCGCTCGCTGACCCCCGCCTTTTCGCCAACGGCCCGGGCCGACAAATTCTTCCAATCCCAGTCTGGCAGGGTATGTACCAAGGCGGCCCCTGCCGAGACAATATTCTCTCGGGTCTCGGCGCTCTGCTGCTCACGCAAGGGGCTGTTGTAGCTGCGCTTTTGTGTGGCCTTCTTCATTGGCATTTATTGCGCCTTTAACTTTGCATTGCCGGTGGTCCCGGGAGCAAAATTTTTTCGACTACCTGTCATTAGCCGTTAAGTCTCTGAATTCAATGACAAGAATAATAGCAGAGTCGATCAACGGGCGAGACACATTCGACGCCTTCTATTATTGCACAACACTGTCGAATAATACTAAACTACCCTCCAAGTATCAGTCGCAACGGCGACCCGGTGCCGCACTTACCCATACTGCGGCGCTTGCGAACACAGGAGATCACGCATGTCTGAAGTCTATATCGTTGACGCAGTCCGCACCCCTCGCGGCATCGGCAAACCCGGCAAGGGTGCGCTGACTCATATGCACCCTCAGCATCTTGCCGCCACGGTGATGAAGGCAATTGTGGAGCGCAACGGTATAGACAGCAAAGACATCGATGACATTATCTGGGGTACCAGTGCCCAGAAGAGCACCCAGGGCGGTGATCTTGCGCGAATGGCCGCACTCGATGCTGGCCTGGATGTTACGGTAAGCGGCGTTACTCTGGATCGCTTCTGTGGCAGTGGCATCACCTCTGCGGCACTCGCTGCCGGCCAGATCATGTCTGGTCTGGAAGACCTGATTATTGCGGGCGGTACTGAAATGATGTCGGTAATTTCCAAAGCCAGTCAGGACGAAATGGCCGCTGGCTTGCGTCCGCTAATGATGGGTAGCGGTAATGCCCGCCTGCAGGCCAAGCATCCGCAGAGCCATCAGGGCGTCTGTGCCGATGCCATCGCCTCGATGGAAGGAATCTCCCGCGAAGATCTGGACGCATTTGCACTCGAAAGCCAGAAGCGCGCCGCTATTGCCATCGCAGAAGGCCGCTTCAACAAATCTCTGGTGCCAGTGCTCGACGACGACGGCAATGTGGTATTGGACAAAGAAGAGTATCCACGCCCGAACACCACCGCCGAAGACCTTGCCAAGCTGGAACCAAGTTTCGCCAAACTCGCGCGAATGCCTATTGATGAAGAGGGCAATACCTTTGCCGGGTTCATAAACCGCCGCTATCCGGATCTCAACATTGAACACTTCCACCACGCGGGCAATTCATCCGGTGTGGTAGACGGTGCGGCGGCCCTGTTGATGGCCTCTAAAGATTATTTGAAGAAAAGCGGTCTCAAAGCCCGCGCGCGCGTTGTCGCCAGCGCAAATATCGGTGACGACCCCACGCTGATGCTCAATGCCCCGGGACCCGCCATTAAGAAAGTATTGGCTAAAGCCGGGCTCACCCTCGGTGACATAGATCTGTTTGAAATCAACGAGGCATTTGCAGTCGTGGTGGAAAAGGTTATCCGGGATCTCGGTATCGACCGCGACAAGATTAACGTTAATGGTGGCGCGATTGCCCTTGGGCACCCGATTGGGGCGACCGGTGCGGTGATGATTGGCACCCTGCTGGATGAGCTGGAACGTCGCGACCTCAAGCGCGGCCTGGTCACCATGTGCGCCGCGGGCGGTATGGCTCCTGCACTGATTGTCGAGCGCGTATAAGCCGGTCTACGTAGCGAAAATCGTGTAACTTGCGGGAAATTAGCTCTAGGGATGGCCCGAATTGTGCAGTAACCACCAGAAGTCGGTTAAAATACAAAATCAATTTGCTAAACGGGTTGGGTAGAACATTGAGCGACGCAGTAGCGACACGAAAAGCACGAAAAAGTAAGCGCGATCCGCAGCTGACGCGCGAAGCCATTCTCGAAGTAGCCGGCAAGTTGCTGGCAAAGGATGGCCCCGAGGGCTTAAGCGTTTCACAGGTTGCGCAGCTGGCCGGAGTCAACCGCGGAACGGCCTATCACCATTTCCCCACACGGGAGACGCTCATCGATGAAACCAAGGCTTGGGTCAGCCGAAAGCTGATGCGGGAAGTCTTTGGCGATGTCGACGAAAACGGTGTCGACGCCGAGGTGCAAACACGTCGCCCGCGTGAAGTTATCGAAAAACTGGCCAATTTCGCCATGGAAAACCCGGAATTCGGGCGAGTCTGGCTCTATGAGGTATTAAGTTCCAACCAGGCAGCCAGTGACCCGTTCTGGGCACGCTACCGCCAGAGCATCGACGATTTTGTTGAGTCTGACTACGCTCAGCCGGACATCGATGCCGAAGTACACGCTGTTATCTTGCTGGTGGGTGTTTTCCTATGGCCGGTGTGGGCAAACGCACATTCCAGCAGTGCCAACAGCAAGAAAAAGATGGCCCAGCGTTTTACTGATGAAATGCTTCGCCTGAGCCTGCACGGCACACTGCTCAAGGAAAAATTCCCCGAGTTGCTGGCCGAAGAGAAGGGCAAAAAGAAAAGCGGCCGCAAGTCCAAGTAATTTCCCATTGCTGGTGTCTAGCGGCTTCTCTTAATCAGCCGGGGGGCAGTAACTGCCCCCCGGTTCCGATTGACAATTGGAGTACAAGCTATGACAACCAAGCCAGCACCCATGATGCCCTGGCCCGAGGAAGACTTTTCGGTATACGGCAGCGTGGAAGAAAAACCTGTCGGTAAAATCCAGGGCTTTGTCGCCAAAGCTATGGAACGCAACTGGTCGATGATTCCCCACGTCACGCACAACGACGAAGTGGATGTCACTGATTTTGAAATCCGCCGCAAAGCATGGAACGCTGCGCATCCCGACAAAAAACGAACCTTGCTGCCTGCGCTGATGAAGTGCACCGTGGACATGCTCAAGCAGTTCCCGCAGTACAACTGTTCCCTCAGTGCCGACGGCAAAAAACTTTTCGCCAAGAGCTACTACAACATAGGGTTTGCGGTTGATGTGCCAGCGGGACTGCTAGTGCCGGTGATCCGCGATGTCGACAAGAAAAGCCTCGACGACATCAGCGCCGAAATCGTGGCACTGTCTGAGAAGGCTAAGACCAAAGGTCTGTCAATGCAGGAGATGTCCGGCGGCTGTATCACTCTGTCGTCACTTGGCCACATTGGCGGCACATCCTTCACTCCCATCATCAATGCCCCGGAAGTGGCCATCGTCGGGATCACCCGTACCCAGCAACGCTTTGTACCCGACGACAATGGCAATCCGGTACTCCGGCAAATGCTGCCATTGTCGTTGAGCTACGACCATCGCGTAATCAATGGCGCCGATGCGGCCCGCTTCCTGCGTGCCATGGCGGACTGGTTGGTCAGCTACGAGTTTTCCTGAGCCCTACGCTGATTGCGCAGCCGTTTGCAGCGACTGTGGTGCTGGGATTGGCCACGACGTTGTCCGCTTTCTTGACGAAAGTAGGGATGGATACCGTCGCCCCCCGAATGTGACGACTGTTGTTCTGGCTAGCATTTCTCAGGCGCTGGTACTCAAAAATGCCCTTGGCTTGTCAATAGGTCATGCCCCTGAACAGAAAGAAATTCCAGACCGACTGTTTGACTTGGCGGGGCGCAGCGGGTCGACGTACCCAAATGAGTAGCCAGCGCAGCTGATCCCGATCTTTACATAGAGTTTCCTTCCTCATAACAGCGCCCCTTGATCCTGATCAATGCTTTTATATAGCTAGGCCTGTATCCCTGTCACCATGACTGCCTGACATCAGGAAGACATAGCGGCACCACAGTCTGTGATCCAAATTTGTCATTTGAGGCAAAGATGCAGAACCCGGAAAACGAGTCGTTAACAACATGGCACGCGCTGGCACCCGACGCTGCTCTCAATAAACTCCAGTCATCCCCGGCGGGCCTGACCCATTCCGAAGCACAGCAACGGCGGGCCACCCATGGCGCCAACCGCCTTCCCCAGGCTGCCAAAAGAAATGTCGTCGCGCGATTCCTGCTTCACTTTCACAACGTTCTTATCTACGTTTTGCTCGTCTGCGCCGCGATTACCGCATTGCTCAGCCATTGGGTCGATACGGGGGTCATTCTCGCCGTCGTGATAGCGAATGCAATTATTGGCTTTGTTCAGGAGGGCAAGGCCGAACAAGCAATGGATGCCATTCGGCATATGTTAGCCCCTCGCGCCAATGTTATTCGGGCTGGGGAAAGAATCGCTGTCGCAGGGGAAGATTTGGTTCCCGGCGATATCGTGTTATTGGAAGCTGGCGACAAAGTTCCTGCCGACCTGCGACTCGTGAACGCACATGGCCTGGCGATACAGGAGGCCATACTGACCGGCGAATCAGCACCTGTAGAAAAAAGCACGCTGGCCGTTGAGAGCAGCCTCCCGCTGGGCGATCGCGCCGGCATGGCCTATTCCGGCACTCTCGTTACAAGTGGGCAAGGAAAAGGCGTTGTAGTCGCGATTGGTACGGGCACTGAAATCGGAAGAATAAGCGGTTTACTATCAGACGTCGAAACACTCACCACGCCACTGGTCACCCAAATGGCCGAATTCGCAAAATGGCTAACGATTATGATTCTGCTTATCGCGGGGTTGTTGCTAATCTTTGGCCATTTTGTTGCACATTATAATTTCACCGAGATGTTTATGGCTGTCGTCGGGTTGTCGGTTGCCGCGATTCCCGAAGGGCTGCCCGCTGTACTGACGATTACGCTTGCTATTGGCGTACAGGCCATGGCCAAGCGCAATGCTATTGTCAGGCGGCTGCCCGCGATTGAAACCATTGGATCCGTGTCTGTTATATGCACCGATAAAACAGGCACACTAACGCGCAACGAAATGATGGTCTCGTCCGTGGTATCGCACCAACATCTATTCACACTGGACGGGTGTGGTTATGAGCCTAAAGGCGCATTAAGACTGAACAACGTTAACGTTTCTCCCTCTGAGCATACAGTACTTGAAGAACTTGCCCGTGCAGCAGCACTTTGCAACGACGCGGCGTTGCGTCATAAAGACAATATTTGGCATGTGGAAGGCGACCCGATGGAGGGCGCATTGCTTGCGTTTAGCGGAAAAATGTATATCGATGCTAACCGTGAAATGGACGCATGGACACGTACCGACGCGATTCCCTTTGATTCAAAGCACCGGTTTATGGCCACGCTGAACCACGACCACGAAGGCCATGGCTGTATTTTCGTAAAAGGCGCGCCAGAACGCATTTTGGCCATGTGCGCCGATCAACGTGCAACCAACGGCGGCACGGAACCCCTGGACACCGATTACTGGAACTCTCGCGCAGAAACAATCGCCTCGCTTGGTCAACGACTGCTGGCTTTCGCCGTCAAATCGGTTCCGCCCGAGCACACAGTATTAGCACACACGGACGTTGAAGGGTCGCTTACGTTCCTAGGATTGGTCGGGATGATTGATCCACCACGACCAGAAGCGATAGCCGCGGTCAGCGAGTGCCATACCGCTGGCATTGATGTAAAAATGATTACTGGCGACCACTTCAAGACAGCGGCGGCTATCGGCCAACAGATCGGATTGCGCAACACCGACAAGGTTCTTACCGGGTTAGACCTCGACGGGATGGATGACGCCGCATTGCAGCAGGCAGTACGCGATTGCGATATCTTTGCGCGCACAAGTCCAGAACACAAACTGCGATTGGTCATGGCATTACAGGCTCAAAATATGACCGTAGCTATGACCGGCGACGGGGTTAACGACGCTCCCGCACTCAAGCGGGCCGACGCCGGTATAGCCATGGGTAAAAAAGGCAGCGAAGCCGCGAAGGAAGCCTCGGAACTGGTGTTGGCAGACGATAACTTTGCATCCATCGTTGCAGCCGTCAGAGAAGGCAGAACAGTCTATGACAATTTCAAAAAAGTAATCAGTTGGACTTTGCCAACAAACGCCGGCGAAGCCATGACGATTATACTGGCTTTACTGACCGGACTGACGCTCCCGGTAACTCCTATCCAAATACTTTGGATAAACCTGATTACCGCAATCACGTTAGGCATAGCGTTAGCATTCGAGCCAACCGAGAAAAACACCATGTGCCGACCACCGCGTGACCGCCGAGAACCGCTGCTAAACGGTGAACTTGTATGGCATATCATTCTAGTTTCTATTCTCTTTCTACTCGGTGTTTTTGGCATCTATCAATATGCAATTGATCGGGGATACTCCGTGGACTTGGCGCGTACAATGGCATTGAACACCCTGGTAGTCATGGAGATTTTCCATCTGTTTTTTATCCGCAACATTTATAGCACATCTCTAAATTGGAGCGCCGTGCGGGGAACAAGGGTTGTCTGGACGGTCGTATGTGCGGTCACCGTCGCGCAGTTCGCGATAACCTACTTGCCGCCACTTCAGAGTATATTTGCGACGGTCTCAATCGCGTTCTTTGATGGTTTGATCATTGTGGGTATAGGCGTAGCACTCTTTGCAATTATCGAAACTGAAAAGCAAATGCGTCTTGCGTACCGACGGATGACATCTGCGACGGAAGTAGAGGCAGCAACAGGCAACTGAAACAGGCCAAGCAGGTAACATTATGAGGCAATTCAACAGTGTGTTATGCATAGTAGACACCGAGGAAAACTCGGATGAAGCGATACTGCATTCAATAAAGATTGCGGAAGATCACCAGGCTACAATCACGTTTGTGTCCACCATGGACGCTAGTAAACTTTGGTACTCCACGGAGCACTACACCTACTTCGATCAAAGTTTACAGCACCTCGCGGAGGTCAAACGATCTGCTATCGCCAGCCGCATTTCTGAGATTTCTCCCAAGGTTAAGGCCAACATCGAGGTTCTCTCCGGCATCGGCTTCCTTGAGATCATCAGGAGCGTCGTAACCAATCAACATGACCTTGTTGTTAAATGTGCTGAAGATGTCGCGTGGCTAGAGCGTATGTTTGGTAGTGAAGACATGCAACTCATCAGAAAATGTCCATGCCCAGTTCTGATGTTAAAACCGGGCCACAACGACAGTTTTCACCGTATTCTTGCTACGGTTGATATCAATGAAGACGTCGACGAAGTCGAAGAGGTTAGAGTGCAAGCTGCACTAAACAACAAGGTACTAGAATACGGCGCAACGATGGCTATGCCCGAACTAACAGAGATGCATATCGGTGCGGCATGGGAAGCCTACGCCGAACATTTCTATCGCTATGGCGCGTTTTCTCGCATGCCGGAAGAAGAAGTAGACCGCTACGTCGAACAGATTCGTCGTGAACGCTCAGACGACCTGGACCAGCTAGTCAGAAAAATGGAGACGATGCTGGGAAAAGACGCCGTATCGTACCTCCAGCCCAGAGTGCATCTGGCTAAAGGCAAGCCATACAAAGAAATTCCAAAGATGGTTGAAAAATACGATATCGATCTGATTGTGATGGGAACCGTCGGGCGAGTAGGCATACCGGGATTGATTATTGGCAATACCGCAGAATCCATACTAGAGCAGGTTAAGTGCTCCGTGTTGGCACTCAAACCAGACGGTTTTGAGACACCGGTTCGTTAGGCCGCGTTACACTGCCTTCGCCGCCTGAAACAGTAATTCATGTAAATTGACCAACGCTTGGATATCTCGCTGGTAGCCACCGCCAATCACCGCCGACACGGGTAGCCCGGCACGATCACAGGCCTCGAATACCAACTGGTCACGAGCCAGTATGCCCTCGTTGCTAACCTCAAAATGTCCGAGATCATCATCACAGTGGATATCAACGCCGGCATCGTATATCACTGCATCAGGCTTAAACGTGTTGACCGCCATCAGTAGTGACTGTTCCACCTTTTCTAGATAGAGGTCGTCACCAGTGCCTTTGGGCAATGGCACATCAATATCAGAAACCTGCTTTCGAAAAGGGAAGTTTTTTTCCCCATGCACAGATACGGTGAAAATATCCTCATGGTCCTGAGCCAACGCTGCGGTGCCATCGCCCTGATGCACATCACAGTCGAATATCAGCACACGGTTAATTGCCGGTTTTGTGAGCAGATTGAGCGCAGACAAATACAAATCGTTAATGATGCAAAAGCCCGCGCCATAATCGTAGAAGGCGTGATGATACCCGCCGGTTAGGTTAATGGCTTTACCTCTATCTAGTGATAGAACTCCGGCCAGTATGGTGCCTGCCACTGCCGTCAAGGTGCGTTCAACAAGTTGCTCTGACCAAGGAAATCCAATTCGGCGCATTGCCTGCCGGTCAATCTCGCCATTGATAAACCGAGATACGTAGCGCGGACAGAGCGCATCTTCGATACGCCTATAATCCAGTGGCACAGGGCGCACAAACTGAGCAGGCTTTGCGCCTCGAGCAACAAGCTGGTTATAAAGCTGCTGATATTTCGCCACGGGAAAACGGTGCCGCGCGGGTAATTCAAGCTGACTGTATATGGGTGCGAAGATTAACGGAATCATAACCCTGAGCGGTCAAACTGGAGGAAAACCAAGTCTATCTGTTTTTACGGCACGTGTTCACCACGCGCCGTTTGTCACCCGTACAACGTAAAAGCCGCTGTAACCATCGGTGTACCAGATTTCCTTGCGCTCCGGAACAAAAGCGGGTTTGGACATAGCCCAGTTACTGGCCGGCGCCGGCTGCGTAATAATCCGCGGTTGAACGGGGGCATTGAAATAAGCCACTTCTCTAGGGTTGGCAGGATCGCGTATATCAAAAATCCGTAGCCCGGATAGAATCATACTGCAGGCGGCAATATCTGGATTCACGCGTGTGGGTATGTCGCAATAATGGCCCGCATAGCCCCCGGTAATATTGGAAGCTCCCGGATCATCCTTGATGGCAGCACGGTTCTCAGGCTCGTGCACTTCCAGTCGAAGATCGGACACGATCTTGGGGTTCGTCTCATCGCTAATATCGATGATGCGTCCGGCACCAACGAACTCACCATGAGATGCCACAGAGCTGTCTTCGCCGGGGTTGTTCGTGGAATATTCATCAATTTCAAGCAAATAGGGCTTACCGTCTCGGGTAAACGGGATCGCGTTCTGGGGGATACTCTGGTTTGGCCATGTAATCGATGCTATCTCGCGAACCTGGGGATTAGGCTGGCGCGACTGAATTTCAGAGACATCCAGAATAAGCACGCCTTTACCATTTCCAGATGACAGATAGGCGCGATTGCCATCGTCACTGATCGACAGGCCGTGGGACGTATAATTGCCTCTCCATATAGGAACCGGTGCAAAGGGTACGGAAAGATCGACGGCGGTGAGAGTCGGCGTGCCGGGAGAGGCTGAATAAAACGTTTTACCGTCCGGCGAGATACCGCTCTCGTGTCCAAGGAAGCCTACGGGAGCAGACGCCTGCAAAGCAGGATTCAGACAGTCAGAAGATATATCGTAAACATCTACAATGCCCGGGTAAAAGGCTGGATTACCCAGAACCGCCGCCAGAATGCCGCCTTGTTGTGCAACTACCATAGATTCATGAGGTGAATCCATCGCTGGCGTTACAAGCCGAGTGGACAGCGTCGGGTTTGTTGGATCGCTCATATCCAATACATTCACACCAACGTTTAGGTCCAGCACGTTGGAAGGGAACAGCAGAGTGCTATCGTAATACGCACACTCATTGCCCGACGAGTCCACATAGCGCTCAACCTTGAAACCGCCGACTGTGCCAATCGCATTAGGTACCGTGTATTGCCCGACTAATTGGGTATTACACGTAAAGCCAGCCGCCGCGCGACCTGTTTCGTGATCCTCGGGCGACACGCGCCCCTGCATACCACTTTCCGGTTGCGAACCCGGACCACAGCTTGCCACCCTGGTTTCTGTAGGCACGTTGACTCCAGCAGAGCCGCTGCTGGAACTGCTGGAGTTGCACGCGGTAATTGTAGTGACCAGAGCGAACAATGGCGGTATAAGCAGGTATTTCATTGGCATCCTCACAGTGTCGGTTCACTTGCGTCTTGCAGCGCTCTATCAGTGGCAACAGGTTGAACCTGATTTAGCATATGGGTGAACTGCTGAATTTCTCGCGCCTGATCCAAAACAATCTGGCGCGCCAAGCGTCGCACCGGCGGCAGCGTTGCCTCCTCGGATGCAAACCTCGCCATGGGCAGACCGCCCTCGTGATGGGCTAACATCAGGCGCAGATACTGTATATCTCGCTCGATCCCCGTTAATTCGCGCAACTGTATCAACTGTTCTGAAGTGGCCAGTCCCGGCATTCCCTCCGGCGCGTTCCCACAGTCAACCAAATACTGTAACAGCTCATCATTGTAAGGTTGTTGGCCGAGTAGCATCCAGGTCATGTCATCCAAGTCGGGTTCGAAGGGCTGCTCCCACAGCCTCAACCACCCCTGCATCTCGCCCAACTCCACCAACTGGCTACTGGCAATACGCTTTGCAAGCCCACTCAAACCCGTGGCTTGGCCATCAAGTAACAGTTGAGACATCGCGATTGCCTGGCGGTGATGCAGAGCCATAAATTGACTGAAACGAACATCGATAATATGCGGAGTCTTGGCGTCCAGCGACTGACGCACTTCAGTAAGATCTCGCCACAACAAGACGCTTGCGACAATGCTGACCGTGAGACCTAATAATGCTAGAGGAAGTGAATAACGCACCTAAATAACGGTAGTCCTGATTTCAAGAGCATGTAAATACGTAATGTGCGCAGGATATTAGCCAGTCGGCGGAGGTAATACCAGCGATTTGATCGCAATTCCAGCTACAACGGCGGCCTAACACCATATTGCGCGGTACAAGCAACACACCAGTTTTCACGCCGATCGATTGTTGATATCGGGCGTCGCTCGACTACCCATGCTAAAAGACGGAAGCACGTGTCTAGGTACTCCGTGCGTATACTGATTGTGATTATCTTACCAAGCGGAATAAGCAAAAACCCATCAAATTGCATTAGAAATGTTTTATGATATATTGCGGAAGGCCCCTGCAATTTACAACAAATATGTCGCAAACAAGGCCCGCCACAATTTCGTTATTTGCCGCGTCTGACATCTACCGGGACTACGATAGGAGATAGTCTCGAGCGTAGTAAGTGTGATGTGCTCTCGGCTAAATAAAATACACACTGAGAGAAAAAAGAATACTATGAGTGACCCTACGCGCCGCGAACGCGGCGAGGCTATGATTAAAGATGTTTATGCCGGCGACGTGGTCGTCCCAGAAGAAGGCTATGCATTCACTGACGTCATGCTGGAACAGCTTTTCGCAGAAGTCTGGACACGCGACATCCTGTCAATGCGAGACAAACGCATATTACTACTGGGCATTATTGCGGAAAAAGGCGAAAACACTACTTTCAAAATCCAGATCAAAGCCTCTCTCAAGCGAAAAGAGATGACACCGGACGAAGCCCGCGAGTTACTGATCTTTATTGCGCAGTACGCGGGCTATCCGCGCGCCGCCGCGATGCTGATACCACTGGAAGAAGCAATCAATGAAGTAACGAGTGAATTACAACAGGCGCCAGCAGAATAAGGAGCGCGGCGCCTGTCTCAAACACTTACTAGCGAAGTTTGCCTGAGGACTTCATCCAAGACAGCAAATCACTGAAGGACTTCTCACAACCCACCAGCTCCAGCTCCAGCTCGTCAATGGCAGGCGAGTCATCACAGGGCACACTGCGTGTCAGCACCTCAGCAGCTTCACGCGTGAGCATATAACTTTTCCCCGTGAGTTTTGAAAGCAGATCGATAGTGCTCCCTATGCCGCGCAACACAGATCCGGGTACGTTGATAGGCTTTATGTCTCTGCCACTTAGATTTGCAAGGAGCTGGAGAACTTCGCGATGCTCAAGAAAGTAGCCACCAAACATATAGCGCTTTGCGCCCCGGCCTTTCACCAGCGCCTTGCGAATGAGCTGGGCAAGATCACGCACATCGGTAAACCCGCGCCCCCCCTCTGTTACCAGCATTTTTCGCGTTTTCACCGCCTGCTCCAGCAACTGCGAGCCTATACCGTAAGTTGGATCGTTCGGGCCCTGAATTGAGCCAGGATAGACCGAGACAACCGGCGCTCCTTGGTCCTGCAGGGTACGGGCGATGCGCTCCGCTTCAGCCTTGGTGCCGGCATACATGGCGCGGGGCGACTTTACCGTATCGTCGCCAGTCATAATATTTCCGTCCGGTGGGAAAAGGGCTAGATAACTCGACAGGTAAATTATGGGGTCTAATTTTTGTTGGTGCGCTTGAGTCAGAATGTTCCGGGTGGCATCCACATTAATTTTCTGCAACTTTGAACGGTCTGAGAGGTCATTTGAGAAAATACCTGCGCAATGTACCAATGCATCACAACCGTCAATATACGATGCAAGCGCTGACGTATTACTGATATCTCCCTCGACAATCTCAACCAACTCAGTCGTAATATTGAACGGCTCAAGACAATGAAGCAGCTTCTCCCGACTGCGGACCAACACCCGCACCCCCATCCCGTGGCTGACGAGTTCGGCCACTGTGTGCACGCCAACCAAACCGGTGGCACCGGTAACCAGCGTTTTTACAGGTATTGTAGTTTCTGCTTCTACCATGAATATGGCGCATCCTTCGTCTGAAATCAGGCAGCGGTTGTGGCCAAGTGCCAGCCGCACGCGTCATTTTATAGTATACATATTATGCTTTATATGTATACTCACCTTATCCTCACTGCGCCTGACGATTCCCAATTACAGCGCATATAACAGAATCAAAACAACAGGAGTTTGTGTTATGGCCGACGTCAAACCCACCACTAAACCGCTTCCCGGCTACTGGTTTTCACCCAATCCCGACAAAGCGTGGGCCGAAAAATTCCTTCTTACTGTTATCCCGTTCTGGTTCGTTTACAACATGGCAATGGTACAGATGGGCTGGCTTAATACCGGCACATTCTGGAATATCATGCAGAATGTTCTGATGTGGATTCCGTATTGTGTCCTGCTACCGTGGTTTCTTCGCCGCAACAGTGGTATCCCCTGGCACCAAAGCTACTGGTTCAAATTTAATCTGTACATGTTTTGGTGGGTCGTTATCGCCACATACTTTCATACCGAATACTTTTTCGAAGTGCTTGGGTTGCGCTACCGCTTCCCAGAAGTAACTCTTTATCTAGACAGTGCGCTCGTCGGGCCTGATGAAGCAACAGCACTGGCCGGCTACCAGAAAGTACCGCCCTCTATGTATTTCAATTCCGTTGTGTTTTTCACGGTCTACCATGTTTCGGCCATTATTGTGATGCGACGCATCCGGACCCTGAGTGAGGCCTGGACTTCGGGCGCGGTTCGCACGCTGACCTGGTTTGCCATTGTCGGGCTGATCTCCCTATTCTGGGCATGGGGAGAAACCTATTTTTACTTTGTTATTGCCGACAACGACTTCTCCAACGTCTGGTATGAAGACCTAGACGCCATGCTGGTAACCGGCTCACTGTTTTATGCGCTCTATTTTGTCGTTGCCTTCCCCAACCTGTACCGCATGGACGAAGACAGCGACGGAGAGCGCTGGAGTATCGGTCGCGTATTTATCGAAGCCTCATTCGTGGGGATGATTACGCTGTTGCTGATCGACCTCGCGACGCATTTGATGGGTGGCAGCCTTTAGTTAGTCGCGATTACCCGAACGCAGACCGGCGCTGATGGTCTCTACGAGCAGGGTACGATACTTCTGCTCCCGCAGATCAATCACCGGTCGAGTCGACAGATAATTTCGCTTCACACTGAACACAACCCCCTGCAGCATATGAGCAGTATCAGCAGGCTTGATATCATCTCGTATTTCACCCGACTTGATGCCACGCCGCAAAACTTTCACTAGGGCTTTTTTTACATCGTTGAGCGTGGCTTCGGTGGCCTCCTGTCCCTGAATCAGCACCTGCTGCGCATCATCAATCATAACAGCCCGAACAAACCCGGCCTGCTCGGTATTGAGATACTTGAGCAGCCATTCCCGTATGACCTCCAGCGCAGGCGCTTTGCTAGCAGACAAGCGTCGCGAGTCTTCCTGTGCCTCTTCAAGCACTTTCCTGTTCAGCTCCAGAAGCAGCGAATCCTTCGTTGGAAAGTACTTGTATAGGGCCGCACGTGATATTCCGCTCATATCCGCTACCACAGTCATGCGGGTATCACGGTAGCCGTTCTGTAACATGCATTCAGCAGCGGCGTTCATTATCTTGTCATAGGTAGAACGTGCCGCAGGCGATGTTCCCGGTTGGACCTTTTTCAATATCCTGATTACCTTTTTATAGCTGTTGGCATGACAACATCAGGCGGCAGCCTCCGCGTCCACCCCGAAAATCGCGTTACATAGTAGGTGAAATCTACGCCCAGTGAAATCTAGCTTGCCGACCAGGTACCCAGCGATACTCACACGCACACCCAGCAGATACTAACGTAGTTCGATCTACCGCATATTAGGTAATATAAAGTTACTATTATCTAAATAGCTATTTACCACCGCAAGGGAAGCTTGGTAGGCTACACCCCATAACAACCAAAACTGCCAGTCACATCCACTACATGATGGCTCGGCGCCTATTTGCAGAACCGGTATTTTCCGCTAAGCGGGACGCCAATCAGGCCCGCAGAACCGGATTTATTAAACAACAACGTGACAAGAGACAGGAATACCCATGGACAATATCCTTGGCTACAAAGACCAGAATGTGGTTATTACGGGTGCCGCGTCCGGCATGGGCGCGGCCGCAACCGAACTGCTGATTGAAGCCGGGGCGAATGTCTATGCTCTGGACATCGGTGAAGTCAGCGCTCCGGTCACCAAGGCACTCAGGGTCAATATCATGGATAAGGCATCGATTGATGCAGCGCTGCTGGAGCTGCCCGATTCTATATACGGGCTGTTCAATTGCGCCGGGGTTCCTCATCCCCCCACACCGGCCTACGAGACGATCATGATCAATTTCGTCGGGCTGCGCTACCTGACAGAACAGCTGCTGCCACGCATAGCGCAGGGGGGAGGTATCGCATCAATTGCCTCTACCGCTGGCATGGGGTGGCGCGCCAACCTGGACACCGTGAAGTCCTTCCTGGCACTGGAATCCTTCGAAGCCGCCTCCGACTGGCTAAAAGCCGAGAACGAACTCGGCGAAGCCGACGCCTATGGCTTTTCCAAGCAATGCATTATCGTTTATACCATGCAGATGGCTGGTGAGCTGGCAAAACAACACAAGCGCATCAACTGCATCGCACCATCCCCGACACAGTCAGCCTTTATGGATAACCTCAATTCTGCCGGTGTAGGCAAGGACGTGACCAGCTTGTTCTGCCCAAGCAACGGCGACTTTGCTACCGGTACAGACATGGGGCATGCGCTGGTGGCAATCAACAGCAAACTTGCCGGCTTTATCAGCGGCTGCAATATTCCAGTTGATTACGGCTACTGCGCGGAAATCACGATGGAGCAGCGGGACAACCTGCTCGGCATTTCACTCTGATTCACTCCCCACTATCGACACAAAACGGTGATCCCTAGGTCAGATTGCCGTTTTGTTCGAGTTTTCCGTTTTACGACCGACAGGCTTTGACCTCCTCCCCTCCGCATGGCGAAGGGGATTCCCTAAACCCATTACAGGCTTAAGCCCAGGGCGGCACTAGGCCGCTACCTTTCCTCCAGCGAGACGTCCGAGTCCAGACGCGAGAATGTTCTTCGATGCGTTACCATCGCGCTGATGCGTGACTCCACACTCACAGCAAGTCCATTCTCTTATTCGCAAATCTTCCTGACCACTAGGGCCAGTGCGCTTGTTACAGTCGCTACAGGTTACGGTGGAGTGTGCTTCGTTGACTACTTCAAAAACCACGCCTGCCATAGTGCACTTGTACTCCAGCATGGTTTTGAGTTGGCCCCAGCCTGCATCCAAAACAGATTTCGCCAGTTTGGTTTTTACTAGGCCGGTGCTCGATACGTTGCCAACGAAAATAGCCGCATTTTCATTTACTAATTTGCGGCTGTATTTATGTTGTCCATCTTTTCTACAGTTTTTGATTTTTGCGTGAATTGCCCTAACGCGCTTCGTCTTTCTTGCACGTTGAGCATTGCCTAATTTTTCTTCAAGCTTCCTGTATTCGCGCCCAACAAGAACATGCCCGCTTGAGTCCGTTGCAGCTTTTTTGCAACCCAAATCGATTCCGGTTGCCGATTTTCCCTCGCTTCTTTCAAACTCAGCATCAACAACGACATTGAAATACCAGCGCCCTCGT
>NZ_JBFJTH010000051.1:0-22107 GCF_041625495.1 Litorivivens sp. | reverse complement strand
GAGAACCCTCCGTTCGATAAAATGCGCCAGCATTTTAAACAAGCCGCGCAGCGGCGCTGCCCGAAGGGTCAGAGCAGGCCTTAGCCTGTTCTGATTAATCCCGACCGACAATTACGCTCCTTAGCTCAATAGGCATCCGCGCGCCGGGTTTTTTGTTTATCCGGCCAAGAGGCCGGGTGAGAACCCTCCGTTCGATAAAATGCGCCAGCATTTTAAACAAGCCGCGCAGCGGCGCTGCCCGAAGGGTCAGAGCAGGCCTTAGCCTGTTCTGATTAATCCCGACCGACAATTACGCTTCCCGCCCAAATAGAGTAGCCGCGTGCCGAGTTTGTTGGTTATCTGTCTAGATGGGTATTGTCGACGCTGATACGGGCACCATGCGCCCTTTGCCGGATTCCTTGGCAGAGTACACGGCATCGTCGGCTTTTCTTATCAGCGCCTCTATGTCAGTTAGAAGCAGGCTGTCCGCCCATACAACGCCCATGCTCACCGATACAGCTAGGTGAATATTGCCAGCCGCTGTCTCTAGCCTCGACAAGCTCTCGCAAAGGCTGGCGACGAATTCCTTTGGGTCCAGAACTTGATCATTGCTCAGCAGTACCCAGAATTCATCTCCCCCGGACCTGCAGCAGATTCCGCAGCTTCCTACATCCTGTTTGATCTGGTTGCCAACTGCAGTGAGCAAACGGTCTCTATGGCGTGACCAAATTGATCATGCATGAGCTTCAGGTCGTCCACATCAATTAATTAGCGTGGCTGCATTGGCTCGTCCAAAAGGGTGAGGGGGCGGCTCAGTAAAATAGAGTGAAAGAGCGAGGTTGATGAAAACTATAAGAAAATCATCAGGTTGGTTAGTATTTTTGGATTTTAGTTGCCGTAGCTAATACGTAAAAACCGAAATAGATTGTATGGCGATTGGAAATAACTATAGCTACCTACTATAACTTACTGACAGGTAAGGCTAGTGAAAGTATTCCAGCGCATCTGCTCCGGGGGGAGACGAGGGCTGGTAGTTTATTGTTAACAGGTCCAGGAGCAGTAGCATGAAGAGAAATAATGACCGGACGTCTATATCCGTTCTTGCCGCAGTGCTGTCATCGACATCCCTTACTCTCGTCGCGCAGCCGTCAGACAACCGCTCCAAAGTCATTGAAGAAGTGATTGTTACGGCACAGAAGGTCGAAGAATCACTTCAGGATACGCCGGTATCGGTATCGGCATTTGGTGCAGACGATCTGGCCCAGATTGGTGTGTCAGAAGCAAAGGACGTGGCTAATTTTACGCCGGGTTTAACCATGCGTAAGCAGTCAGCGAGTCAGGACAATTACGCGATTGGCATTCGAAGCGTGGCTTCAGGAGAGACCGCACTTGCGATAGATCCCACTGTAGGCATCTATCAAGATGGAGTCTATATCGCCCGGAGCACCGGTGCGGCGTTTGATATTGTCGACCTTAAGCGCATTGAAGTGTTGCGAGGTCCGCAGGGAACGTTGTTCGGCCGTAATACCATTGGTGGTGCCATCAATGTCATTACAGAAAAACCGAAGGGTGAATTTGCCTTCCGCCAGGCGGTCAGTTACGGCGCTCGAGATACGCGCAGCTATCACACCACTGTGGATACCCCCGCATGGGGAAATGTTGCCGCTAAGATGTCGGTGCGAACCAGTAAACATGATGGGCAATTCGAGAGCATCTATAACGGAGAGCAGCTTGGTAATGGTGAAGCTCAGGCGTTTCGTTTAGCGGTTAACTGGGTGCCATCTGAAGCTATTTCGGTCGATTACGTTTACGATAAATCTGATCGTGAAAGTAATACCGCAACCACGCAGATTTCCCATGTGCGCTCTACTTATGCCAACCCGGCGAGTCCGACCTATGGTGGTCAGTACTACGTAGCTGCAGCTGCGGCGGCTAGCCCGGATCGCCAGGGTAAACTGTATATGACCAGTTCAGATTCCGATGAAACGGCTTCTGATATCGACGGGCACGCTGTCACGGTTACGTGGGATTGGATGGAAAACTCGACGGTCAAGTCCATCTCCAGTTACCGTGACTGGACAAGTCTCTCACGGGCAACCCAATTTGGTTCTTTCCCGGTTACCTTTGGCACGATGTATGATCTGTCTGGCCAGTTCGGGCCAGCATTCACGCCGATCCCCGGTGGAACGCTGATTCCGATCTTCTCAGCGCAGCGCCATTCTTTCCAGAAACAGATTTCACAGGAGTTTCAGGTTGTAGGTACGTTGTTTGATGATTATCTGAAATACAATGTCGGCGTGTATTACTTTGAAGAGCAGGCTGATGAAACTAACCCGCAATCTTTCGTATTGCCAACCTGTGTTGCAGCAAGCGCAGTCTGTACTCCGGGGAATGCCGCGTTCACTCCGGCGCTGATTGGATCATCGGTGCTGATATCGCGTCCTGCCTTTGCCTATGCTACCGACAATAAATCCACCGCGATCTACGGCCAATTCACTATTTCACCTGTGGCTGATCTGGATTTGACGTTAGGCTATCGGTACACAACGGATGATAAAGAAACGACCTTGACCAACGGCTTTGGTAACCCGCCCGCTACTCAAACCTTTGTTGATGACAACGACTGGAGCAAATTTAACCCCAGCTTCATTGCAGACTACCGTTTTAGCGATGAGGTAAGCAGTTACCTTCGTATAGCTACCGGCTATCGTTCAGGTGGCTACAACGTTCGCGCGTCAACTGAAAGCGACTTCCGAACCCCGTTCGACGAAGAGAATATAGTTTCTTATGAGATAGGGGTTAAGTCTGATCTGTTTGACAGAAAACTGCGTCTAAATGCGGCGGTTTATCATACTGAATATGAAGATCGGCAGGTCGCGCAGTTCACTGCTGGCAGCGGCGGCGCCTCAACGAATATCGTAAACGCAGGTGAAAATGTTGTAGATGGCTTTGAGCTGGAGGCTGTCTATCTTCCATTTATTGGTGCACGTGTTATCGCGACCTACGGCTATATCGACGTGGATCATAAGGAGTTTATTACTACCAAAGTCAATCCGGTTACGGGTTTTCCGGTAGGTAGCAGTAATGTCGATATTGCGGGTAACGGTGCACTTGATAACACGTATGCGCCACAGCATCAGGGCTCATTGGCGCTTGAGTACACGTTTGCACCGAAAGAGTGGGGGCAGCTGACCCTGCGGGTTGACGCAACCTATACCGATGAAATTAGCTTTCACCCCCAGTTTAATCTCTACGACGAATCTGATGACCATCATCTGGTAAATGCTCGCGCGACTATCACGGAAATCCCTGCCTTTATGGATGGCAAGCTAACCGTTGCTGCTTGGGGTAAGAACCTCGAGAACAATGAATATCGGGATTTTGGTATCGACTTTGGGCAATTGGGTTTTGCGGTTGTAAACTGGGGTGAACTGCGCAGCTGGGGGCTAGATTTTATCTACGAATTCAACCGCTGAGCAAAGTTATGAGCTAGCACGCTCGTTAAAGCTTGAGCCGGCAATTTGCCGGCTTTTTTGTATTTCGGGTTCCATTGAAATTGGTTTACAGCTAATTCATTGGAGCATAAAGTGTCGGTTACGCCACTATAACTATTAAAGACAGGTGTACCCATGAATCGTCGATATCCTCTGGTTGTCGCGTTGACGGCAACCCTTATATCTCCTGCTCATGCTCAGGTTGCAGATAAACGCTCCGCTACCATTGAGGAGGTGATTGTCACCGCACGTAAAGTTGAAGAGTCGCTGCAGGACACACCCGTGTCGGTAGCGGCATTTTCCAGCGCTGATCTGGAGCAGTTAGGCGCCAGCGAGGCAAAAGATGTCGCCGACTTCACGCCCAATCTGCGTATGCAGAAACAGAGCGGAAGTCAGGATAATTACGCCATGGCCATTCGAGGCGTATCGTCGGGTGAAACAGCTCTCACGATAGATCCGACCGTTGGTGTTTACATGGATGGTGTCTATCTTGCGCGCTCAACCGGGCTGGCCTTTGATATTGTTGATCTCAAGCGCATTGAAGTGCTGCGCGGGCCGCAGGGTACGCTGTTTGGGCGTAATACCATCGGCGGCGCGCTGAATATCATTACTGAAAAGCCTAACGGTGAGCCTGGCTTCAAGCTGGCATTGGGCACCGGCGATCAGGGTTATAACCGGGTAATGGCATCGGCAGATTCTCCCGATTTCGGCCCGTTGGCCTTTAAGTTTTCCTATATGCGCAAGGAAGCCGAGCGGGAGCTGGAAAGCCTCTATAATGGCAAATCACTGGGCGACAACAGCGGCCAGTATTATCGACTGGCGGCGCGTTGGAAGGTTTCCGATACGGTGGCGCTGGATTACATTTTTGATGGATCACGCCGGGAGAGTAATGCCAATACGCAGCAGCTCAGTCATGTGCGTCCTATTTACGCTGATCCTAACGGTCAGTTTTATGGTGGCCGCTACTACGAGCAGGCGGCGGCCTCGGCTAGCGCCGAGCGTTTGGAGGTTTTGCCGCTCACCAATACAGACCCGGATGAGTCCAATTCTGATATCGACAGCCATGCAGTAACGCTGGAATGGGACGTATCTGAGGATCTCTTAGTCAAATCCATCTCTAACGTTCGGGAGTGGAATAGCGCAGCGCGCGGAACCGATTTTGGTACCTTCCCCGTTGAAAGCACGGGCGATGTCGTCGATTTGCGCAGTGGATCACCAAGTCTTGTGCCTGCGGGCACTCTGGTGCCAATTTTCTCCGCCTTGCGTGATAACTATCACCGCCAAATTACTCAGGAATTCCAGTTTACTGGCAAAGTGCTGGACGAGCGCCTGAGTTATACCGCAGGGGTCTACCTCTTTCAGGAAGAAGCTACTGAAGATAATCCCCAGCAGTTTGTGTTGCCGACGAGCTTTATCGCAAACGCGCTAACCGGCTTAACGCTACCACCCTTAGCGGCTGGCGCAAGCGCCACCTGGTTGGGCGCACCATTTGCGTATGAGATGGAGAACGCGTCGCAGGCGATATACGGTCAGTTTACCTATAACGTGTTTACGGATTTCGACGTAACGCTGGGCCTGCGCTATACGCGTGACCAAAAAGAAACCACGTTGCAAAACAACCTAGATGGTGGCGACACCGTACGAGTGACCAGCGATGATGAGTGGAGCAATTTCAGTCCCACCTTTAGTCTCGACTATCGCTTCTCGGATCAGCTGAGCAGTTATCTGCGCATTGCCAATGGTTATCGCAGCGGCGGCTACAATGTGAGGGCACAGACGACCAGCGCCTTTACTACGCCGTTTGACCCGGAGGAAATCACATCGTATGAAATCGGAATTAAATCTGACCTGTTCGATCGGCGCTTGCGCCTGAATGTATCGCTCTTTCAAATGGACTATACCGATCGCCAGATCGCCCAGTTTGAGGCTGGTAGCGGCGGTGCGTCGAGCGTGATAGTGAATGCGGGGGAATCGGTGACGCGGGGGCTGGAAATTGAATCGGTCTTTATCCCCACGCCTGGCCTGCGCCTGATTGCCAATTACGGCTTTCTTGATGTGGAGTATAAGGAGTTTATTGCTGGTCCGGTTAATCCCCAGACAGGCTTTTCGTCCGGCGCCAATCGCGATATTTCTGACGAGGTTACGGAAAATCTTTATGCCCCGGAACACAGCGGTGCGGTGGCAGTGGAGTACCGTATGGCGCCCTGGTCGATTGGCCAGCTAACGTTGCGAGTAGACGCCACCTATGTCGACGCCATCAGTTTTCATCCGCAACTTTTTCTTTATGATCAGACCGAGGCATACAGTCTGCTGAATGCGCGCGCAACGCTGGCGGATATTCCGATGGGCAGCGGCAACTTGAAGCTCGCACTGTGGGGTAAAAACCTGAGCAACGAAGAATACCGTGAGTTTGGTATTGATTTCGGGTTGCTCGGGTTTGCCGTCAACAATTATGGTGTGTTGCGCAGAGCAGGCATTGATCTGGTATACGAGTTCGGTAAGTGAACAAGCGGAGCTAAGCCTGACTTAGGTTGGGCTTAGCTCTGCGAACATTTCCTGAAAGTGTTGTTGTACGCTGTTTATATCCACAAGAGACAAACCGCTGGCAAAGCCAAACCACACATACAGCCCGTTGAGATCGCGGAACATTGGTGGCAAAAAGGTAGGTGCTTCGATAATGCCTTCTTTGTGGTACTGATAGAGCACCGGGATATCATCGAGGGTTACTTTGCCAGCAAACAGGAAAGGGAGTATCTGCGGAACATCGGAAAGAATCGCAGATTTGATAAAGTTTACCGTTTCTATAAAACCGCGCACATAGGACAGATCTTTCGTAAAACACGCGCCGCCACGCACGTCGCCACCCCGGAACGTGCGCTGGGCTACCGTGTAGGCGTCGCTCTCGCTTAAGCCCTTTTCGGTGAAGTAGCGGAACACTTCGATAAAATCGGCACCCCGTTCGGCCATGTCTATCGCTACAACGCGATCTGAAATACGCCGTGCACGGTTCGGATATGAACTGAAAGTCAGGGTTTCAATCAGTACCGCCAATCCTTCCTGTATTGCTGTGATTCGTGGCGAACCCACGCTAAGCCATGTTGCCCAAGGCTGGGATCGGCCATTGAGCGTTGTGCCCAGGTGAACCCAGCCCTCGTGTACTTCAAGGACTTGAATATCCAGCGTCGAGAAGTGTGCCTGACTGTTTACCTTCAGAGTGTCACCACCGGCCGAGGCGTCCGACACAATGCCGTCAGACAGGGCAACTTTGATGGCGCCGTCAGGGAAATACGGCTGTAAGCGGGAGCGCAGTTGGTTCACGGCTTGTGGTGCGTCAATGGATTTTGGGTAAGCCGTGTTCAAGTGTTGTGCTGCGGGCAGCGAAAATATATGGGTCAGTCTTTCGCTCAGTTCTACCAGGGTTTTCCGATCGCCACGCAGGTGGTCACGGGCGGAACCATACAGCTGCTGCGATTTGGCCATAAAGCCGGGCTTGCCACGCTGCTGTAGCATGTCCACCACCAGCTGATACTGTTCGGCGGTTTGCTGCAGAATTTCGCCCAAGGGGTCGTGCGCGCCCAATGCATTGCGGATACGCTGTTGCAGATCGCGCAGCGCTGCTTGCGTGGCAGCTGCGTCGAAATTGAGTTTCAGGCTCTGGTAGTACTGCGCAGATACATCCGGCAAACGCGTACCGTGATGAGCGAGAAAATCAACTTTGTGTTGGTAGGGCCATTTAATGGCATCCAGCACCAGTATGGGTTTTTGCAGAGCCAGTAGTTCATTGGATAACGCTTTGAGTTGTTCGCGGTAAGTCACGCATTCTCCTGTTTGTCCAGCACCAGAAAGGCGCGGAGTTTGCGGCGCCCGAAAGCGGCCATTCGCACAAAATTCTCGACCTGGATGGGCGCGCGGCGATAATCTGCCGTTTGCCAGGGCGCATCCGGTGGATCTGGGTCGTTAATGTAAACAAAGTCCTCATTGGCATTGCTGACAAAAACCCAGTGTGGCGCTTTGTTGCGGTTCAGCATCCAGGTGCTGATCAAGGCTACCACTGGCAGCTTTAATGACAGAATATCCTGAATCTCCTGAGCATTCAGGCTTTGTTGGCGCACGTCGATTCCGGCCTTGCTGATCTGCTCAAGAAAAGTCTCATGTACCTGCGTCAGCACCCGTTTTTTTTGTTCGCCACGAACAGAATCGAGAAAGGGCGTTTCGTCTGTGTTGATGTAGAGCACTGGCTTGTAGCCGCGCCAGTGCGCGCTCAGTGCCAGGCCGTGGGGTGAGCACCCGCCGTGACCCGCGGTCATGAAAATGGTGGTAGCTTCACGCCAGATCTGCAATTCGTCTTGGGTAGAGGGAATGTAGTCTTTGTTCAGTGCTTGTAGCCCCATCATCAGCGAGGCCGGGCCGCAGGTGAACTCGGTAGTTTGCTGATAGTAGGGCGCAGGTGCGGTAGCCGGGGGAATGGGTAGCAATCGTTTTTCGAGCTGTTCCGCGTCACCGCCGTCTTCGTAGTATTGCTTTATGCGCGTAAACGGCTTGTAGCCGAATTTCTTATACAGCTCGAGCGCTGCGGTATTCTGGGTGTGAACTTCCAGTCGAATAAAAAGGCAATAGCGTTGGCTGGCGATGGCCTCCGCCTTTGTCAGTAATTCGGAGGCTACGCCTTTACCACGTGCCGCCGGCGATACGGCGATGGAGTAAATACGGGCGAGGCTGGTTCCTGAGCGAAATAGGACCAGTACATAGCCCAGCATTTTATTGTCTTCAATGGCGACCAATAGATTGTGGGCACCTTTACTGACGAAGCGCATGAAACTGCGTCGTGACAGCCGGTCGGTTGAAAAGCATTCACTTTCCAGCGCGAGCAGCGCATCAATATCAAAGCGCGTGCCGGCGCGAAGGGTTACCGTCATGCGCGCTTGGCTCCTGATTGAATGTTGGTTGCGTGAGAAGCGTTTGCTTGCGACTGCGCGTGCATGCCTGCTAACGCGAGGCTCACCACCTGACGCGCGCGCAGCAGTACAGATTGACGCCAGTTGTCATCTTCCGGGTAAAAGAAGTCACGCAGGGCCGCTACTTCGGGCGCATCTGGGTCTCGCCCGATATCGGCTACCGCGCAGCGTCGGGTGTAGCGCTGTTCTCTGATCAAAGCTGTCAGCATGTCGTCCGCAGGATAGGTGCCAAACTCCAGCGTAACAAAACAGCCGCGTGGGCCAATCAATTTATGCCAGAAATAGTCTATAAGTCCGGTTTTGGGTGCCGAAACAGATTCACCTAGCGCGCTCGACATGGCGTTCGCGCCATACCACTCTCTCGCGATTTCAAAGCCGGGAGAGACCTTGGGGTGATCGCTGATAACTTCACCGTAGCCAAAGGGGCCTAGCCCACTGTGCAAATCGATAGCGGCGATGCTTTTCACTTTTTGCAGTAGCGTGCTTTGCTTGCGCGATTCGAGCCACTGTCTGGACCAGCTGGGTCCGTGACCACCAAAGTACAGACCGTTGGGATACTGGTACTGACCCCGGGTGATTCCTTCCAGAGTGTGGGCGTCGAATCCCTTGTCTGAATCTTCAGTGGGAGACAGCAGGCGATGCATGGTCGCATAGGCGCCATTGTTCGGCAGACCCGCTTTAAAGTCGATGAAGTTGCGATTGAGATCGATGCCCTCATGATCACAGCGGCGCAGCCAGGCAAATCCCCAGGGGTTCAGTGCGTGAATCAACAGCACGCCAAGACGTTCGTCTTCAAGTAGTTGCGGCATCTCCCCCAGCAGGTCGCACTGTACGGCGGATCCGACAAAGCCCTCGACACCGTGGGTTCCCGATATAAGAACCAGCAGATGTTCCGGCTGAGGGCTCTTTGACAGCAGGAGCCAATCGGCGTGCAGGGGGGAGCCATCCGGACCGTGTTCCGGATGGCGGTGGTGTACGGCGTCAAACAGCGCAAGAGAGCGCAGCTTTTCGCTGCGCGCCAGAAAGTTATTGCGGGCTGCCCGGTAGTCGTTGGCGAACACGCTAAGGTCGAGAGGAGGCAGTAAGGCGTGCATGAGCCGGCACCTGCGAGGCAGTGAAAAGTAGCTGAATCATACGCCGCTTTTCCCCCCTGTAAATAAGTATTGCGTGTCTATTGTTAATTCCCTATTTTGGTCTGACAATGCGCCCGTTTCCACGCACCCAGAGAGCCTAGATATGCCCCGTTTTCATGTAGTTGTCGACGACCTTTCCGACTGGTCGCCCTACTACCCCAGTCAGGATGTCATCACCTTTGAAGACTATCTGGCGCTGACCTCTTCCTCTAAGGCTGAACGGGTAAGGGTGGTCAACCTGTGTCGCAACTACAAATATCTGGGCAGTGCCTGGTACTGCGCCCTGTTGGCTGAAGCGCGTGGTCACCACGTATTCCCGTCTATCCGCACGTTGAGTGATTTTCGCTCCCGCTCCTTGTCCGATATTCAGTTAGACGGGATTGCGCCGTCACTGCGCAAGTTGCCTCGCGGCGACAGTAGCGAAATGTCGCTGCGAATCTGGTTTGGTGAATGCCTCCGCAGTGAATTTGCGCCACTGGCCAAAACACTGTTTGAGCGCTTCCCCTGCCCGCTGATGGAGGTAACGCTGGAATTTGATAAAAGCTGGGAAATAGACCGTATCCGGCCAATATCGTTGCGCGACCTGAAAAACAGTGATGAGCAGGAAGCATTTGCCAATGCCTTTGAGCGTTTCAGCAACAAGCTTTGGCGCAAACCAAAGGCGGGTAAGCGCTTTCGTTATGACCTGGCGATTCTGGCTAATCCGGAAGAGGATATGCCTCCCAGCGATAAAACCGCGTTGCGCCGCTTTATCAAGGCCGGCGAAGAGCTGGGCATTGCGACGGAGCTGATCACGCCAAAAGACTACATGCGTATCCCCGAATACGACGGACTGTTTATCCGCGAAACCACGTCCGTTGGTCACCATACTTACCGGTTCGCTAAGAAAGCCGAAGCCGAAGGTATGGTGGTGATTGATGACCCGACGTCTATTTTGCGTTGTACCAACAAGGTTTATCTGGCCGAATTGTTGAACAAGCAGAATATCCCGACACCGCAGACACGGATTCTGCACAAAAGTGACGCGCCGATGCTGGCGGAGAAGCTGGCAGACATGGCTTTCCCGCTGGTTTTGAAAGTGCCTGACGGCTCATTTTCACGCGGCGTGGTGAAAGTGGCAGATCGCAAGGAGCTAATTGAGCAGGGCGGGAAGCTGCTGAAGAGTTCAGCGCTATTGCTTGTGCAGGAGTATATGTACACCGAGTACGATTGGCGCATTGGTGTGTTGAACAATAAACCGCTGTACGCCTGTCGCTACTACATGGTCAAAAATCATTGGCAGATCTACAAGCACGGCGCTGACAGCAGTGTTAAGTCGGGAGGGTTTGATGCCATGCCTACCTTTGAAGCGCCACGTGCGGTGGTCGATGCCGCTGTCAGCGCGTGCAAGCTGATAGGTGATGGTTTCTACGGGGTTGACCTGAAGCAGAGCGGTGATCGGGTCGCCGTTATTGAAGTGAACGACAACCCCAGCATTGATTCCGGGGTAGAAGACCAGTACCTGGGTAACCAGCTGTACACCTCCTTTATGGAAGATTTTCTGCGTCGTCTGGAGGCCCGTCGGCGCAAATAACTTGTCCATAGGTGGAATTTTTCGTTCTACTCTTATTCTATTGAGGAATAAGCGGTCTGCGGTCACGTCGCCAAATCGCCGCTTTTCCTCGAGAAAAACAGGGTTGTCGCTCATTGAAGGGGCTTGTGGCGCAGCGCCCATGAGCGCTACCTGACAACCTGGTAAATTTTCTTCCTCCGGCGGTTTCTCTACAATGCGCGACACTTTCAAACAGTGTCGGTATTTCTCCTTTGAAAATGCATAAAAGCCTTTATCCTCTCGCTCCCGCTGCGATCGCGCTGTCGGTTGTTGCTCAGCCCCAGGAACCGGTCGTTGCCGTGGACAGTGGCTTTCGCAGCCGTATGGCTATTGAAGAGGTTGTGGTCCGGGCTCAGCGCCGCGAAGAAGACGTACGGGATGTGCCGATCGCGGTTAGCGCGCTGTCGGGAGATCAGCTGAAAACGCTTGGCGTGAGCGATGCCCGTGAGCTGGGCGGTATTGTCCCCGGTCTTGTCGTATCGGAGGGCGGACAGGGCGCGCCAGTGTATACACTGCGTGGCGTCGGGTTTACCGACAGCAGCTATTTTGCAACACCCACAACAGCGGTGTACCTGGATGAGGTAAACCTGCCGTATTCCATCATGTCGAAAGGCGCCATTTTCGACGTGGAGCAGGTGGAAGTGTTGAAAGGCCCACAGGGTACCCTGTTTGGTCGCAGTACCACCGGCGGCGCCATCAACTTTATTGCCAACAAACCGTCGACTGAGCTAGCCGCCGGCGCAACCATTAACTATGGCCGTTTTGATACTCAGGATATTGAAGCCTATGTTAGTGGGCCAATCATCGACAGTCTGCGTTATAGATTGGCGGCGCGGGATATCCAGCGCGAAGAAGGCTGGCAGTTCAGCAATACCAACAAAGACAAGTCACTGGGGGAGCAGGATCGATCAGCCTATCGTCTGGCGCTGGAGTGGGAACCTAACGAAACCCTGCAGTTGTACCTGGTGGGGTCGCGCTGGCGCGATCGAAGTGACGCTCAGGCCGGGCAGCCTATTGCAGTAGTGCCTCAGAACCCTTACGCGGACGATGAAAATTCGCCTCTCGTCGCTGACAGTGTTCGCCGATACCCCTATGTCAGTCAGGACACAGAAGATAACCGGGTCGCCGAGTGGTGTACGGGGCACCCAGAATGCGTGCGCTCCGACGGTCGCCCGATGGATTTTCAGCTGGATGAGACCTTCGAGCAGGTAGCATTGCAAGCCCGCTGGCATATCAACGAGACGCTCCGGGCTGATTTCCTTGCGTCACATACAGAGCTGGTGAGTGACGATTCCGAAATTCCCACAGGCGCCTTTAATCAGCGTCACGCTGAATTGGGAGTCGACGTCACCATGACGGTTGTGGATCTTGAGGCGCGGCTTAGCGGCGCCAGCGACGATGAGAGCCTACGCTGGCTGGTGGGCTATCACACGACTCCGCGCGATGAGGTGGATGAATATCTGCATTTGATTATGAGTGGCAACGCCAGTGTGGTATTTCCAGCGCCGATCATCGAGCAGAGCCTGTTAGTAAGCGAATACTATTTTTCTGTGGCAGAGCTGTCCTATGAATCTAAGGCGCCTTATGCGAATGTAGAATGGCAGTTTGCGGATACTCTCAAACTGGTGCTTGGCGCCCGCTACACTGAAGAAGAACGCTTTTATTCGGGTTGTTCCGGATCCAAGAGCCCCTTGAGCGGCATGTACGTGCTATTTCAGAGCCTGGCTACCCAGCGCGCGCTGGAAGCTGGAACAACCCCGGAAACGGTTGACGTAAATGGCTGCTTCAGTGTCGGTGAGGCGGGTAAAGTGGGTGCATACGAGGAAACCTTAGAAGAGGACAGCCTGTCTTACCGCGCGGTAGTGGACTGGACGCCTTCGGACGACTACCTGCTCTATGCCTCTTATACCCGTGGGTTCAAATCGGGTTCCTTCCCCTTGTTTCAGACCTCGGATCACGCTCAGCTGGAATCGGTGAAGCAGGAGCAGGTAGACGCCTACGAGCTGGGCGCCAAAGTGGACGTGTGGGAGCGCCGCGCTCATATCAACAGCGCGCTGTTCTACTATCGCTATCGGGACAAGCAACTGCTGTCACGTTTTAATGACGCGGTATTTGGGCCGCTCCCCGCGCTGCGCAATGCGCCGCGCTCAGGGGTCAAAGGCGTAGAGCTGGACTTCACCCTCACACCGCTCGACGGCCTGTATCTGGCAGGCGCCATTGCCTACCTGAAGACCGAAATCAAAGAGTTTGAGGCGATCAATAATCAGGGCGAAAATGTGGACCTGGCGGGCCAGGAATTCAACTACTCGCCGAAGCTTTCCTACTCTCTAACAGCCGACTACAGCCTCCCCATCTCCGAGCGTTTTGAGGCTGGTATCGGTATCGACTACCAATATGTGGATGAAACCAACTCCAGTATTGAGGGCGACCCCCTGTTTGCCCATCCGGATTACGGCATAACCAACGCCCGCATCCGCTTCGGTCGCCAAACCAGCGACTGGATGGTTACTCTGTGGGGCCGAAATATCTTCAATGAATACGTGGTAAATAGCGTGCATCAGGGCGTAGGTGACATCAAATACCGCATCACTGGCATGCCGCAAACCTACGGCCTGACACTGTCGGTTAAATATTAAACAAATAGACCGGTAAGCCCTTGGAAAGGTGGATTTTCCCTTACTGAAGGTTGACACTCGAGAGGTGCTTCCCTATAGTACGCGCCTCGGCAGAAATGCCACTAAGCGCCCGTAGCTCAGCTGGATAGAGTACCTGGCTACGAACCAGGCGGTCGCACGTTCGAATCGTGCCGGGCGCGCCATACATAAGCTATTGAATAGCTTTCAAAAACCCAGTCATCGTGCTGGGTTTTTTTATGCCTGCAATTCCGCGTTGTGCCCAACTTGTGCCCATTCTGTGCCCAGAAAAATGCGGCAACTTTTCGGGCGACCTCTTGGTGCGAATCCCACCGGGAAAGACAAGAGGTCAGCGGTGACTGTGCGGTTATCGTTAGTCAGAGACCCTTTCAAATAGCTCCCCAACTTCGCAGTCAAAAAATTCGCAAAGTTGGTCTACCGCATCTAATTCAACGCGCGTTGCTGTTTCTTTATACAGCAGCGTAATTGTATTGCGATGCAGCCCTGTTTCTCTTGCGACGTCTGTCACCTTTAATTTGCGCTCACCCATGAGCCGACTTAAGTGGCATTTTATCACTCTAAAAAAAGAAATGTCATCCAGAATGAAAAAAAGTTGTTGCAAAACATATTTTGCGCGCTAAAATGTCATTCAAGATGACAAATCGCCTCCCTATCTAGCGTTTTGTCATTTCCTGATTCTATCACAGAGGAGCGACAACACATGAGTCATCAGACATTTCTCACTACCGAAGAGCTAGCTCAGCGGATTAAGTATGACGCCCGGACCATTCGCAACCAGTTGAAGGACTCGGTACTGATAGAGGGCGTTCATTACGTCCGACCATTTGGCGGCAGAAAAATCCTGTATATCTGGGAACAAATTCTTGAGGACATGACAAAGGTACAACCTCGTTCGACGAGTATCCCGATGGCGGCTGGAGGAGTGTGTAATGGGTAGTATTCGAGTTCGCCCAGAAACGGGATATCCCTTTTTTGAGTTTCGGTGCCAAGGTAAGCGGTGTCGAGAGCAGACTAGATTGCCGGACACACCTCAAAATCGTCGCAAGATGGAGCAGGTCCTCAAGAAGATCGAGGCCGAGATTACGCTGGGTCAGTTTGATTATCTGGCCTACTTCCCGAACTCAAAAACCGGGCTGAAGTTTGCCTCAGGGTTGGGGCAGGGGGCTGCGGTACAACCATCGGTTGAAGCGGCGCAGAGCCAGGCATTTGATGTCCCCATCTTTTCCGATTTTGCTGATCAATGGCTGACGGAGAATGAGGTGCGATGGCGCCGGGCGACACTCGAGTTGCAGCAATGTATTTTGAATCGCCACCTGCGCCCTGTCTTTGGTCAAAAAAGCGTCAACAGCATCACCAAAGCGGAAGTACTGTCATTTCGGTCGACACTCGCCAAAGTCCCCGGCCATCACGACAAGCCACTCAGCGCAAAAACCATCAACGAGATCGTCGGATCCTTAAAGGCCATCCTTGATGAGGCTGCTGACCGGTATGAATTTACCAGCCCAACTGAGCGCATCAAAAGGCTCAAGGTCCAGAAGACCGATATACACCCGTTCTCGCTGGAAGAGGTTCGATTGATCCTTGAAAAGGTTCGGCCGGACTACCAGCCCTACATGACGGTGCGGTTCTTCACGGGTATGCGCTCTGGGGAGCTACATGGCCTGAAGTGGAAACATGTCGACTTTGAACGTCGCCAGATTCTGGTGCGGGAAGCATTTTCAAAAGGCCGTACGGAATACACCAAGAACGACGGCAGCCAGCGGGAAATCCGAATGTCGGAGGCCGTTTATATGGCGCTGAAAACCCAAGAAGTAGCAACGGGAGAGGTGAGTGAGTATGTCTTTTGTAATCGCCTGGGGCAGCCGCTAGACAACAAAAACTTCACGGATAGGGTTTGGTACCCATTACTTCGATATCTCGATTTGCCTAAGCGTAGACCGTATCAGACGCGACATTCCGCGGCGACATTGTGGTTGGCGGCTGGCGAGTCACCAGAATGGATCGCTAGCCAATTGGGCCACACGTCCACTGAGATGTTGTTTCGGGTGTATTCCCGGTACGTGCCCAATCTCACTCGCCAAGACGGGTCTGCCTTTGACCGTCTGCTAGAGGGTGAAAAGGAGAGCGGAGTATGAAAGACCGTAATCCAGATACCACAGTAAGCATTGGTACCCAGGGCCAACCGCCATTGCTCTCGGAGCCTCTATGGCTGGAAGACCGCCAATTTCGGGTGCTGGGCAGGATCGACCGCCTGAATAGGGAGGGGCAGGGGTGTACCCGCCTAGAGTTAGGCTGCCTGGCTGGTACAGCTACGGCAGTACTGCGCCACAGTAACTTTCTTCCTCACCAGCGCGCTATTCAGCATGGTGACATTGTTCGAGTATCTGGAGAGCTACGGACCTTGAATGACCGGCGACTGCTCAAAGTGGACTCGCTGCATCGTTGTGACCTATTAGAATCATTGCGTCCAACGGCCTTGTTGCCTGCGGATTGGGTGCTCCCACACCTCATTCCGAACTTGAGGCGCGTGACGCGCTATTGGAACAGTATCTATCACCCGGCAGTACAGGCGCTTCTTTCGGCGGTATTTCGAGATGCGAGTACAGCGATGGGGTTTCTTAATGTCCCAGGCAGCATGCGCCATCACCACGCCTATCAGGGCGGATTATTGGTGCATACAGCAGAGATGCTCGAAGGTTTGTGCAAATACGCTGCTTACCGCGACGCCGGCATACGAAGGGATATTGCGATTGCGCTGATCATCCTCCACGACATCGGTAAGACCGTTACGCTGGTTGGGTCGGAAAAGGAACGCTATGCGTCATGTCGGGGTGCGATACAGCCCCATGACATGGCCGCCCTGGAAATGTTGGCCGTACCATTGGCGCGGCTTGAGACGAAAGATGCATCGATCGCAAACCTGATTAGGGGCTATTTCAGGCCTAGGTACTGGCACCCGAAAAACGATACCGCTCTATATCAGTTGGTATCCTCCCTGGATCGGGAAACAACGATAATGTAGTCCGGCCGTTTTATTTTTCTACTTTATTTTCAATAAGATATATTCGTCACTGTAAATAAGGCCCTAGAAAAACAAGCCTAGTACTCAAAAAATCTGGAATCAGGTATGGCCCCACTAACAAGATCGCGACTACCTAAACTCAAAGAGTTACGCGATATCACTCTGAATTTAGGTCGCGTCGGATATGCCGTATGCTCGGAAGACCTCCTTCACGATGCGACCTGTCTCAACTTCCTTCAGAATTCAAAGGATCTGCGTCTCCGGGTAGTATGACTTTTCATTGTGGTTCTCCTTCGTCGTATCAGCGTACGCCGGAGAACTCCAATTGGGCATGTCGCTATTTTATGGGGGCTTACACGAGTTGCTCCTGTACCGCACGCCACGCCGCATCAGTAGCGGCGTTCATTAGTGGTGTTGCCTCAGAGTCCGAATTGGCGATGGAAATGCGACCGAATTGCCGGCGACCAATCTCGTGGGGTGCCTTGCCTTCTTCCCATGCTGGGTCGTGCAACCCACTGTAGCTGTAGGCATAGCCATGGGGGATCCTGTTGACGGTGATTGCCTTGATATCGGTCGTGTGGTTAAAGCCGTGCTTGCCCAGTAATGACTGCAACTGGTTACGAATTTGTTGCTCGAATTCTGCAAAGGTTGTGGCGTATACCTTGTGGCGCGCAAGTCTCAGTACATCGCGAACGTGCATGCCTTCGGTAGGTGGTTTCTCCATCGGCGAGCTCATCATAAACATCAGCATGGGATCTTCCGGAGTGCGTGGCGGTTCATATCCGCCTATAGCGACGTCCGGCGCGGAGGCTACCCACTGAAATGGGTCGTTTGGACATTGGTAAAAATTGGCGCTTAACTTTGAAAATGCCTTGCTATCCTTCAACAAAACATTGGCGTAAACAAATGGTATCTTGACGCCGTACTGGAGCGCCTGCTTCTGCTCGTCGGGTAATTGCGGGCAAAGGTGCGGAATGATGCCGTTATAGCAAGCGAGAATGCAGCGATCAGCTGAAACACGCAGGGCAGTGCCATTTTGGACGTAGTCGACTTCGACTTTTTCGCCCGCGACTTCCTGTACACGCACGGCGGTGCTGTTTAAACGAATTCGTGTGGGATTGTCTGCGCGGTCGAGTGCACTGTAATCAAAGCGCGCGGTGACTACATCTTCGGTTCCCTTCATATCGGGTGCCGCCATGGGAATCATTTTTTGTACCAGTAAGCGGGCAACGGATGCGTTACCGTCGGGGAACATGCGAATCGGAGCAAGGTAAGATTCGGCAACCCAAACGCCCGCTTTCGATACCGCCTTGCCCAACCAGCCGATGGCGCGAAAACCGGGGGAACCGCCGGCGCATGCTTCCAGCACCGAGTAGTTCCAGCCGGTGTAGCCCCCTAATATCATCAACCAGGCATTGGTAATGGCGATGGTTTCCTCCGCCAGCCCAACCTTTTCTGTGAGAAACTGGTTATAGGGTGTGGTTTTGATGTACTCCCAGGTTTCAAGTAGTGACAGATCCGCAAGATAATCCTTATCACCTCCGACCAGAGTAATGAGTTTGTCCTGTTCTGGAGTAGAGAGGGGGAGTTCGCGTATTGCTGACACATAGTCGCCCTGGCCCTGTAACAACAGGAGCCACTGTCCACCCACCGCAACATGACCGTCGGGTCCAGGTATTGCCATACCGAGTTGCGCAGGGCCGGTCAGCGTGCTGAGTACCATCCCGTAATCGTCTGCGGTACTTTCACCCAATTTGTCCATGAATGCTTGATCGATCCCGATATCGTTCATCAGGCTCACGGCCTCGTCACTGTAGCTGCCCAGCCCTTCGATATTCTGTGCGCCACCCAGACCCAGCAACATGCGGCCGTTGTAATGAAACTCGTTACGCTTGGCATGACCGCCGAAGTCGTCGTGGTTGTCCAGAATTAGAATTCGAGCGTCGTGGCCGACCTGTTTGCGGTAGTACCAGGCCGCGGCCAGACCACTCATTCCTGCGCCGACCACAACGAGATCGTAGTGCTCATCGAGCGGTTGGTACTGTTCAGGTTTCTTTCCGCGCCAGGCTAAATCGTGTGCCACTTCGAATGAACCAGGGTGACTGCCGCGCATGCCGGTGAGGGTGGGTGGATAGTATCTGCTAGCTTTGCTTGCAAATCCGGTCGCCGCCTCACCGGCGGCCAGCAACCCGCTGGGCGCCAACATGCCGGCTCCGGTGCCGATAGCGATCCCGTTTAACAAATCTCTGCGTGTAACGTTGCGAGTCATCGAATACCCCTTGCCCGGTATGGTAATTGTAAAGCCGAATGCGACGCAGCTATACATGTCAATCGACATGTTGTAGTATTTTTCGGAATTATACAAATAAAATAAGGATTGCCCTCCATGAGAATAATGCTCGTTGCGGCTGTTGTGGTTATTCATATACTCGAGTCGGCACACGCACAGCAGCCGTCACAAGCTACGCAGCCCCAGGGCCGTTTCATCGAGGAAGTGATTGTCACCGCCAACAAGACCGAACAGAGCGTGCAGGATATTCCCGGTTCGGTGCAGGCGGTTACCGGCGAATTTTTGCAAAAGGCAGACGTCAACGATTTCGCCGAAGTGGCGTCGTATATGCCGAATCTGATGGTGACAGAGACGGATTTTTCTCCCCAGATTGCGATCCGCGGGATGCAATCGACCGGTGTTGGCGACAACTCCGTGGGAATGGTGGTCGACGACCTCGTGTTGAGTCAGCAGGATTTCTTTCACATGGGGTTTTTCGACCTGGAGCGGGTAGAGGTGTTGCGTGGTCCGCAGGGCACTCTCTTCGGCAAGAGCGTCACGGCCGGTCTGGTAAGCCTGGTGTCCGCGGCGCCAACGGACGAATTCAGCGGAAATATCACCCTGCGTCAGGGTGAAGACGATCAGCAGTTACAGGGCGCAGTCAGCGGACCGCTAGCAAATACGCTCAGTGCCAGAATCAGCTTCATGGTGGAGCGTGAGGGGTCCCGATCAACCAACACTTTCAACGGTGATGAGGTGGGATACGTCGACCGCACCAGTTATAGAATCAAGTTTCTTTGGCGACCTACTGAATCCACGGATATCAGCCTATTTTTCAGTAACACCGATGTAAAAAATGAAGATGTTAATTCGCCATTCGGCGAACTGGTTGAAGCCGATCGCGATTATCTGGCGCAGTTTGATCCAGATATAGACGGCGATGCCTTTGACGGCCGACAGTCCTTCGATTTTCTGCGGCAGGGAGAAATCGATGATGCTCAGTTATACGGTATCCGGCTGGACACCGATTGGGGTGAATGGGGGCCGCTGGATTCACTGTCTACTACTGTCGTTTTGGGTGCGTTGGAATATTTCAATAGCGCTGACGCTGATACAGATTCAAGTCCCGCCGATATCTTTCGGGCACCAGTTAGTACCGGCGGAGTCGATATGCAGCAACTGGAAATGCGGGTTCAGGGTGCAGCAACGGGGTTTTTTGGGCTGGGTGGTGGTGACACGGAATTCATTACCGGCATTTTTCTGCAAGAAGAGGAAATTGCTACCGACTACATCCTGGTGGGTGGAGAGGATGCGGAATCCTATCTGGCCGGGCCCGGTTTTGAGGCGCTGCTTGGCTTTCCTGGTATTCCTATAACACCACCCGCTGGGTTTGGCGGCTCACTGGTTGATGACGGGATCCGGGTATCGCCCGAGTATGATGTATCCGTACAGGGCATATTTCTGCAGATGACCTACCGTCCGATCGAGCGGTTGGCGATTACTGGCGGAATTCGTTACGACCGAATTAATCGCGATGCCTACATGCCGGTACGCAAGCTGCACCCCAGTGGCAATGGTGATCTTTCAATTGTCGCCCAGGCCTTTGAGGCGGAAGATGTTACCTTTACGCCCAAAATCAGGGAGCGGGAAGATTCCGCCAAGGTCAGCGTGCAGTATGATCTTTTTGAAGGCAAGGTCGTCAGCTACCTGACCTGGGCACGTGCCTTTAAGGGTGGGGCGTTCAACGATTTTGCGGTCAACTCCACCCAGGAGGTGCAGGTGCGGCCCGAGTTTGTAGAAGGATGGGAGCTCGGCTTCAAAAGCGTGTTATTTGACAGTTCGTTGATCTGGAATATCAGTGCCTATGATTCGGAATTCGATGACCTTCAGACCTATGTCTACTTTGAGGAAGGATTATTCCCCTTCATCCGTCTCGACAATGCGGCCAAAGCGAGAACGCGCGGCGTTGAAATGGATGGCATGTGGTTGCCGCAATTCGCGCACTGGCTAAGTATCAGCGGCTCGGTCGCGTACTCTCATGCCCGGTATCTGGATTATAAGGACGGGCCGGGCGGAGATTTAAGCGGCAAGACGCTGGTGAATGCGCCCGATTGGTCAGCAGTGTTCACCCCGGAAATCAGTTTTCCGCTGCCGTGGATGGGTGCAGACACCGCGATTTCGCTGGCGATCGATGCGCTCTACACTGACAGCTACTACACCGAAACCAGCCTGCCATCGGACAAGGAAATCGAGGCAAGATTGTTGTTCAATGCCCGGCTTAGTCTGGCGCCGCAGTCCGGTCCCTGGTCGGTGGTTCTCTCGGTGTCCAATCTCACCGACGAGAAATACCTCACCAGAAATGGCGGTGGTGATGGCGATTTGGTCTGGCCCAACTCAAAGCTGGTGCGAGTGGGCGACCGCCGTCATGCGTCACTGGATTTTAGTTGGGCCTGGTAGCGCCGCGAAGCAGCAAGCATCGCGGGTTTACATGTCATTCGACATGCAATATGATTTCAGTGATAAGTCTAATAAATTGAAAAGGTTTAATGTGATGAAGACCCTTCGTGTCGCGATTGTGTCGGTATTTGCGATGTGTCAGTTCGCCTACGCCCAGCAGCAGGCGCCGGCGAGCGGAGAAGCGCAGGGCAGGGTGATCGAAGAAGTGATTGTCACCGCCAACAAAACCGAGCAGAGCGTGCAGGACGTTGCGGGTTCGGTGCAGGCCTTGACCGGCGATTTCATGCAGAAGGCGAATCTGAATGACTTTAGTGATATTGCCAAATACGTGCCCAATACCACGTTGGCCGACAACGGCGTTGAACCGGAGATTGCGATTCGCGGCGTTCAGTCAGTCGCTGCGATTGGCGGTGGCGACAACTCGGTTGGTTTGGTCATCGATGATCTGGCGCTAGCCCGGCAGACTTTCTTTCATCTGGGTTTTTTTGATCTGGAGCGGATTGAAACCCTGCGTGGCCCGCAAGGTACGCTGTTTGGCAAAAGCACCACCGCT
>NZ_JBFJTH010000050.1:0-22685 GCF_041625495.1 Litorivivens sp. | reverse complement strand
TCTTTTTCAGCTATTGGCCAGCGCACGGGCGCGGGCATCAAAAATTTCCTGCAGGTGATTGACCGGGTCACCGGCGGTGATGCCGCCGTCAATGGGCATCACGATGCCGGTGATCTGGGCCGCGCGTTCGCTGCACAGGAACAGGGCGGACTGGGCGACATCTGCCGGACTGCCGTGGCGCTTGAGCGGTTGGTTGGAATCCCACACCGGTGCGAGTGCATCGCGGATGCGGATCATCTGCTCGGGTGTCATGCCGGGAATGTTGAACGCGGTGAGCGGGGTGCGGATATGACCGGGCGCCATGGCGCAGACACGGATATTATATTCGGCCAAATCAATGGCAACGGACTTGGTAAAGTGAATCACCGCTGATTTGGTAGCGCGGTAACTCATCAGGGCCTGGCCGGGCAGTATGCCGGCGATGGAGGCGTTATTGAGAATGACTCCGCCGCCATTTTTGGACATGTACTTGGCGGCGCATTGAGTGCCCTTCATGACGCCAAACAGGTTGATACCAACAACTCTGTCGAAATCACTCAAATCGTCGTCGAGAAAACGCGGGTGCTGGGCACCGGAAATGCCTGCGTTGTTGAACATGATGTCCAGACCGCCAAATTCGCTGACGGCGAAATGCACCAATGCCTGCAAATCATCGGCGTTGGAGACGTCGGTTTTTTTGAAGCGGGCCTGCTTGCCGAGTTTGTCGGCATGGGCCTGCCCGGCGTCTTCGTTGATATCGGCAATAACCACACGTGCGCCCTGTTCAATAAACAGGGCAGCGGTGGCTTCACCGATACCGCTGGCGGCACCGGTCACGACGGCGACCTTGCCCTTCAGATCCTGATTCATCTGTCTCTCCTTTTATGAGATCAGCTGCGTGGTTCCAGCGTTAACGGCAGCTTGGCAATGGTGTGCGTAGCGACCGTGGGCTGGTAGGTCAGGTCTTCCGGTGCGACTTGCAGATGCAAACGCTTGGCGCGTTTGATCAGTTCTTTCGCGGCCACGTTGATTTCCATGCGCGCCAGCGAGGCACCCACACAGCGGTGAATGCCGACACCGAAGGCTAGGTGTGAACCGTGGTTGGGGCGCTCGGTACTGAATTCCCGTGGGCATTCAAACTTGCTGTCATCGTCGTTACCGGAGGCATACATCACCAGCATGTGGGCGCCCTTCGGCAATTTCTGGCCACCGAGTTCACATTCACGGGTGGTCATCTTGGCCAAGCCGCGAACCGGCGGTGCATAGCGCAGCAGCTCTTCCACGAAGCGATTCATGTAGCGACGATCGTCCATGTTGTTGTAGAGCTCGTCGGCAAGATCGGGTTTGCTGGCCAGAATAAACATCAGGTTGCCGATGGCGGTGGCAGTGGTGTCGTTGCCGGCAATGATCAGGGCGCGAATCAGGGAGACGGCTTCGGCAAAGGTGAGCTTCTCGCCGTCTTCAGTGGTAGCGTGTACCAGATCCGAAATCATATCTTCTTTAGGGTTGGCTTCCCGGTCTTTCATCTGGGCGATGATGAAGTTCTGCAGATCACAGATTTCCTTGGCGTTGGCCACCATTTGGCCGTGATCCTGCATGCGGCCAATCTGGGCGGTGATGGCTTCGGACCAGCGAGAAATTTTCTCGCCGTTGTATTGTTCGATGCCCATCTGCTCGCAGATCACGGCGATGGTCAGGGGAATGGCGTACTCACGCACACCGTCAACGACCTCACCGTTGGCAGCTTTTTCCATCAGCTTGTCAGCGGCGTTGCTGATGACCTTGGTGATGCCGGGCTCTAACGATTTCACGCGGTGGGCGGTAAACGCCTTGTCCAGCAGTTTGCGGATGCGGGTGTGGTAGGGTGGGTCGCTTTTGATGGCGTCGGAGAAGAAACCACCGCCCTCGGTTTCCAGAATCTGTTTGAACTCTTCAAAGTAGCCGCTGGCGTATTGCTTTTCGTAGCCATGCTTGTCGGAAAAGGTTTCCGGATCGCGCAGCAGCTCCACAATATCGTCGTAGCGAGTCACCAGCCACATGCCTAGTTTTTCGTCAAAGTGCACTGGATCTTCAGCGCGCATGCGCGCGTAAAATTCCGTTGGTTGTGCCTGAATAAGTGGGTCGGTCAGTGTGAGTTCATTCAGGGGTTTACCGCTGTATGGGCAGGTGGCTGCGTCGGTCATGATCGCCTCTTTTATAGTAAACCGGGAAAACCGCGCTGCTACTGCAGAGCGCTGGGGCTTCCGATGAAAAAGTCTTTGGTGTCGGTTGGTGCCGGTTGTGCCTGCGCGCGATACTCCCGGGGACAGACCTCATACACCCGTTTGAACAGGCGACTGAAGTGAGCCGGGCTTTTAAAGCCAACACGAAAGGCCACTTCGGCAATGGATATTTCGTTTGGCGCAGTGGTTGATAACCATTTGTGCGCGGTTTTCAGACGCCAGTCCCAGACCAGTGTTGAAAATGAAGTGCCATTTTGTCGAAGAAGGTGAGACAGGTAGCGCGGCGAAATGCCGCAGGCTTCGGCAACCATCGAGGCGTTCAGCTTCGGATCTGACAGGTGTTTTTCGATAAAACGCATAACGTCCTGCAGGCGCTTCTCAGATAATGATTGACGCTCCTGGGCCAGATCGTCGCGCCCTTTAATCGCGTCGGTGAGAACGTACAGTGCGGCGTCCACTAGCTTTTGCTGGATGTGATCTGCCAGCTCGTCAGCATCTTCAAACACATCGGTCAGCATGCGCTCCGCGATCAGGAATTCACGTCCGTCGGCGGGAACGGTGTAGCCAGCCTTGATCTCTTGCGGGATATATTGGCGAAAGGCCAGCGTCGGCAGGACGACATGCAGCACCTCATGCTGGGCGTTGTCATCGGGGCGGCACTCGATTGCAAACGGGGACATGGATTTGGTAATGACAAAATCGCCGGCGCGGGCCGTGCTGGTGCCGCACTGATGGGAAACGTTAAGGGTGCCGCGTTTGACGAACCACAGTACCACCACATCGGTGGCGTCCTCTCGAATATGTGCCCAGGTGCGACGGAAGCGCAGTCGGGTTTTTGAGCGCAGCTGGATAATGGAGCACGATCCCACGGCTTTTCGTTCGGCGCGTACATCAATCTGGGAGCCGGCTTCAATGGTGTAATCGCCCAGATAGTATTCCTGGTTGTTAGTGCCGCGAAATGCGTCCTGACATTGTTGGTAGTTGCGCTCGTCAAAAGCAAAGAGTGTTTCAGACATGGTTCACCTCGCTGGCTATCCCGTGTGTGCAATCTGTTATGGTTGGTATTTGCTCAACATAGGTGTTGAACTATAGAAGGGCGCTGCACGGGGCTCTCACCACTTTGCGATAATCCTTCAACATTTCGCGCAGCTGGCGGCGGCGGACCTGTATCAGCGGGTAACGCTGGCTTCTGCCAGCTTTGCCTGCTCACCTTCTGACAGTCCGAGAATCTCGCCAAACACATAGTGATTGTGTTCACCCAGGCGCGGGGCACCGGCATGAATCTGGGCAGCTCGACTCATTTTCCAGCCGGGCCCAACGATCGCGCGGCTGTTGCCGTCAGAGGTGCTCACTTCCGGATAAAAAGACCGGGCCCAAAGGTGTTGATCGGAAATCAGATCCAGAGAGGTAAAGCTCTTACTGGCGGCAATACCCGCGTGCTGCAGTTCAGCGGCTGCTTCGCTGGCGTCCTGGCAGGTGCTCCAGTGGCTGATCAGACTATCGAGCTCAGCTTCGTGTTGCTTGCGCGCGGCCAGCGTGGCGAAACGCGGATCGGTGGCGAGCTCGGGTTTGCCGACGCTGGCTGCGATGGTGTTTGCGATGACAGCCCAGGCGTCGTCATCCTTTGCCGCCAATGCCAGCCATTCGCTGTTCTGACATGGGTACACGCCATGGGGAGCCATTTCGGCGTGGCGGTTCCCGTCGCAGGCCTGGATTTCATCGTTGAGCGTGGATTTCATGATGGCGTCGCCCATCATGCTGGTCATGGTTTCCACGGCGGAGACATCGATAAACTGTCCCTCGCCAGTGCGATTGCGATGGCGCAAGGCTGCAACGCTGGCCAGTGCGGCGGCTGTGCCAAAGGTGGAATCGGCATAGCGGACATTCATGCCGCCTGGAGCTTCGCCTTCATAACCTACCACCGAGCTGAGTCCGCTAAGGGCGGCGAAGCAGGGGGCATACCCCGTTTGGTAAGCCAGTGGTCCGGCGGCGCCATACATCCCCATCGAGGTGAAAATAATGCCGGGATTGACGTTTTTCACACGCTCGTAACCCAAGCCCAGGCGCTCAATTGCTCCCGGGCGCAGGTTTTCAATCAGAATGTCAGATTTGGCCAGCAGGTCCAGTAGCAGCGCGATACCCTGTTCGCTTTTCATATTGATCTGTGCACTGAGCTTTTGCGGATTGACCGCCATAAAGCCGGGGGCTTTGTTCAGGTCGTCGACACCGTAGATACGGGTTACATCGAGAGAACCTTCGCTTTCAATGCGAATCACTTCTGCACCCAGAAAAGACAGTAGTTTGCCCGCGTAAGGGCCGGCCCATACCTTAGTCAGTTCGATAACTCGAATGCCCTGCAGGGGGCCGCCACGTTGTTGGGTCATAGCGCACCCCCGGTGACCGTGGCAAGGTGTTGGCTGTGTTGGCCGAGCAGTGGCGCGGGGCTTTGTGGATAGGTCGGGGTTTTGCTCAACTGGTAGGGGGTACCAGGGTAGCGCGCGTTGCCGATGATCGGATGGCGGAGTTCGGTAAAAAATCCGCGATATTCGTATTGCTCGCAGGCCAGCAGGTCTTCGGCATTGTTAACGGCGACCAGGGTTAGGCCCAGTTGTTGGGCTCTGGCTGCGGCGTCGTGCTTGTTCTGGGTTTTGAGCCAGGCGCCGAGATGCTGGCGGCACAGGGTAACCCGCTCGGCCGTGCAGCCCCGCTCCAGCCAGTTGTCGGGGAAATCGTTCATCCAGGTGGTATCGTCCAGCAACTCCCGCAAAGCCTGCCAGTGGCTAGGCGCGGACATCCAGATATAGGCAAAGCCATCCCGGCACTCAAAGATGCCAGCGGGGCCAGCCAGATCAAAGGCATCGCGCTCGGCGCTGACGTTCATTTCGCCACTGACCATCTGCGCAAGCACGTAATCAAGGCGAGACAGCAACACCTCCTGCTTGGATATTTCGATTGTGCGACCACCGCTGGAATCACACAGACAGGCGCTGATACACATCGCGGCCTCCATGCCAGCCTCGTAACTCGCCATAAAGCGTCCAGCGCCCTTCAGTGGTGGCCGTGAAGGGTCGGCTCCGGTCGGCGTGTGGTAAGCCCAGCCAGCGCTGTTCATCACGGTCAGGTCAGTGGCATGTCGCCGATCATCGGGAGGGGTGAGCCCGAAATCGGTGATGGAGCAGAACACCAGCGCTGGAAAGTCGCGTTCGACGCGGTCGAATGTCAGGGTGTGATGGGTAAGCCAATCGTTCGGATGATCGTCAATGACCACGTCCACATTTGCCAGCAGCGTATCCAGTGTTGAGCCTGCAGTATCAAGATCTAGGGCTACACTGTGTTTGCCGATGTTTAGATAGGCGAACAGACCGCTGTGCTCCGGCGCTGGATTATTGTCTTTGAATGGCCCCAGTGCACGGGTTGGGCTGCCGCTGCCAGGTTTTTCTATCTTGATGATTTCGGCGCCAAAATCGGCGAGTAGCTTGCCGCAGTACTCGCCGGCGACTGATTCGGCCAGCTCTAATACGCGAATTCCCTGTAAGGCGCTCATGGGTTCCTCCAACAAATGACGGGACACTGTACAATTACTCAGCTATACAACACCATTGTTGAATAGTAGTATCGATTGGCTGTGAAGACCACAACACCCGCTGGTTGCCGCGTATGTTGCGACCGCTAACCAGCCAGAGCGGGCTGTGTTGATTCTCCACGCAGCCTCGACAGCTTCCTGACAGTAGGCGTCAAAACAATGCACAGTTGACGCAGACGGATTGTCTTCAACGGTGTGAATAAGAGGTAAGGCTATGAGTGATAACCATTTCTACAGCCTGGACGGCCCCCTTGAACTGATGCCCACGGAGCGGCAGATGCGTATTGCCAATCTGGGGGCTTTCCCGTCGCTGGCGCGGACCCGTGGCGCCGATCCCCGTTCCCTGTTGGAGCGGCATCATATAGATCCGCTGGTGGTTCGCGATCCGGATCACTACATCGACTGTCAGGATTTTGTGGACCTGCTGGAAGACTGCAGTGCCACCTTCAACGATTCCTTGTTTGGCTTGCAGCTGGCGCAATTGCAGGAGCCGGATGTGTATGGGTGTGTCACTGCGCTCTGCCGGGCTGCCGCCACCGTGCGCGAGGCGATTGAGTGTCTCGTTGAATATATCCCGGTGACCCATTCGCCAGCGGCGATTCAAGAGCTTTATGTGGGCGATAAGGTCGCGGAATTACGCTGGGGAGTGCGTACTGATCTGGGTTGCAACAAGCAGGCGAACTATCACGCAGCGCTGCTCAATGTGAAATTGTTGCGGCAACTGGGGGGTAAGGATTTTCAACCGCATTACGTCAATTTGGCTGTTGATGCGCGCAACCGCGATATCGAAGAGTTGGAGCGGCAACTGGGCTGCCGTTTTCACAACTCTGCTACAGAGAATGCTATTGCCTTCCCCGTGGAGATTCTCGATCGGCGTATTGCCAGTGCCAACAGGCTGTTGTTCAAGCTGGTTGGCGGCTATTTGAGTAAGGTGAAAGAGGCCGCGCGCACCAGTTTGGCAGATCGAGTCCAGGATTATGTGCGCAGCTCTCTACCTACAGGCAATTGCACGATAGAGCGCTGCGCACAGAAAATGGATATGTCGGTGCGAACTCTGCAGTCCAAGCTGGGCGACAGCGATCTAAGCTTTTCGGATATTCTGGAAGAGCAGCGCGTGGGCCTGGCGCAAAGCTATCTCAAGCAACAAACTCTGTCACTGGATGATGTGGCGGCAAATCTTGGATACTCGGAGCAGTCGAGCTTTGGTCGTGCCTTCAAACGCTGGACCGGGGTAACGCCAAAGCAGTTTCGGCAGCAGTACTTTGCCGGCGGCGTGCCGCGCTAGCGTTTAGATGTAATAGGTTGAACGGGTCATCACTTTTGAGGCCAGCGTCATCAACTCTTTTATGCGGGGCTCAAAGTCCTTGCCGCCAGCGGCCAGTGCGATGCTGGCGTGCTCTGATTCATCGCGCAGCATCTGTTCCAGGATTGCGCGTGACTTTTCATCCTCGGGGGGCAATTGTGTCAGGTGTTCACGCAAATGTTGGCATACCTGTTCTTCGGTGGCAGCGACAAAGCCGAGACTGATGCGGTCACCCAGGGCGCCCGCCAGTGCACCCAACAGAAATGAGGCGGAGTAAAACACCGGGTTCAGGTGACTGGTGTGGCTGCCCAATTCCCGTAAACGTTGTTCGCACCAGGCCAGGTGGTCAATCTCTTCGTCCGCTGAATGCTGCATGGCTGATTTGACCGCCGGGTCTTTGGCGGTAATGGCCTGGCCGTGATACAGCGCCTGAGCGCAGACTTCACCGGTGTGGTTTATGCGCATCAACCCGGCGGTGTGGCGCGGGCTGTCGTCAATAAGGGTGTCCTGGTGTTTATCGGCCGGGTTGAAACGGCGCGCCCGGCTGCTGCCGGGCACCAGTGTTTTCAGGCCGCGGTCAGCCGAAATAAGGAGTTTATCGAGGAAACTGTGGTGTCGAGTCATGGCGCTATTCTACCCGATTTGTTCTGTTTGGGCGCTTTGCTCTTCGAGAATCTCAATGATCAGGCGTTTCAGGGTAAAGCTGGCTGACGGCTTGCTCATCTGGCGATAGGGCCCCGTCGCGTCTGCGGGCACATCACGACCATTTTCCAGCAGGAAGATGGTTCCCGGTGGAGGCAGCTGCGCTAGTTCAGCTTCGTGCCGCAATCGGTTACTGACACGTACCGGGTCTGGACTGGAATCACTGATCAATTGGACATGAATAGGCGCGCGCAGTGTGCATTGATTACGCAGCAGGGCGATGGCCTGGCGGTCGTTGTGGGCGACAAAGGCGATCATCCCCCACTGCTCGCAGTGCTTTTTCTGTTGCAATGCAAAGTGGCGATTGGCCTCGACGATGAGTATGCGGCGGGCTTTTAGCTGCAGTAACTGGGGGAGTTTCTGTTCGTGTTCCCATTGCGTGAGCGGCACCACGACATGAATATGCTGGTTGGGTCCCAGTGATTGCAGCCGTAGGCTGCCGCCTAACGCCTGCACCAGCTGACTGACAATCTCGCCGCGAGTTTGCAGGGCCTCGCGCGACTCACTCGCGGTATCCCCCAAATGCAATAGCAGCAGCGCCTTACGACCGCGGTAGCTAAAATCCAGATACAATTTTTCGTGCCAGCGCGCACTCAGCCGAATGCCCGGTTCTGTCGCGAAGTAGGTGGTGACCAGCAGGAGTTGGGACAGTAGCTGACGCAGACGGCCCGGGTCGCCCAGTACTTGCCCGGGCATGTCATCGTCTAATGACAGCGCGGTGAGTTCGCCAATATGACTATCAGCAAAATCCTGTAGCAGAGGTGGCAGATCAAACAGCAACTCTGGCGTGGTTGGGGTTTCATTGTCGAGAAAGTCCTGTGACTGGATATTCTCAACGATACCGAGCATGTCTTGGCTCGCCGCCAGCAGGCTCTGTACGTAGTCTCGCTGTTGCGGGCTTAGCCGTGAATTGCGCAGCATTTCGGCAATGCCAAAGATTGCACTCAGCGGTGTTATCAGGCCGTGATTGAAGCGGCGCAGGGTTTCATTACCACTGCGAACTTCGGCTTCCAGTGTCGACACTCGCAGACGATGTTTAAACCCTTCCACAAGACTTCGCTGCCGGTCTATCAGGGCCAGAAGCGACAGGATTAGTACTTCAGTTGCAGTGCCGAACAGCATCAGCATATTGATGGTTTCAGTGCTGGCGCTAAGGTGGGTATAGGTTAACGAGATTACCGTAACAAACAGTACAAGCCAGGCGCGCGAGAGAAGGTATTCGAAAGCAGCTCGGTCTTGCGATTGAAAGTAGGTGAGCAAGGGCCGCAAGGTTATCAGCGTAGCCGAAATACCTACCAGCGCTACCATGGCGATGCTGGAATAGGACACTGCCAACTGGGTGGCGACGGCCGCTGCCATCAGGTTGATCGCGACCAGCACTTGCATAAGGCGGCGCCAGCGCAACTGTGGCTCAGCGGTACGCAATTGAAATTCGTTGGCAATGAGGATGGCGATGGCCATGCTGAGGTGGGTGAGTACCACGAATGCCGGGTTTGAAAACAATGAGCTCGCATGCTCGGAAAGAAGTATATAGCCCCAGGATGCCGCAATAGCGCTCATGTTACACAGAGAGTAACACCCGAGCAGCACAAACAGACGTATGCGCGGGTAAACAAAAAACACAGCAAAATTGGCGATGCCGAGGGCAAATAGCAGACCAATACCGATTCCGTTGCCGAATAATTCGTAGCGATATTCGATCAGAAAGGGGTATAGATCAGTCAAACTCAAGCTGGTGGGCGTAAGCCCGACGCCATCGATACACAGGTAAAACAGAACTTGTTGTTGTGGCGCTATGCTCAGCGAGAACAGGTTGGGGCTGCGAGCGATGCCCCGGGTGTTCACAGGCTGGATTTCTCTACCGTCGAGGGTAAACAGTCGCAGATGATCCAGGTGCGAGGGGCGAATGCGCAACACGGCATTTCGCTCTTGGGTGCTGCTATTGGCAAGCCCGAAACGAAGCCAATAGCGACCGCGATTGAAGTCTAGCGTTAGATCGTTGGTTCGCACCAGCCGAAAGTCCCGGCTGTGTTGTACTTGTGCAAGCGTGTAGCTGCGCTGTGGATCAACGAGGAGGTCTAGCTGTTCGCCGATAGGCAGATCGAAGTGCCCATCGGCGGGAATACGCAGAATGTCTGCTGCCAGGGCGGGCAAGGCCAGCCACAGGCTTAGCAGACAAAGCCAATGCTTAACTATCTGCTTCGCGCGCGATGGCGCGATAGCCGATGTCCTTGCGGTAGTAGACACCATCCCAGGTGATTTTCTCGGTTAGTTGATAGGCTTTTTGTTGTGCTTCGGTAACAGAATACCCGAGCGCGGTGGCACATAGTACGCGACCACCATTGGTGACAACCTCGCCGTCTTTGAGACTGGTGCCCGCGTGGAACACCTTTTCGCTGCTATCGCTGGCGTCGCCCGGCAGACTGATTACTTTTCCTTTTTCGTAGTTGCCCGGATAACCGCCCGCTGCCAGTACGACACCGACCGCTTTGCGCGCATCCCACTGTGCTTTGGTATCGTTGAGTTTTCCATCCAGCGCTGCGTGGATGAGTTCTACAAAGTCCGAGCGCAGGCGCAGCATGATTGGCTGGGTTTCAGGGTCACCAAAGCGACAGTTAAACTCAATCACCTTGGGCTCGCCCTGAGGGCTGATCATCAATCCGGCATACAGAAAGCCGACATAACGGTGGCCTTCTTTTGCCATGCCCTGAACGGTGGGCATGATCACCTGATCCATGATGCGCTGGTGAATCACCGGGGTCACCACCGGGGCCGGTGAATAGGCGCCCATACCACCTGTATTGGGGCCAGTGTCGCCGTCACCTACGCGCTTGTGATCCTGGCTGGTGGCCATGGGCAGTACGTTTTCGCCGTCTACCATCACGATAAAGCTAGCCTCTTCGCCCTCGAGAAACTCCTCGATGACAACCCGGCAGCCGGCCTCGCCGAAGGCGTTGCCTGACAGCATGTCACGCACTGCAGCCTCTGCCTGCTCAACGGTTTCGGCTACAATAACACCTTTGCCGGCAGCCAGACCATCAGCCTTGACGACAATAGGCGCGCCTTGTTCGCGGATGTAGGCCAGTGCGGGTTCTACTTCCGTAAAGTTCTTGTAAGCACCGGTAGGGATTTTGTGGCGAGCGAGAAAATCCTTGGTAAAGGCTTTGGAGCCCTCAAGCTGGGCTGCGCCCTTGCTGGGGCCAAAGCAGCTTAGGCCGCGTTGTTGAAAGTAGTCCACAATACCTTCTACCAGCGGTGCCTCAGGGCCTACGATGGTGAGGTTGATATGTTCCTTTTTTACAAAGGCCGCCAAGCCCTCGAAATCCATAACGTCGAGGGGGACATTTTCCATATTGGCTTCGCGCGCGGTGCCGGCATTGCCGGGTGCAACGTAAACCCTGGACACGTTTTTGGATTTTGCGGTCTTCCAAGCCAAGGCGTGTTCGCGACCGCCGCTGCCAATGATTAGGACTTTCATAATTACCTTTCTTTGTTATCGCATGCTAAGCGCTTTGTCGTAGCGTTCGGCGTCAGGCGCCGGACGCTCGCTTGTCATTAATGCCTGAAATGCCGCATTCCGGTAAAGACCATGGCCATATCCGCTTCATCGGCAGCGGCAATCACCTCTTCGTCGCGGATTGAGCCGCCGGGCTGTATAACACAGCTGATACCCACCTTGGCTGCATTGTCGATGCCGTCGCGGAAGGGGAAAAAAGCATCGGAAGCCATGACAGAGCCTTTGACCTCAAGGCCGGCATGCTCGGCTTTGATGGCGGCAATGCGGGCAGAGTTAACGCGACTCATCTGGCCTGCGCCTACGCCGACAGTGCGGCCGTCGCGACCGTACACAATGGCATTGGATTTGACCATCTTGGCCACTTTCCAGGTAAAGAGCAGGTCTCGAATTTCTTCTTCGGTTGGCTGGCGTTTGCTGACCACTTTCAGATCGGCAGCGCTGACCATGCCCAGGTCACGGTCTTGCAATAACAGGCCGCCGGTAACGCGCTTGTAATCCAGTGCGGCCACACTGTCAGTCCACTGCCCACATTCCAGCAGGCGGACGTTTTTCTTGGCGGCCACGGCGTCGCTGGCTTCCTGGCTGACAGAGGGCGCAATGATCACTTCTACAAACTGGCGTTCGCAGATGGCGGCGGCAGTGGCACCGTCAAGCTCACGGTTAAAGGCAATGATGCCCCCGAAGGCAGATTCGGGATCGGTTTCAAAGGCCTTGTCGTATGCTTCCTGCAAACTCGAGCCAATGGCAACACCACAGGGGTTGGCGTGCTTGACGATAACGCAAGCGGGCTCGTCGAATAGTTTGACGGTTTCGAGCGCGGCGTCGGTGTCGGCGATATTGTTGTAGGACAATTCTTTGCCCTGTAACTGCCGAGCGCTTGCGATGGAGCCGGCCACCGGGTTCTTTTCCACGTAAAAGGCGCTGCGCTGGTGAGAATTTTCCCCGTAGCGCAGTTCCTGCTGTTTGACGAAGTTCGCGTTGTAGGTGCGTGGAAAATTGTCGCTACCGCCAGCAACCTTTTGCCCGAAATAATTGGCAATGGCGCTGTCATAGGCGGCGGTATGCTCGTAGGCCTTGATAGCCAGATCGAAGCGCGTGTTATAGGTGGTGGAACCGCTGTTGCTGTCCAGCTCTTCGAGGACTCGCTGGTAGTCGGCGGCGTTAACGACGATTGTCACGTCGCGGTGGTTTTTGGCCGCGGCGCGTACCATGGTGGGGCCGCCGATATCGATATTCTCAATGGCATCTTCGAGAGAGAGTCAGGCTTGGCAACGGTTTGTTCGAAGGGGTAGAGGTTTACCACCACCATATCAATCGCGCTGATGCCGTGTTCGCCCATGATAGCTTCGTCGGTGCCCCGGCGTGCCAGAATGCCGCCGTGCACTTTTGGGTGCAGGGTTTTAACGCGGCCATCCATCATTTCGGGGAAGCCGGTGTAGTCGGAAACTTCGGTAACGTCGAGGCCGTTGTCTTTCAGTAGGCGAAAGGTGCCACCGGTAGAAAGAAGTTCAACACCGCGCTGGCGCAACGCGCCGGCAAATTCCACGATGCCTTCTTTGTCGGAAACGCTGATCAGTGCCCGTTTGACTGGACGAGGTAGTTCGGCTGTGCTCATTGAGGCTCAGATACCCTTGAATTTTAAAAATGGAAGAGAGAGTTGTTGGTCCTAAGTGCTTAAAGCAGACCGTACTTTTTCAGCTTCTTGCGCAGCGTGCCGCGGTTCAGGCCCAATACCTGCGAGGCTCGGGTCTGGTTATTGCGGGTATAGGTCATGACTTTTTCCAGAAGCGGTGCTTCCATTTCAGACAGGACCATTTCATAGACGTCGGTGACATCCTGACCGTCGAGTTGGTCAAAGTAGTTTTTGACCGCTACTGCTACGCTTTCGCGCAGTGACTGTGTTTCGGCGATCGCTGCGAAGGATTCCGTACGTGAGTTGTCGACCAACTCAAGTTTTGTTTCGGCGCTGGCGTTCATGCTGCTATTTCCCCTGTATCAATCTGCTGCCACTCTTCGCCAAAGCGATGGATAGCGTCAATTTGTTCGCCGGCTGAGGTCAACCCATTGAAGAGCCGGCGGCCTTGTTCAAAACCGTTAATACTCTGTCCATACCAGGACACGTGTTTGCGGGCGATTTTCACACCCTGTGCTTCGCCGTAAAACGTGTGCAAATGCTGTACGTGGCGAAGCATGGTTTGCCACCGCTCTGTAAGCGTTGCGCCAGGCAGTGCCTCGCCTGTGGCCAGGAAATGGTTTATTTCCCGGAACAACCAGGGTTGCCCCTGGGCACCTCGGCCAACCATTACGCCGTCTGCGCCGGTATAGTCCAATACCGCTTTTGCGGCGCTGGGGCTGGTAATGTCCCCATTGGCAAAAACCGGTAGTGATACCTGCTGTTTTATGGCCGCTATCGTGTCGTACTCTACGGCGCCGTGGTAACGGCAAGCCCGGGTGCGTCCGTGCACGGCGAGAGACTGAATGCCACAGTCCTCGGCAATGCGCGCAATTTCGCAGCCGTTGCGGTGTTCCGGAGACCAGCCGGTACGAAACTTCAGGGTAACCGGGACCTCGACGGCGTTGACCACAGCCTCCAAAATCTGGCGTACCAGTACCGGATCGCGCAGTAATGCGGAGCCGGCTTCTCGCTTGCACACTTTTTTGGCCGGACAGCCCATGTTGATATCGATAATATCGGCACCGAGACTGGCGTTATAGCGCGCTGCTTCGGCCATGGCTTCCGGTTCCGCGCCGGCAATCTGTACAACCCGGGGTGTTTCCCCCGCGTCGTGAGCCAGGCGCAGTTGTGTTTTTCGGCTGCTTCGAAGCTCACTGTTGCTGATAACCATTTCCGAGGTGGTGAGGCTGGCGCCAAACTCGCGGCACAGTCGCCTGAAGGGCAAATCTGTGACACCTGCCATGGGCGCGAGAACAGCTCTGCCGGGCAACGTGAAGCGGCCAATCCGGATCATGGTCGGGTTCCGTGGAACATCGTAGAGAGTGCGAAAAACAGGGCGCAATCATACTATTTTGCGCCGCGCCGATAAAGGCTTGTGTTTATCTTTTGATCAATGTATAGCGCGCTTACATCGACTGTTGCGCGGGGTAAAAATGCATCTGGTAGTTGATGGCGGAGCTGCCGGGATCGAGCACGCTAATCTGGATTCTTACACTTTGCCCGACTGGCATCATCGATTCGCCGGCGAGTTCGCCGTGCAGGTATTCCCGGGGAAGGAACTGACGCGCGGCGACGACAGCGCCTCGCTCGTTAGTAAAGGCTAACTCAAGGGCCGGGAAGGGCTGGCTGAAGTTGGCGGTATTAATGATGACAGCATCGATAAGCAGGCTGTTGGCGTACTCGGGGTGAGACAGCACATTAAGCCCGCGTGACTCAATGCGGGCCAAATTCTGTGGCGGTGGCAGGCGGCAGGCTTCACTGCCACCGAGCCAATTCACCACGCGGCAGGTGGCGGCCAGTTTTTCCCGGTGGGCGGACTGGGCGAGGCTGTTAAAGTTGGTGTAAATCATCTGGCCCAGTAAGGCGGCTAGCGCAAGAATACTCAGCAGCGACCATGCGGCCTGTTGACGGTTGATGCGTATCTGGCGTTTGTGTCGGTCGACCAGTTGGTCGAATTCGTCGTCAGTGTCGGTGGTGCTCAGGTAGTCGTGTGCTGCAGTTTCTTCAGAGTCGTAGTCGGTCTCGTCAGTTTCCCTGCTGGCTTTCAGGCGCTCATTTGGCTGCCATGCATCGCTTGGGTCGTCCGCGGCGTCGTTCTCTGTGTCCGAGTCTTCCCATAAATCTTCGTGTAATCTGCTTCCGGCGTCATCGTCGGCGGCGCTATCGTGTGTGTTCAGATGCTCCGTTGCGGGTGTGTCCACGTGTATAGCCGGAGTCACCTTGTTAGGCGTCTCGGCTTCAGTCGGGGGCGACTGTGGCGAAAAGTGGCGTGTAGCCTCGGCCGAATCGCTAGTCGGTTCGGCGCCATTTTGTACTGGCGCGGGCGGGTTGTCGCCGGAAGCTGTATTCGCTTCATCACCGGGCTCTGCCTTGAGTGCCTCGGTGTCTTCGAGGGGGGTGGTTTCTACCCAATTGTTGCGCGCATCAAAGACTTCCAGGCAGGCGCCACAGCGCACCAGGCCGCGCGCGGTGGCGAGCTGGGCTTCGGTAACCCGAAAACTGGTCTGGCAGTGGGGGCAGCGCGTGGCCCTGGCGGCCATGACAAACTCCTGCTGGTTTATTTTTGCACGGAGTTTACGTGATTACCCGGTGTAAGTGGAATTGCGAATACCAGAAATGCAGCACCAGTCGTCTTTTTCCACCACGCTCAGCTGGTCAAACCACTGCGCGTAGTGGTTGCGCAGGGTTTCTGCCTGCTCGCTGAGAATGCCTGACAATGCCAGCCGTCCCCCGGGTTCGAGATAGGCGGACAGGCGCGGCGCCAGTTCCATCAGTGGGCCAGCGAGGATATTGGCGACCACGATATCGGCTTTGCCATCTTTGTCCGCCTTGTCTGGCAAATGACAGGTCAGGCGGTCTTCGCTTAGTGCATTGCGTTGCAGGTTGTCACGGGTGGCAATGAGTGCTTGCGGGTCATTGTCGATCGCGGTGACCCGTTTGGCGCCGAGCAGCAGCGCGGCAATGCCAAGAATGCCCGAGCCGCAGCCATAATCCACCACGTGGGTGTCGTCGAGGTTCTGGCTGTCCAGCCACTGCAGACAGAGAAAGGTAGTGGGGTGGGTGCCAGTACCAAAGGCGAGGCCGGGATCGAGTTTGAGGTTGACCGCCGCCGGGTCAACCGGCTCTCGCCAGCTGGGGCAGATCCAGAGTCGTTGGCCGCATTGAATGGGTTGGTAGTGGCTCATCCACTCACGTTCCCAGTCTTTGTCTTCCAGAATTTCTACCCGGTGGGGGGGCAGCGGTGCGGGGTAATTGCGCGTCAATGACTCAACCACGACGGCCATGTCGGTACCGGCATCAAACAAGCCTGTTACCCGGGTGCGATTCCAAACAGGGCGTTCATTCAGGCCGGGCTCATACAGCGGCTGGTCGGCGCTGTCCTCCATCGTGACCGCGGCTGCTCCCAATTCGAGGAGGGCGTCTTCGAGCGGTTCGGCGTTGTCGCGATCGGCGTCAAGCTTGAGCTGTAGCCAGGGCATTGAATGGCTCCGGTTGTAAAAGTGCGGGCGATTGTAACAGAGGGAGGGGGTCGTGGGAGCCAGCGGTGTCGGCGAAAATAGGTTCAAGCTATTTCGCCCAGGACGAAGGTTGTCCGGCTGGCTCCAGAAGGCGGGGGTTAGTCTTTCAGCTTTTTCTCCAGGTAGTGAATGCTTACGCCACCTTTGCGAAATTCCCCGTCGCGCACCAGATCCTTGTGCAGGTCTATATTGGTGCGAATGCCGTCTACGACCAGCTCTTCCAGCGCGTGCTGCATGCGGGCCAGCGCGATCTCCCGGGTTTCACCGTAGGTGATCACTTTGCCGATCATGGAGTCGTAGTAGGGAGGAACCGTGTAGCCGCTGTACAGGTGCGAATCAACTCGCACGCCAAAGCCGCCGGGGGCATGGTAGTGTTTTACCGTGCCGGGGCAGGGCATGAAGGTCTTCGGGTCTTCAGCGTTGATGCGGGCTTCAAAGGCGTGACCGCGAACAATCACATCCTCCTGTTTGATGCTGAGCTTTTCACCGGCGGCAATGCGCAGCTGCCACTTGATCAGGTCGATGCCGGTAATCATTTCAGTTACCGGGTGCTCCACCTGGATGCGGGTATTCATTTCAATAAAGAAGAAACCGCCGTCTTCGTAAAGAAACTCGAATGTGCCGGCGCCCCGATAGCCAATTTTGATGCAGGCATCTACGCAGGCCTGAGCGGTTTCGTTCAGCGCGTCGAGATCAATGCAGGGTGGCGGTGCTTCTTCAAGCACTTTCTGGTGGCGACGCTGCAGTGAGCAGTCGCGCCCGTTCAGATGAATGGCGTTGCCCTGGCCGTCGGCCAGCACCTGAATTTCGACGTGGCGAGGTTTCTCCAGAAATTTTTCAAGGTAGACGGTGCCGTCTCCGAAAGCGGCTTTGGCTTCCGATTGGGTGACAAACACGGCGTTGAGCAGTGCAGCTTCGCTGTGCACCACGCGCATGCCGCGACCACCCCCGCCAGCGGCTGCCTTGATTATAACGGGGTAGCCAATCTTGCGGGCAATCTCGAGCGTGCGGTCGCCGTCTTCGGTCAGAGGGCCGTCGGAGCCCGGCACGGTGGGAACGCCGGCAGCTTTCATCGCTTTGATGGCTGAGACCTTGTCGCCCATCAGGCGAATTACGTCGGCTTTGGGGCCAATAAATATAAAGCCGCTGTTTTCTACTTGTTCAGCAAAGTCAGCGTTTTCGGCCAGAAAGCCGTAGCCCGGGTGGATGGCTACCGCATCGGTCACTTCAGCGGCTGAAATAATGGCGGGCCCGTGCAGGTAACTTTCTGTTGAGGAGGGCGGTCCAATACAGACTGACTCGTCAGCCAGGCGCACGTGCATCAGGTCTTTGTCTGCCTGAGAGTGCACCGCAACGGTCTTTATGCCCATTTCCTTGCAGGCTCGCAGGATTCGCAGCGCGATTTCGCCGCGGTTGGCAATCACTACTTTTTTCAACATGTGTGGCGTCGTCCTGTTGTCGCGCGTGGTGGGCCTTAAACGATGGTGATCAGTGGTTGATCAAATTCCACCGGCTGGGCATTGTCCACGAGTATCGCTTCTACAACACCGGACTTGTCTGCCTCGATCTGGTTCATCATTTTCATGGCTTCGACAATGCAGATTACGTCGCCGGCTTTCACGTGTTGACCAATCTGGACAAATGCCGGTGAGCCGGGTGAAGGGGCGCTGTAATAGGTGCCAACCATGGGAGACTTGATAACGTGACCATTGGTCTTGGCAGGTGCGCTTTCCTCTTCGGCCGGCGCTGCTGTGGGCGCGGCGGCAGCCGGGGCAGGTGCTGGCGCGGGAGCCGGCGCCGCATATTGCGGGGCGTAGGCCATGGGTACGCCTGCGTTGCGGCTAATGCGGACAGACTCTTCGCCTTCTTTGATTTCAATCTCGTCGATGTTCGATTCTTCGAGAAGTTCGATCAGTTTTTTGACTTTACGAATATCCATATACGCTCTCTAAATAGAAGTAAGGATTATTGGGTTTTGGATTCGTCAAGGCGGGCAATGGCCGCCTCCAGTGCCAGTCGATAGCTCTGTGGTCCAAGACCACAGACCACGCCAACGGCGATGTCTGAAAAATAGGAGTGCGCGCGAAACGGCTCTCTAGCGTGAACGTTGCTCAGGTGCACTTCAATAAATGGAATGTCGGTTGCCAGCAGTGCGTCGCGCAGCGCAACACTTGTATGGGTGAAGGCTGCGGGGTTGAACAGGATGAAATTGATGCCTTCGTGACGGGCATCATGGATGCGTTCGATCAGTTCGTATTCGGCGTTGCTCTGTAGGTATTGCAGGTGGTGGCCTGCGGATTCGGCGGCGTCTTTAAGCGTCTGATTGATTTCATTCAGCGTGGTGGCACCATAAATGCCAGGCTCGCGGGTGCCCAGCAGGTTCAGGTTGGGGCCATGCAATACCAGAATTGATGCCATAGTCTTTAAAAACAGTAAGTTATCGTTAATTCTTTTGATTCTGCCTGAAACAAACCGGCTCGTCCACGCATGGGAGCCATTTTTTCACAATTTTGCGGTCAAATGCCAGCGTGTTTTAAGAAGATATTGTGAATTTCGACGATTTTATTGTTTTCGGTGTTAACACTGAGGCGCTGTTCAGAGCGTTTCGATCGCTCGCAAAACCAGCGATTCGGTGAGGATCTGCGGTAGTATTCGGGCGCGTTCCTCGCCGGGCACATAGAGCAGGTAAAGCGGAATGCCGTTGCGCTGGTAATCGTCCAGCAAGGCGGTAATGTGGGCGTCGTATCGTGTCCAGTCGGCAATCACATAGGCCACGTTCTTCTCGGCAAAGGCGCTGCGAACAGCATCGGTGTGCAGTGCTACACGCTCATTAACTTTGCAGGTGATACACCAGTCCGCGGTGATGTCGATAAATACGGGGCGGCCGGCGGCGCGCAACTCTGCGAGTGTGGCTGCACTGTAGGGGAGCGTGCCGTCGCTACGTTGTGCAGCTGTTTGCGCCTCGGGGGTGAGGGAGCGCGTTTGGTTGACCAGTGCGATGGCTGTAATCAGTGCCAGAACGGCGACAACAATGGCGACTTTGCCGCGCAGCCCAACGCACCAGATGGTGAGCCCCAGAGCGAGCCATGCCAGTAGTGTTAGCCCCATGCCGTTGACACCGGTTTGCCGGCCGATGACCCAGCACAACCAAATGGCGGTGGCCAGCAGCGGAAAGCTGAGGAACTGTTTCAGGTGTTCCATCCAAGGGCCTGATCGGGGCAGGGCTTTGAGCGCTCGGGGAAACAGTGTTAACAGGTACACGGGCAGTGCCATGCCAATGCCGAGAGCGGCAAAGACCAGTAGCGATACGAGAGTGGTCTGGGTCGCCGCAAAACCCAGTGCTGTTCCCATAAAGGGTGCGGTGCAGGGGGTTGCGACAACGGTGGCCAGCACTCCGGTAAAAAAACTGCCCACGTAGTCATTGCGCTGGCTGAGTGTCTGGCCGGGTGTCGCACCGATGAAACTGAATTCAAATGCGCCCAGCAGGTTTAACGAAAGCACAAAAAATACGCAGGAGAGTAGGGCCACGAACCAGGGCGTTTGTAGCTGAAATCCCCAGCCCACAGCAGCCCCCGCACTTTTAAGGCCGACCAGCACCAGCGCAACGACGAGAAAACTGATGATTACGCCGGCGCTGTAGATGGCGCCGTGAACGGGTGCTTTGCCCACTCCAGAGTTGGTGAAGCTCAGTACCTTGAGGCCCAATACCGGGAAAACGCAGGGCATCAGGTTGAGGATGATGCCACCGGCAAGGGCAAAGATCAGCATTAGCCACAGGCCACTGGCCTGTGCATTTTGCGGCAGCGCGGAACGGCTGCTGGCGGCAGTATTCCAGACCGATTCGGTGGTCGAATCGATCTGGCCGCCTTTGGAGATTTTGAAAAACCAGTCGTGCGGGGGGTAGCACAGGCCGGCGTCAGCACAGCCTTGGGCGGTCAGTTTCAACAGTAAGGTGCTGGCGTCGGGTAGTGGTTTCAGGGTGGCGTTGGCGAAGTTGTAGTAGACCGGCGTTGGGCCAAAGTACGGGTCGTCCTTGACGATGGCGTCGCCGTAGTCGAGGGTATGGCGGCTGTGGTCGCCGGCGGCAAACAGTTGGGTCGCAAACTGTTTTTGGTAAAGGTAGTAACCATCGGTGATTTGCCAATTGATTTGCAAGGCATTATCACCCGTTAGAGATAGCAGGGGCGCGTAGGCTTCGGTAACCGGTAAAAAGGTTGGTGCCTGCTGGGCAAAAGGATCGTCGTTATTCCACGGCGTATCCGTCTGGCTTGCCGATAGCGGAAAACTCGCAAATAAACTGCACAGAAGTAACGCGCGCAGTAGGGTAAACTGTTGATATAGACGCATCATGACTCTTTAAAAGTGCGTAAAATACAGCGTCGGGTAGCAAGCCCCAGCGCAGCTCTGTCGGCATTGTAATGGATATCGCACGACAAGTTGCAGTCGCGGGTGCCACTGTGTGTTCTACTGGCCGGAGAGCCCATGTTTAAACGTGTATTGCTGTTTTTTCTGATATTGCCGGTATTGCCGGTGTCTGCGGTGGAATTTCATCAGGCCTATGTGCGCGGGTTGCCACCCACGCAATCAGCCACCGCTGCATTTTTCCGCGTCAGTAACCCGGACGCTGAGGCCTGGACCCTGACCGCGGTATACTCGGATATTGCCGAGTCGGTAGAGATTCACGAACACGTGCACAGCGCCGGGATGATGCAAATGAGACAGCGCAAGAGCCTGACAGTTCCGGCTGGCGGCGAGGTAGTGTTCAAGCCGGGCGGCTTGCATCTGATGCTGATCGGGCTAAAACAACCTTTGCGGGAGGGGCAGGAGGTTGCGCTCTGTTTCGAGAATGACAAAGGTGATATCACCTCGGTAACGTTTCCCGTAGTGAGTGTGATAAACGAGCACCGTCACCATTGAGCGGTACCACCATCGAGCAGTACCACGAGAGTTGAGGAGAGTGGGTATGGTTAAAGGCAGGTTGGCAGAACGTTGGCAGATAATGCGTGAGGCCGCCGAAGACTGGATGGGGGGGCGGCAGACTTTCAAATGGCTGCTGACTGCTATTGTTGCGTATCTCCTTCTGGTGTTGGTTCTGGGCATATACTGGAGCCGGGAGCCGAGTGATATCGCACTCTATGATAGTGGTGACCGGCCCATGGTTGTCGGCACCGTGACCACAAATATGCTCATTGGGGTCAGTGAAGCTTTGCTTGATAAGCCGGGCGGTTTTCTCAGTAACGATATTACGCCGCCTGGTGTGCTGCTCGATAATATGCCGGCGTGGGAATATGGGGCCTTGATTCAGGTTCGCGATCTTACCCGTGCTATGCGTGAGAGCTTCAGTCGCTCGCAGTCTCAATCGACCGAAGATGTCGATCTTGCCAAGGCTGAGCCTCGGTTTAATTTTTCTAACAATAGCTGGGCCGTTCCGGCTTCTGAATCTGAGTATCGCGACGGCATCAAGTACCTGAAGCGCTATCGCGATCGGCTGGCGCGGGTAGATGACCCTCAGGCCCAGTTTTATGCGCGTGCTGACAATTTGCGCTACTGGCTGGCGAGTGTTGAGTCACGCTTGGGCAGTCTATCTCAGCGGCTCAGTGCAAGCGTTGGGCAGCGTCGCCTGAATACCGATTTGGCCAATGACCCTTCTGCGCGGCAGTCTACCGCGACTCCGTCGGAGATGATGATAAAAACACCGTGGCTGCAAATAGATGACATTTTTTATGAGGCGCGCGGAGGTTCCTGGGCGCTGATACAGTTTTTGCGTGCTATTGAGAAAGATTTTGCAGACGTGCTTGCCAATAAAAATGCGCGCGTGAGTCTGCAGCAGATTATCCGTGAGCTGGAGCAAACCCAGCAGCCCATGTACAGCCCGATGGTGCTTAATGGCAGCGGATTCGGCGTATTGGCAAACCACTCACTGGTGATGGCATCTTATATTTCCCGGGCCAATGCGGCCATTATTGATCTTCGTGAACTTTTGTCCAAAGGATGAATCATGCGTTTCAAGTTATTCAGTCTCGTCTCTCTCTCGCTGTTGCTGGGTGCCTGTGCACTGTCGCCGCAGCAGGTCACCATCAATCCGACCCTGGAGCCGTCGAAAAGTAATATCGGGGAAGGCCGAACCCTCTATCTTGAGGTGGTGGATAATCGAGGGAAGGAGGCCATTGGCAGTCGCGGAGGCCT
>NZ_JBFJTH010000049.1:0-22912 GCF_041625495.1 Litorivivens sp. | reverse complement strand
TGTCGCCGTCGAGGTCCTCGTTGTAAAAAGGCAGGTCGGCCAAGCTCACAATGTCAAACACGGTGTCCTGATCGAAGTGGTCGCCAGCGGCTTTCAACAAACTCAGGTTGAGTGATTGTCGCCGCAGGCTGCCGTTGATGCCGAGAATATTCATTGTTGTGCTCCTGAAATTTTTAGGTCGTAGAGAATCACCGAGTCGTGGTTTCGGTGAATGTGCCGTTGCGGAAATCGTTCAGCGCCTGCTCGATTTGATCGCGCGTATTCATTACAAAGGGGCCGTAGTGGGCTATTGGCTCGTTTAGCGGTTCGGCGGCCAATACCAGCAACTGTGTGGTGTGGCTGCCGGAATTGCTTACGCTGAATGTTTCTCCTGGGTGCGTCCGCGCCAGATGTTGCGCGGAGACCACCGCGGTGCCCGAGCTCGCAGGGCTGGCAGGCAATGTGGCTTCCCCGCGAAATACATAGGCCACCACGGTTGCCGTGGATGAGACGGGAATATCAACTTTGGCCTGGCCTTCAAGCGTTAGATCGACCACAAGAGGCTGCGTGGCCACACCCTGAACCGGCCCCTGTATGCCGCCTATCTGGCCAGCAATAACACGGGCGACGACACCTGGGCTGGGTTGCCAGAGTGGTATGTCGTCAGCCTGAATTTCTCGGTACTGGGGCGGCGCCATTTTTTCCCGTGCCGGAAGGTTGATCCATAATTGAAAGCCGTGCAGCTGTCCCTCGTCTTGTTCGGGCATCTCTGAGTGAAGTATGCCGCTCGCTGCGCTCATCCACTGCACATCTCCGGGCCCGATGATGCCCTCGTTGCCGAGGTGGTCGCGGTGGCGCATGCGACCTTTGAGCATGAGGGTTACAGTTTCAAAGCCGCGATGAGGGTGTTCCGGGAAGCCGCCGATATAATCTGCCGCGTGGTCGCTGGCAATTTCATCGAGCATCAGGAAAGGGTCGAACAGCCCAAATTGCCCCGCCGGAGCAATGCGTTGAATGCGCACGCCGTCACCGTCACGGCTGGGCTGTGCGGGGTAGACAGCTTGTAGTGTTCGTTTCGTGTTCATGACCATACTCCTGAGTGTGAATGCCATTTTAGTTCTTGATATGAGAATAAAAAGCGAAGATATTTGGAGTAATTGTTCAAATAATTCAAACTAATAAGTATGCGAGCGTTAACTCTAGAGGCATTGGAAGTGCTCAGCGCGATTGAGCGGGCGGGTAGCTTTGCGGCGGCGGCTGAGCAGCTGCACAAAGTGCCATCGGCGGTTACCTATGCCGTGCAAAAGTTGGAGCAGGAACTGGGTGTGCAGCTGTTTAATAAAGAAGGGCGCCGCGCGGTGATGACTCCGGCTGCGCGGCTACTGGTGGCGCAGGGGCGAGGCTTGTTGGAGGCCGCTGATCGATTGGCAGAGGCCGCGCGTCAGGCGGAGCGGGGATGGGAATCCCAGCTGCGCATCGCAATTGATTCTTTGATCGATTTCGACGTGGTGGCCGATGCTCTAGCGGCCTTTACCGGGCTTGAATCAGGCACCGAAGTGCGGCTCAGCGAAGAGGTGCTGTCCGGTGCCTGGGAAGCGGTGTTGGAGGGGCGGGCTGATCTGGTTGTGGGTGCACCACGTTTGCCAGATGTGCCGGCAGAGCTGGAGGTGCGCTCGCTGATGGTGGTTGAGTTTGTGTTTGCAGTGGCGCCATTTCATCCGCTAGCGCAGCCTTCGCGCCCCCTATCACCCGACGATATTGCGCCATTTCGCGCTATTGTCGTGCGCGACACCGCCCGGCACCGCGCCGTGATGACCCGGCGTGTGTTTCCGTCGCAGCCGATTCTGGCTGTGTCGTCCATTGCCCAGAAAATTGAGCTGCAACGTCGGGGGCTCGGAGTTGGCTACTTGCCGCGTCATTGTATAGAGCGGGAGCTGGCCAGGGGTGAGTTGGTGATGCCGCCAATGCTGAAAACAGATGCTCCGAGCGAGCTGGTACTGGCCTGGAAAAAAGGCCAGAACGGCCGAGCATTGCGCTGGTTTGTGGATTGGTTTCGGACGGCGATGTCCGGATCACTGCCCGCCGCTAAAGCCTGACTGGCGCCACGCCTCATAAACAAAAATACTCACAGCGTTGGACAGATTCAGGCTGCGGCTATCGGTTTTCATCGGTAGGCGGAGAATCTGCTGGCTGGGCAGGGCTGCCAGGAAGTCTGCGGGCAAGCCGCGGCTTTCCGGACCAAAGACTAGGCAATCGCCGGGCTGAAACTGCGCGTCGCTATAAAAGCGGGTGCCTTTGGTGGAGCACGCGAATACTCGCCTTGGCTGTTCGTGCTCAAGATAGCTCGCCCAGTCAGTGTGGGTTTTAACGTCGGCCCACTCGTGATAATCCAGCCCGGCCCGACGCAGTCGCTTGTCATCCAGGGCAAAACCCAGTGGTTTGATCAGATGCAGGCGCATGCCGGTGTTTGCACACAGCCTGATTATGTTGCCGGTATTGGGTGGGATCTCCGGTTGGTAGAGTACGATATCCAGCATGATCAGGTGCGTGCTCCGAAAATATCTGTGCCAATTCGCACCAGGGTTGACCCTTCGGCAACGGCCGCCGGGAAATCCCGTGACATGCCCATGGATAGCGTATCCATTTGTGGGTATTCACCCTGCAAGGACTGAAAACAGGCGCGCACCGCTGCAAAGGTCTGCCGCTGAGCAGCTGTATCGTCCCGCGCGGCGGGAATGGCCATCACACCGCGCAGCATCAAGTTGGGCAGGGTAGCAACCTGCTCGGCCAGGTTCTTCAGTTCGTCGGGCGCTACGCCCGCTTTCTGGGGCTCGCGATCAATATTGACCTGCAAGCAGACATTCAGTGCTGGCAGTGTGCTCGGGCGCTGATCGTTTAGGCGCTGCGCGATCTTGAGTCGGTCAACGGTATGGGCCCAGTGAAAATGCTCGGCGACGAGCCGGGTCTTGTTTGATTGCAGCGGGCCGATGCAGTGCCATTGCAGCGGCAGATCCTGTAACTCGAGCTGCTTGTCGACGGCTTCCTGAATATAATTTTCGCCGATATTGGTGAGCCCTGCGCTTGCAGCCACGCGAATAGCTGCCGCCGGGCGGGTCTTGCTGACCGCAAGTACGGTAATATCATTGGGGTCGCGGCCGCATTCTTGTGCAATAAGGCGGATGCGCTGGCGCAGCTCTGCTATATTGCGGTTAATCAAAGCTTCGTCGATCATGTCGGGTAGCTCGTACTCCTACGCTCAAACCGTGCGCGCTGTTTTCCAGCGCCGATGAATAACAAGGAAAAGCATGGATATTACAGAATTACTGGCCTTCAGCGCTAAGCAAAATGCCTCTGATTTGCACCTTTCTGCCGGTTTACCGCCCATGATACGGGTTGATGGCGATGTGCGGCGGATCAATCTGCCGCCCTTGGAACACAAAGACGTTCATAGCCTGATCTATGAAATCATGAGTGACAAGCAGCGTCGCGACTTTGAGGAATACCTGGAAACTGACTTTTCATTCGAGGTGCCCGGTGTTGCCCGTTTTCGGGTAAACGCTTTTAATCAGAACCGTGGCGCTGGCGCGGTCTTTAGAACCATTCCCTCCAAGGTGTTGACCATGGACGAATTGGGCATGGGTGATGTGTTCAAGAAAATCTCAAGCTATGCCCGAGGGATTGTGCTGGTGACTGGTCCGACCGGCTCCGGTAAATCCACAACCCTTGCGGCGATGATGGACTTTATCAACGACACCCGCTTTGAGCATATTCTGACCATTGAAGACCCCATCGAATTTGTACACGAGTCGAAGAAATGTCTGGTCAATCAGCGTGAAGTGCATCGTGACACCCACGGCTTCAGTGAGGCGCTGCGCTCGGCCCTGCGGGAAGATCCGGACATTATTCTGGTGGGCGAGATGCGGGATCTGGAAACCATCCGCCTGGCATTGACCGCGGCCGAAACCGGTCACCTGGTGTTTGGTACCTTGCACACCACCTCAGCGGCTAAAACCATTGACCGGGTTGTCGACGTCTTTCCGGCCGAAGAGAAGTCGATTGTTCGCTCGATGCTGTCTGAATCGCTGCAGGCCGTTATTTCGCAAACCCTGCTCAAAAAGCAGGGCGGTGGTCGGGTGGCAGCCCACGAAATCATGTTGGGCACCCCCGCGATTCGGAACCTGATTCGGGAAGACAAGGTGGCGCAGATGTATTCGTCTATTCAGACCGGTGGCGACCTTGGCATGCAGACCATGGACCAGTGCCTGGAGGCTCTGTTTAAACGCAAAGTGATCAGCCGTGATGCGGCAAAAGCGAAAGCGCGGTTCCCCGAAAACTTCTGAGCCTGAGGTTACGCAGTGATAGTTGAAAAAATGTTGAAGCTGATGGTCGAGAAAGGGGCGTCCGACCTGTTTATCACGGCTGGAGTTCCGCCGTCGATCAAGCTCAACGGCAAAATGATGCCCCTTTCAACTCAGGCCATGTCGCCGGATCAGTCGCGCGAAGTGGTTTTGGGCGTGATGAATGATGCCCAGCGTCGGGAGTTTGCTGAAAAGCGCGAATGCAATTTTGCGATCAGCTCTCGCGGCATAGGCCGCTTCCGGGTGAGCGCTTTCCAGCAGCGCAATTTTGCCGGCATGGTGCTGCGCCGCATTGAAACGCAGATACCCACGATTGATGAATTGGGGCTGCCGGATATTGTCAAAGATCTGGCTATGACCAAGCGCGGCCTGATCATCTTTGTTGGGGCAACCGGTACGGGTAAGTCAACCTCGCTGGCGGCGATGATCGGTCACCGCAATAAGAATTCGCGCGGTCACATTATCTCCATCGAAGATCCGATTGAGTTTATACACAAGCACGATGGATGTATCGTGACCCAGCGCGAAGTGGGCATTGATACCGAATCCTTTGAAGTCGCGCTGAAAAATACGCTGCGGCAAGCGCCGGATGTCATTCTCATCGGGGAGGTGCGTACCCGCGAGACCATGGAGCACGCAATTGCCTTTGCCGAAACCGGCCACTTGTGCCTGTGTACCTTGCACGCAAACAACGCCAACCAGGCACTGGATCGCATTCAGAACTTTTTCCCGGCCGAACGTCACGGTCAGTTGTGGATGGATTTGTCGCTAAACCTCAAGGCGATGATTGCCCAGCAGCTGATCCCTACCCCGGATGGCGAGAGTCGCCGCGCCTGTATTGAGGTGTTACTGAATTCGCCGTTGGCATCGGATATGATCCGTAAAGGCGAAGTCCATGAGCTGAAAAGCTTGATGGCACGCTCCACAGAGCAGGGCATGCAGACCTTTGATCAGGCCTTGTTCGAGCTCTACAGCGACGGGCAGATCACCTATGAAGATGCCTTGGCACATGCAGACTCCCCCAATGATTTGCGGTTGATGATAAAGATGGGTGGGGCAGATTCGGATCAATTGGGTGAGATGTCGAAACGGCTGTCGCTGATGGATGACGAATCAAATGCGCCGCGGCCGGGTGGCTATAAACGCTAGCGCGATCATTGGCGCGGTCGGATTTACTCAGGCTGGCTGCGCATCCACGATTCCAGAATCAGCCTGGCACTCAGGCTGTCTACCTTCATCTGCTTGAACTGCTTGCTGTGGCGCTGCTCCATGATGTCGCCCTTGGCTTCAAAGCTGCTTAAGCGTTCGTCCCAGAAACCAATGTCGACACCAAAACGGCCGTGAATGCGGTTGCCGAATTTACGTGCACGCTGGCTCAGCTCTGATTCTGTGCCATCCATGTTCAGGGGCAGCCCGACAATCACCAGCTGTGGTTTCCACTCTTGCAGCAGGCCTTCAATTTCTTCCCAGCGGGGAACGCCGTCTTTTGCCATCAACGGTTGCAGGGCGGTCGCGGTGCCGGTCAGTGTCTGTCCGGCGGCGACACCAATCCAGCGTGTGCCGTAATCAAATCCGAGAATCGTTTTCACGCGTGGCCGGTGTAAGGTGCAAGTTTGGCCAGATCGACGCCCATTTTGCGTAGCGCCGCATCCAGCTTTTTATGGTGGGGTACTTCAAACAGAAGGTGGTGATCCGCCGGGACTGTCAGCCACGCGTTTTCCTCGAGTTCGGCTTCCAGTTGCCCGGGGGCCCAGCCGGCGTAGCCCAAAGCGATCAGGTTGTATGGTGGGCCGGCGTTGGTGGCGATATCGCCGAGAATGTCGAGCGAGGTGGTGAGCTGAATATCGCTGCTGATGGCGATTGATTCCTGCCAGCGCTGCGCTGCCGAGCTGTGCAACACAAAACCTCGGTCGGTGTGCAGTGGGCCACCGGCGAATACGGGTTCATTGTGTGGGTACGCGGCATCGGCCAGCGACAACTGATCGAGTACCTCGTCGACCCTAACGTCGAGCGGGTGGTTGACCACAATTCCCATGGCGCCGTCTTTGTCGTGCTCGCAGATGTAGGTCACGCTGCCCGCGAAAAAACCGCTGTTGAGCGCAGGTGTGGCGATCAGGAAGTGGTTTTTGAGGGTGTTTTCACGCATGGGTTCATTATCGCCCAGCTGAAGGGGAACACAAGCGAATATCAACTTTCCGAGGTGAGAGTGCTCTGTTCAAAACGCCAAGTGCGGATGATTTCTAGCACATCGACTTCGCGTCGCAACTCGGGGGGGAAGGGGGCGAAGGGGGCGGCGAGGCGAACAATGCGAATGGCGGCGCTGTCTAGCAGTGGGTGCCCGGATTTTTGCAGGATTTCCACTTTGTCGATACTGCCATCAGGTAGCAGTGCCACCATGAGCCTGAGCGAACCTTCCAGGCCCAGTCGTTTGGCCTGGTCGGGATAGTTGTTGTTGCCGATTGTTTCCACCTCGGTGCGCCAGTGATGCAAGTATTCCGCGTCGATTGATCGGGACGTGGACATGGAGGTGAGGCGCCTAACGCGGGGGCGGTTGGCGTAGGCCTGGCGCTGAATATCCAGCTTGGCTTGCAGGCTGGCAATTTCGCGGCTCAACCGGGTGCTGTCTGCAGGTCCGTCGATCAGCTCTGTCAGCTGTTCTTTTTCCTTGTCTTTCTGGGAGGTTTTGCGCTCGGCTGTTGCATTGGAGCTGAGCAGCTTCTGGGTGTCAGCAGCCTGCTTTTGTTTGGCAAGGGTCAGTGTTTCCGGCGAGGAATGCAGGGTATCGCGCATCGGTCGCTGTTTATCGGTAGTGATCAGGGCTTTTTCTTCGAGTGTGCCGCTGCCCTGTTGATCGTGCTGGGCCAGAAAATCGGCATTCGGATTGGGGTCTGACTTGAATTTCGCGAGTGTAATTTCCAGTCGCGGGGCAGAGCGCTGGCGCAGTTCTTCCGTGAAACCCACGCCCAGGATAATGGCCGCATGCAGGGCGACGGCCAGGCAGAAAAAGAAGCCTAGTTTGTCGGGCTGTGGTGAGGCTGTCTGGGCGACGGCATTCATTGTTGTCAGTCGGATCCGGTTATGCGGGTGGCGATGGCGTCCATCAGCCGGTCGGCGATACCCGTATTATAAGCCCGGTCTATTTCGCGAATACAGGTGGGGCTGGTGACATTTATTTCGGTCAGATAATCGCCAATGATATCCAAGCCGACAAACAGCAGGCCCTTTTCGCGCAGCACCGGCGCTACCTGACTGGCGATCCATCGATCGCGGTCGCTGATGGGCTGCGCGCGTCCGGTGCCGCCGGCCGCCAGATTGCCGCGGGTTTCGCCTTGGGCGGGAACGCGCGCCAGGCAGTAGTCGACGGGCTCACCATCAATCAGTAGCACCCGTTTATCCCCATCGCGTATTTCAGGGAGGAAGCGCTGCGCCATAACCGTTTCCTGGCCGTGTCGGGTCAGGGTTTCAATGATAACGCCGAGATTGGGGTCGCTTGGCCCCACCCGAAAGATCGATGCGCCGCCCATGCCGTCCAAAGGTTTCAGGATTATATCGCCGTGGGTGCGATGGAACTCTCGCAGACGTGCAGCGCTGCGCGTGACCACTTGCGGGGGGATGCATTGGGGAAACTGGGCTGCAAACAGCTTCTCGTTACAGTCACGCAGGCTTTGGGGCCGGTTGACCACCAGTGCGCCCTGTTTCTCGGCGATTTCCAGTATGTGCGTGGCGTAGAGGAATTCGTTGTCGAACGGGGGGTCCTTGCGCATCAGGATCACGTCCAGGTCTGCCAGTGGCAGATCCTGAGGGTCGCCCAGCGAGTAATAATGCTCAGGGTTTTCGAACACCTGCAGGGGCTGCATGGTGGCGCAGGCCTTGCCATCCGCGACAAACAGCGATTCGGGCGTCATGTACTGCAGTTGCCAGTCGCGGCGACTGGCGGCCCACAGCATGGCCAGGGTGGAGTCTTTTTTGTAGTGGATTCGATCAATGGGATCCATGACCACACCAAGTTTAATCGGCATCTACGTAGGCCTCGCGCTAACTTTGCAGGCTGCGATCATAACCTATTGATTCGAAGGTGGGAAAACACCGTGTTTGTGCGTGCCTGCGGCGGGCAAATTTCCTCGCTGCCAGCGTCAGTTATGGATTAAACCTTGAATCCGTGTTAAACAGGGGAACTGACTTGGACAATAATATAAGCTGTACGTGTGTTGAGTACGCGACCGGCAGTTTTACGGTGAGAATATGGAAGTAAACTTCGAAAACCTCAAAGTCATGGTGATCGACGATAGTAAAACGATTCGTCGCACCGCTGAGACCTTGCTCACAAAGGTGGGTTGTGCGGTAATAACCGCGACCGACGGTTTTGATGCTTTGGCAAAGATTGCCGACACAAAGCCCGACATCATTTTTGTTGATATCATGATGCCGCGTCTGGATGGCTACCAAACCTGTGCCTTGATTAAAAATAATAGTGAATTCAACAAGACACCGGTCATCATGCTGTCAAGCAAGGATGGTCTCTTTGATAAGGCGAAGGGGCGTATTGTTGGATCTGACCAATACCTGACCAAGCCTTTTAGCAAAAACGAATTACTTGAGGCTATTCAGTCCCACGTGGCTGCGGCATAACAATAATAACCTTGCGAATTATGGAGAATTGAGCATGGCTCGCGTTTTGATTGTCGACGATTCGCCGACGGAAACTTACAAAATCTCGCAAATGCTGAGCAAGCACGGCTATGAAGTGCTGACTGCTGAAACTGGGGAAAAGGGTGTTGAAATGGCGCGGGCTGAACTGCCTGACGTGGTATTGATGGATATTGTCATGCCCGGCATGAATGGGTTTCAGGCGACGCGGCAATTGACCAGCGACTCTGCGACCAGCGGCATCCCGGTGATTATTGTAACGACCAAAGACCAGGAGACGGATCGCCTGTGGGGCAAACGTCAAGGAGCCAAGGGCTATCTGACTAAGCCCGTTGACGACAGCACCTTGGTTAGCACCATCAAATCGGTGCTGACTGCCTGACCGGGGGTGAAATGGAATTACCTGCCGATCCCTTTCAGCAATTACTGACCTACGCTAACCGCAGCGTTGCCGTTGCAACAGGTCTGCCGCAACAAACCGAAATAGTTCCTGAATGGACTGGTATCGCGTTTACCCTATGTGGTGCGCAACTCGTGGCGCCGATGGGTCAGGTCACTGAGATTCTGACAATTCCCGCCCACACCCGTTTACCGTCGGTGCAGGACTGGGTGCGCGGCATCGCCAATGTGCGCGGGCGCCTGCTGCCGTTGATGGATATGGAGGCCTTTCTCGGTGGCACGCTTGGTCGCGACCGCAAAGAGCATCGCGTGCTGGTGTTGGAGCTGGGTGAACTCTACAGCGGCCTGATTGTAAGTAGTGTCCGCGGAATGGAAACCTTTCCGGTGGATTTGTACAGTGCCGGCGTACCTGAAGAAACGCCGGAACCGTTGCTGCCTTACATCGAGGGAGCATATCAGCGCGACGGGGAGCGCTGGTCGGTGTTCAGTCCTGAAAAGCTGATTCAGGACGACAGATTTTATAACGTCGCAGCCTGACCGGGCTGCAATGGGGAATTAGAGAGAGCCACAGTCTAGACGGCCTGGAGTCCGGAGAATGAAATTAAGTAAAGACAGCGGCGTTTCGCGCTTGCGTGCGAATCGCTCCATCAGTTTGTTTATTGTGCTGATGCTGGCCGGCTTTATCGGCGCCGGTATTAACGCCTATATCGTACTGCGCGATGCCAGCTACGATCAGCGTTATCTGGAACTGACCGCGGATCTCAGGCTGTATACGCAGCAGATTGAAACCAGCTCTCGCGAGGCAGCAGCCGGTGACGGTGAGGCTTTTGAGTCGCTGGCCAATGCTCGCGAGCGTTTTGAGCAGGCGCTGACCGTGTTGGAGCGCGGTGCTCGCGATCTGCCGTCACCTCGCGAACTGCTGTCATCCGAGCTCAATGCGCTGGATTCAGACTGGGAGCGGGTTAGTGAGGCAGCGCAAACCATCATTACCAACAAAGAGCGGATCATCTTCCTGCACGAGGTTGCCCTGACGCTCAACGAATCTATTCCGGTACTTCAGCAGGAATACAATAACGTTGTGGAGATTCTGCTGGATCGCAATGCGCCGGCCGATCAGGTGGCTGTGGCCCAGCGCCAATCCTGGCTGGCAGAGCGGATCGCGCGTAACGTAGACCGCATGCTTGATGGTGGGCAGGACGCGCCCATTGCAGCTGACCAGTTCAACATCGACGCGAGCACCTTTGGTACCGTTCTGCGCGGTATGATCGAAGGCAACCCGGCGATGCAGGTCAGCCAGGTTAAAGACCCCGAGGCCCAGCAGAGCTTGCAGGAAATCAGCCAGCTGTTTGAATTCGTGGCAAGCTCCGTTGACGATATCTTCCAGGCCTCACCCAGTTTGCTGGAAGCGACCACCGCTGCAGAATCCATTATTGTTGATGCGCCCAAGGTACAGGAAGCCACCAACAAACTATCGAGCGCCATAGACAACCTGGAAGACAAGCGGCTGCTATCTACCACCACGGCTCTTGGCTTTGTCATTCTTATTCCCATTTCACTGGCGCTTATCGGTATTCAATCGTTCCGCAATACCCAGTTGCGACTGCAGGAAACCGCCCAGACCAATGACCGGAACCAGAACGCGATCCTGCGACTGCTGGACGAGCTGGCCGATCTGGCAGACGGGGACCTGACCACAACGGCAACGGTATCGGAAGACTTTACCGGCGCCATCGCAGACTCTATCAACTACACCATAGACCAGCTTCGGGTGCTGGTATCGCAGATTAACGACACTGCACTGCGTGTATCCGGCGCGGCGCAGAACTCCCAGCAAACCGCACTGACGCTGGCCGAAGCTTCTGAAAACCAGGCCCAGGAAATTGCCGGTGCATCGGCGGCGGTCAATGAAATGGCGGTGACCATCGACCAGGTATCGTCAAACGCCGTCGAGTCCGCCGCGGTTGCGAAGCGCTCGGTATCAATCGCAAACACTGGCGCCGAGATGGTACAGAACACCATCAAAGGCATGGATAACATTCGTGAGCAGATTCAGGAAACCACGAAGCGGATCAAGCGACTGGGTGAATCCTCGCAGGAGATCGGGGATATCGTATCGTTGATCAACGACATCGCCGACCAGACCAACATCCTCGCATTGAACGCAGCGATTCAGGCCTCGATGGCCGGTGACGCGGGCCGCGGTTTCGCGGTTGTTGCGGACGAGGTTCAGCGCCTTGCGGAACGTTCTTCGGGCGCAACCAAGCAGATTGAAGCACTGGTTAAAACCATCCAGTCAGATACCAACGAAGCCGTTATCTCAATGGAGCAGACCACCACCGAGGTGGTGCGTGGTGCTCGTCTGGCCCAGGACGCTGGTGCGGCTCTGGAAGAGATCGAGAAGGTATCGCAGGAACTGGCGGAATTGATTCAGAACATCTCGAACGCAGCGCGGCAGCAGGCGGCCTCGGCGGGTCACATTTCCAACACGATGCATGTTATTCAGGAGATCACCTCGCAAACTTCTGCTGGTACCACCGAAACGGCACGATCTATTGGTAATCTCGCAGAGATGACTGACGAATTGCGACGTTCGGTAGCGGGCTTTAAGCTGCCGCAGCAGGCCGAAACCGAACGTTCGGATGCTGAATATGAGAATGACGGTGTGTATGAGGAAGAGGCCTAATATACAGGCGCACTGCCTTCGGGCAGGAGGGTCTGTGGCCACCGCATATGGTCAATGTGAATGATGACGAACTTGGTCGCTGGCAGGCTGTGCTGGAAGCGCAGACAGGCATCAATCTGTCACAGCACCGCCATATACTTCAGAAGGGCCTGCAGCCCTGGCTAGACAAAGCCGATGGTGAAGAAGCTGACCTGATTTTGCGGCGTGCGGAATCGCAACCGTGGCACGGCAAGGGCAATTGGCTGGTCGACCATCTGGCTGTAAAGGAAACTCGTTTTTACCGCACCCCAGCGGCTTATCGGGTACTTGCACAGTATGTGCAGACCCGCATCGCGGCGGCGCCGGACAAGAAACTGACGCTCGATCTGTGGAGTGCTGGCTGCTCAACCGGTGAGGAAGCCTACACCATGGCGATGGTGACGGCGGATCTGATCGAGGCCAGTGGCGAACGTGTTTACTACGGGGTCATTGGCAGCGATATCAGCAGTGCGGCGATCCGCAGCGCCCGGCAGGCGAGCTTTCATGTGCGTCGTTTGCAGGAGCTGCCGGACAGCCTGAGAACGCGCTATATGGAGTCCGCCGATCGGCTGAATTATCGGGTGCAGCCACAGCTGGCATCGCGCGTTTGTTTTTTGCAATCCAACCTGCTGGATCCGCAAAGTACGCCGAGATCTAGCATGGATGTGATTTTTTGCCAGAATGTGCTGGTGTATTTTCGAGGTTGGCGCCAGCGCCAGGTGTTGAATAACCTGGTGCGCAGACTGAAGCCGGGAGGTATTTTGGTCATCGGTGCCAGTGAGGGACGAGGCTGGCAGCATCCGGACCTCGTACGCAAAGCGGGCGAAAATGTGCAGGTTTTCGAGCGTCGTGCGAATGATTAAGACGAGAAGATAATGACGGAACGTCGCGATTACGTGGGGCTAGATTGGGTGGCCGGGGAGATTGCTGAATCCCTGGAGGCGGCGCAAAGTGCGTTGCAATCCTATATCGACGACCCCAATGACAGCACCCGCCTGCATTTCTGCCTGGCCCATATTCATGAGGTTCAGGGCAGCCTGCAAATCGTTGAGTTTTTCGGCGTAGCCCTGCTGGCTGAAGAGATGGAAGAGCTGGTCAAGGCACTGCTGGACCGAACCCTGCCGGACTCCATGCTGTCTGACGCGATGATCGCGCTGCAGCGAGCATTGGCCGATATGCCGCGCTATCTTGAAAAGGTTCGAGAAGCGCAACGCGAATTCCCCTCCGAATTGATCCTTGCCATCAATGAGCTGCGCGCAGTGCGCAGTCAGCCCCTGTTGGCTACCGGAAGCGTTTTTCTGCCGGATATGGCCGCAGGTACACGTACCGATGAAGCGCCCTTGCGACTGGCGGAAGGCGAGTTTCTCGATGTTGCCAAAAAGTTGCGGCAGATGTATCAGGTCGCACTGCTGGGATACTACCGCGGCCACGAAACCCGTAAAAACCTGAACTACATGGCCAAAGTCTGCGCCCGGGCCGCGAAGATCTGTCGCGGCCACGCCGTGCAGGATGTGTGGGTGGTTTGCATCGCCCTGCTCGAAGGCTTGTTGAACAATTCTATCCACAGCGGCTTTGCGGTGCGTAGCCTGCTGCGTCGGGTCGACAAGGAGATACGGCTGTTTGTTGAGGCCGGGCCAGCGGTACTGGAGCGGCCACTGCCGGAGGCGCTGCTGCGTGACATGCTGTTTTATGTGGCAACCTGCCGCGGCAACTCCAACTACATACGCGACGTAAAGCAGCGTTACAAAACTGCCGCCGGGTTGCCGGCGCTGACCGGCGATCAGCCTGATAGCGGCGCCAAGGCCATTCATGAGGCACTTTCTGTGGAGTGCTCGCTGCTGGCGAATGCGTTGAAAAGCGGCGGTTATGACGACACCAACCTGCAGCGGTTGCAAAACGTGCAGCAGGCGGCAGCCGTGCTGGGTCTGACAGAGCAGTTTAAAACGCTGCGCGCGCTGACACTGCGCTTTGATGAGGCGGCGGCTGGCGGGCGCGGTCTCGATGTTGATCTGCGGCAACTTGCATCGACCCTTGGCGAGGTGCATGAGCCGGTTGGTGAGCGTGTTTTATTCAACGGCAGTGAGGAAGCCCAGCAACAACTCGACCGAGCCTATCTGTCCGTGGTTCGCGAATCGCGTAACGGGCTGGAGCTTGCCAAGGAAGCGGTCGTCAACTTCGTTGCCAACCAGTGGAACACTGACTATCTCAAAGAGTTACCGGAATTATTGACCAGTATTTCCGGCAGCCTGTTGTTGGCGGAGCTGGGGCGTGCCGCCGATGTGCTGCAAAGTTGTCGACGCTTTGTCAGCGAGCAGTTGCTCGATGACCCCCACACGCCAGACTGGCAAACCCTCGATGCCTTGGCCGATTCTCTCACGGCGGTGGATTACTATCTGGAGCGTTGCGCCAGTGATTTTGGCGGCGTCGACGATGATATCTTGTCAGTTGCCGAGCGCTGCATAGAGCAGCTGGGCTATCCCACCGATATGCCTGCTCAATTATTGGACGACGATAACGATCGCACCGAAGTCTCGTCGGTACAGGCAGCGCCAGCGGAGCCCGTTACCGTTGCAGCGACCTCTGCAGCGCCAACCGAAACTTCGGTTGAGGCTGATGACGGCGATGATGCTGTTGACGAAGAACTGGTCGAAATCTTTATCGAAGAAGCCGATGAAGTGCTCGACACCATCAATGAGCACCGGCCAACACTGAGCACGGCACCCTCCGATGAAAACGCGCTGGGCGAAGTGCGTCGTGGATTTCATACCCTGAAAGGCAGCGGCCGCATGGTTAATGCCTTGCAAATTGGTGAGTTGGCCTGGTCGATTGAAAACATGCTCAACCGTGTGGTTGAGGGCCGTTTCAGGCTGGATGCACAGCGCCTTGATGTGATTGACCAATCACTGGCACTGCTGCCGTCGCTTATTGCAGGATTCAAAGCTCGACGCCATGACAAGGTGGAAGAGGCGCGAGCGATTGCGGCGCAAGCTGACGCACTGGCTGAAGAGGCATCGCCCGATCTATCGGCACTGCAGCGCGATGTGGGTGCGCAGTCGGAGGCACAAGACGCGCAAACCGGAGACGATTCCTCGGCACAGGTGGCCGCAGTGCCCGAGCCACCAGGGGACGAAACGGACGACGCGCTGTCGGAAATCTTTGTTGCCGAGGCGCGTATTCACCTACAGGTCGTCGAAAATTTTCTGAGCCGGGCCGAAGCCCCCATTGAATTACCCGATGCTATGCAGCGGTCCCTGCACACCCTGAAAGGCGCGGCCAATATGGCTGAAATGGTGGAGGTTGCCACCGTTGTATCGCCTTTGGAGCGGTTTGTTAAGGAAATGCGGGCATTGCGTGCGATGGCCGACGTTGACGCCTTGATGCTGTTGCGCGATGCCGTGAATGCGATAGGGGCCGCCATTGACAGAATTGCGGCCGGCGAAGGCGTCCAGGTTGCAAAAAGTGACGTGTTGCTCGGGCGCATCGACTCCCTGCACCGCCGCTTGTTGATGAACGCTCAATCGGCAGCTGATGCTCGGGAAGAAGATAGAATTGCACCGGGTGAACTCGACGCCTTTATGGTGAGCACGGGTGACACCCTGGCCGCCATGGCCCATACCCTGGAGCATTATGCCGATGCCCAGAGTCTGCACCGGCTGTCGGAAACCGCAGGCCATATCTCCAAGCGGGCAGAAAGTATCCGTAGTCTCGATGCGATTGCGGAGCTGGCCGGCGCACTTCAGGTCATTATGCAGGATGCAGTAAACCCGGTTCCTGAAGAGGCTGTTGATCTGTGCCGTCGCGCAACCGATTCCCTCGATGCCATGCTGAACCAATTGGCCGCGGAACAGAAGCCCGACATCAATGATGCCCTGGTGGCGCAGTTACGAGAGTTTGATTACCGCACCGCGCTCAACGATGTCGCGCAGGGATGGGATGCGGATGAAACAGCGGATGTCGAAGAGATAGACATTACGGTGCCACCGGAGCCCACGCCTGAGATTGCGATCGAGACGTTCTCAGAGCCAGAGCCAGAAAACATCACGTTGGAAGCGTCGGCCGTTGAGGACGAAGAAGCCGACCCGGAAGTGACTGCAATTTTCCTCGAGGAAGCCGACGAGCTGCTGGAAGGTGTCGACGAAGCCATCAATGCCTGGTCCGACAGCGATGGCAGCCAGAGTGATCTCAACAACCTATTGCGTCACCTGCACACCATCAAAGGTGGTGCGCGCATGGCTGGGCTGACAAAGCTGGGCGCCTATACCCATGAGTTTGAAAGCTTTGTCGAGTCAGCGATAGCCAGTGGTGAATCCAACAGTGACCAGTTTCTGCCGCGTCTGCACGTATTCCAGGATGCGCTGGTCACTGGTGTTGAGGCGATTAAACGCGGCGAGACTTTCTCCGCTGAGACACCTGCAGCGGTCATTGAACCCCCGCTGCTGAGTGAACCGATTGTGCTGGCAGAGCCGCCAGAGGAGACACCGGCGCTGGTAGAGCAGCAAAGCGATGCCGACAGCGAGGTGGTCGAAATCTTCCTGGAGGAAGCCGACGATCTGGTGGAAGCAATCGACGATGCCCTCCAATACTGGACCGGTGATCGCAGTAATGCAGAACACCTGGAACTGTTGCAGCGTCACCTCCATACCTTTAAGGGAGGTGCCCGACTGGCTGGGCTGTCCGGGCTTGGCGACCTGTGTCACGAATTTGAAGCCTACATTGAACAGACCGATCGTCGGGACGATGATTTTCTGTCGCAAATGCTGGCCTATCAGGATCGCATCAACGAAGGTTTGACCGCCGTTCGCAGCGGCAACCGCAAATGGGTGAGTGAGCCTCTGCTGCCCGCTGTGGCCGCAAAAAGCGAGCTCAGCGATGCACCGCAGCCCGGCGCCCTTGTTCCGACGTCAGGTGACGCTGTAGAGCGACCTGCGAGTGCCGATTCGCAGATGCCGCAGGAGATGATCAAGGTCTCCGCCCAGCTGATGGAAAACCTGGTTAACCTTGCTGGTGAAACGTCGATATCGCGCGGCCGAGCAGAAGAACAGGTCTCGGAGCTGACCGCATCGCTGGATGAGATGTCGATGACCGTTGAGCGCCTGCAGGAACAGGTGCGGCGACTCGACATTGAAACCGAGGCCCAGATTCTGTTCCGTCAGGAGCAGGTGGGGTCTGAACAGGAAGGGTTCGACCCCCTGGAGTTTGACCGCTATTCCCAGTTGCAGCAGCTATCGCGCTCGCTGATGGAATCGTCCTCGGATCTGATCGATATACGTCAGACGTTGGGCGAGCGCACCCGGGATATGGAAACCCTGTTGATTCAACAGGGGCGAATCAATACTGAACTGCAAGAAGGCCTCATGCGCTCGCGCATGGTTCACTTTACCCGCATGGTGCCGCGCCTTCGCCGTATTGTCAGGCAGATCAGTCTGGAGCTTGGCAAGCGAGTGGAGTTCAAGGTCTATAACGCGGAAGGCGAATTGGACCGAACGGTGCTGGAGCGGATTATTCCGCCGCTGGAGCATATGCTGCGTAATGCGGTAGACCATGGTATTGAATCGGCGGAAGCGCGCCGTGCTGCGGATAAAGCTCCGGTCGGCAATATCAGTATGCGTTTTGGCCGTGAAGGCGGCGATGTGCTGATAGTGCTCAGCGATGACGGCGCCGGCATCGATTTCGACGCCGTCCGCAAAAAAGCGATAGCCATGGGGCTGCTGGAGGAGGGTGAGCAGGTTTCTCAGGAGCGTCTGGCCGATTTCTTGTTTGAAGCGGGTTTCTCCACCGCCAGCGAAGTTACCCAGATCTCCGGTCGCGGCGTCGGCATGGACGTGGTCTACAGCGAGATAAAGCAACTCGGCGGTAGTATTGCGGTCGATTCAACACGCGGTAAGGGAACGCGTTTCACAATACGGTTGCCCTTTACGGTATCGGTTAACCGCGCACTGATGGTTAGTATAGGGGGCGACATTTTTGCGATTCCTATCAACACCGTTGAAGGTGTGGTGCGGGTGAGCCCCTATGAACTGGAAGTTTACTATCAGCCGGATGCGCCGCCGTTTGAATACGCCAATCAGAGTTACTCGCTGAATTACCTGGGTACTCTGTTGCGCACCAGCCTGTCTCCCCACCTGGAAGGTCAGACCGAACCGCGACCGGTGTTGCTGGCGCGTGGTACCGACCGGCCGACAGCCGTGCAGATAGACAGCATTCTGGGTTCACGCGAGATTGTTGTAAAAGCACTGGGGCCGCAGTTCAGTCATGTGCACGGCCTGTCCGGCGCGACGGTACTTGGCGACGGCAGTGTGGTTGTTATTGTTGATATACCGGCACTGGTGCGTTCAGAGCTCCAGCGAGGCCGCGACCTTGCGTTGGAGCAAAGTGCGCAGCGTATAGAGCAGCGCAATCGTCTGGTAATGGTGGTTGATGACTCGGTTACGGTTCGCAAAGTGACTTCGCGGCTGTTGGAGCGGCAAGGTTTTGACGTCATGCTGGCGAAAGACGGTGTTGATGCGGTAACTCAGCTGCAGACCTGTGAGCAGCTGCCGGACGTCATGCTGCTGGATATCGAAATGCCGCGAATGGACGGATTTGAAGTTGCCAGCCGGGTGCGCCATACCAGCCGGTTGCAGGATATCCCGATCATCATGATTACCTCACGTACTGGTGACAAACACCGTGAGCGGGCATATAACCTGGGCGTCAATAAGTATCTGGGTAAGCCATACCAGGAAATCACACTGCTTCAGGCGATATCGGAAGTGTCCGATGAGGCGGTAGAGTCCTGATCTCTTGTTAATGGCAGGTTAGAACATGTCCCAACTTGCCTTGGTGGTTGATGATGTCCGGCGGCGACAGTGGCTGGAAAATCAGCTGGTGAAAGCCGCCCACTACGTGTTGCTGAGCTGTGATGCGCCGCACCTGGAAATCCTCTATCCATCGCTGGAAGAAGCGCCGCAAGCCTGGCTGATTTTGTTGCCGGAGCGACAGGTGGAACGTGCGCTGGATTATATCGGCAGCGTATCGTCAGCGCCGACGCTGGTGCTTAACGAATGGCCGGAAGATCGCGACGCACACACGCGCTGGCTGAATCAGTTGATGACCAAGCTCAATGCCACGCTGCTGCCTACACTCAGCCCGCCGGTCATCCTGCCACCGCAACAGATCTGGCTGCTGGCCGCCTCACTGGGCGGGCCGGAGGCGGTGACTGAGTTTCTGGCGGCTTTGCCTGGCGATTTGCCAGTGGCCTTTGTCTACGTGCAGCATATAGAGGAGGCCTTTGATCAGGCGCTGGTGACACACCTGAATCGACAGACGCCTTTCGAGGCTTTCAAATTTGATGGCGAAACGCGTCTGGGTGTCGGTAGGATACTGATTGTCGCGCCGGAAAAGCGCCCCCGGTTTCTGCCTTTTCAGCGCGTCATCCCGGCGAGTAAACCTTGGCTGGGAAAGTTCAGACCGGGAATTGACGAAGTCGCCGCCGATCTGGCGCGCCTGTATCGCGAGCGGCTGGGACTGATTGTATTCAGTGGCACCTGCAACGACGGTGAGCGTGCGGCGGTACTGGTCAACCGTGTGGGTGGCCAAGTGTGGAGCCAGTCGCCTGAGAGCTGTCTCATTGCCACCATGCCCGAGGCGGCAAACCGCACGGGTGTCGTGGGCGTTAGTGGTACACCGCGAGAGCTTGCGGCCACGCTGGCGTCCCGGCTCAGAAATGCAGCCAAGTCATAAGAGGCTAAATCATGGAACAGACGCTAAGAAAAATTCAGTTCACGGATTCGGTACCCGTACTGATGCTGCCTTCGCAACAAAAACAGTTGCTTGTGCCCAACGTTAATGTAGCCGAATTTGTTGTCATCTCTACCGTACAGCCGCTGGCGTCGGCACCGCCCTGGATGTTGGGATTGATTGACTGGCGCGGGCAGAAGGTGCCATTGATCTCCTTTGAACGCCTAAACGGTGATGCGGATGATCTGGTTGAGGACAAGGGGCATGTCGCCATCCTTAACGGTATCGGTGGTCGAGAAGAACTTCCGTTCTACGGTATTCGCTGCAGCGGCATGCCGCGCCAAGCGCGGATACTGGAAGAGGATGTTGCCCGGGACGACACCGCTGTGCCCGGACATGTTGAATCATCTCAGGTGCTGTTGGCGGGAGAGGCGGCGGTTATCCCCGATCTGGTGGTGATAGAGGCTCAAATTTGCCGAGTTTTGATGAATCAATAGGGGCCGTTTGCAGGCATCAACCAGTCAGCCATTCAGTGATTAGCAGTGCAGCGGGGTTCGACTGCAGCTCGATGAGCCGCCATGCTTTCCAGCGGGCAACTTACATTGCCCGTTAGCTTTAGCAAACCAACAGTTACCCCAGATCTCCCCACCGATACTGCAAGATACTGATTGCAGCAATCGGCGCAGTCTCCGTGCGCAGTACCCGTGGCCCAAGCTGTAGGGCTTTAAAGCCCGAGCGCAGCGCCAGCTCCACTTCGCTATCGTCTAGCCCACCCTCGGGGCCAATCAGCAGCGCCGCCGACGCGGGTGTCGACGCTGTGTTGAAATCGTCGTGATGGGCGGGCGAAAGCACCCATTTCTGGTCAGCTTGCACATTGTTGAGCCAGTCTGGCAGCTGGGCGGGTGAATCTAGGTACGGCAGGCTATTGCGGCCGCATTGCTCGCAGGCGCTGGCGATGATCTGCTGCCAGTGGCGCTGTTTTTTTTCGGTTCGTTCGCGATTGAGTTTTAAATCGACGCGCTGGGTATACAACGGGGTTATTCGGGCTGCGCCTAGCTCGGTGGCTTTCTGCAGAACCCATTCAAAGCGATCGCCTTTGGACAGGGCGATACCGAGGTGAATGCTCAGTGGGGAGCGAGGGTCCTGTGTGCTGCACTCGCCAATTGCAACCGACGCTTTCTTTTTGTCGGGCTGCCGAATGGACGCCTGATAGCTGCAGCCATCGCCATTAAACAGGGTGAGGGCGTCACCCGCCTGCAGGCGTAACACGGCGCACAGATGGCGGGAGGAGCTTTCCTCCAAAGTGATTTCTGTGCCTGGGTTGAGCGCCTGATCAGTGTAAATTCTTGGGATGCGCATCAGAGCTGTTTTACAAACACCTTGGAGTTGCGTTGAAAATTGTAGAGCTGCTGCTTGCCGGGCGGCAGCGCTTCAATACTGCTGGGCGCGAAACCCTGCTCCTGAAACCAGTGTGCCGTTTGCGTGGTAAGCACAAACACCGACTGCAAGCGCTGCTGGCGCGCGTATTTTTCCAGCGAGCGCAGCAGGCGTTCGCCGCGATCACTGCGACGGTAGTCTGGGTGCGTGGCCACGCAGGCAACCTCGCCCGTGGCTTGTTCGGGGTAGGGGTATAGCGCGGCGCAGGCGATCACTACGCCGTCGCGACGGATGACCCGAAAGCAGTGGATCTCGGTTTCCAGCACTTCGCGAGAACGCTTGACCAGTACGCCACTGTGTTCCAACGGTGCAATGATTTCCAGGATGCCGCCCACGTCATCGATCGTGGCGGTGGCCAGTTCTTCGTAGTGGTCATTGGAGACCAGCGTGCCGGCCCCATCGCGGGTGTACAATTCTTCCAGCAGCGCGCCATCTTCGGCGAAGCCAATCAGGTGGCAGCGTGGAATGCCGCGTTCTGCCGCGCGGATCACCGTCAGTAAGGCGTAGTCGTTTTCTGCCGTGGGCAGCAGATCGCGGGCCTCGCTGAGCTCGCATTCTCGGATCAGGTCTCCCTCGCAGATCACGCCGGGCAGTTCATCAAAGACAATCAGTTTGTCGGCCTTAATCGCTGCGGCGGTCTCAACCACGATATCTTCCAGGGCAATATTGAAAATTTCTCCGGTGGGGGAGTACCCCAACGGTGAAATAAGCACCACGTTGTCCTGGGCCAGCTGACGGTGGATGGCGTCTGCGTCTACCCGGCGCACCTGACCGGTGTGCTCCAGATCGACCCCGTCTATCACCCCAAAAGGTTTGGCGGTCACATAGTTGCCCGATACCACCCGTATCGCGGCGCCGTGCATGGGCGAATTGGCAACGCCCATCGACAGCAGGGCTTCAATATGCGCCCGCACGGAGCCGGCCGCATCGCATACACACGCCAGCGTACCGGCATCGGTGATGCGCAGGTCCTGATGAAAGCGGCTGTCGATACCTTGCTGCTGCACCCGCGATTCAATCTGCGGACGGGCACCGTGTACCAGCACCAGGTTTACCCCCAGGCTGTTGAGCAGGGCGATATCGTGGATGATATTGTCAAAGTTCGGGTGTTCGATCGCCTCGCCGCTGATCATCAGCACGAACGTTTTGCCGCGATGCGCATTGATGTAGGGTGCGGAATTGCGGAACCACTTGATATAGGAGGTGTCGTCGGCCATGGTTTCCCCTGTGTCTTGGGGCTATTTTGGGCACAGTAACAAGGGGATACAAGCGCTTTTTCAGTGCCGTTACAGGTTTACGTTGGCGGTGGGAGAACCAGGTCGAGGCGGTCAATCATGTCGGTAAAATCGCCGTGGTAGATGCCAAAGCGATTTTCCCTGGCTTCGCGGTAGGCGGTTTTAACGGCGTCGTTGGCGCTGGGGTAGGCAACCTCGGCCCAGTCGATTTCGTCTTCTCTGAAAAAGCCGACGTCGAGGGCCTCTTCGCCGCAGGCACAAGCCGTAGTGTCCACGCTGGCGTGTAGCCCGATGTAAACCTCGCTGATAAAACTGATGGAGCCGATCATGTAAGGGCTGAAGTTTTCTGGCGGAATGTGCACACAGGTTTCTTCGCGCAGTTCGCGTGACACGGCTTCACGCAGGGTTTCACCATTTTCCATAAAGCCGGCAGGAAT
>NZ_JBFJTH010000048.1:0-23076 GCF_041625495.1 Litorivivens sp. | reverse complement strand
GCACCAGCGTATCGGTTGTCCACAGCGGGGCCAGGGCAAATAACAGCTTCACGTCGCCAGCGCCCAGCGTTGCTGACGCCATCCCTGGAACAGATATGGCTGCCACAATGAGCAGATTGAACATCAGCTCATTGCTGCTTGGATCTCCCACTAGCCAGCGCACGAGGGCACTGGCCAGAAGAACTCCGACAGCCCAGTTGGGAATTCGTCGCTGGGTCCAGTCCTGCCAGGCAATAATCGCGAGAATCGCAGCGGCTATAGCCTGTGACAGGGGGAAAAGAGCGCCTTCCATACTGGCCTCCAGCGTGTGGTTAGCGCGTTAGGCGCAACCACCCAGGCTAGTACAGATATCGGTGAAGAAGGTAGATACACTGCCGCCGATACCGGTTACTGCTACAATAATCAGTGCTCCGATCAAACCGGCAATCAGGCCGTACTCTATTGCGCTGGCGCCTTCTTCGCTGGTGGCAAATCGGGCAAACTTTTCTTTAATGCAACTGTACATATGCGTACTCTCCGTTAGCGGACTTGGTGGGCGGTGCACAAACACTTCCGCCGCGTTTAATTGTCACGCTGTGGTACATAATGAGAAATAAGTAATTACCGAAGGTTTGGTTGTAAAAAACGTATGTCAGGAGCTGAAGATCCCAAAAAGCAGTGTCAGCGTGAGGCGCGAATCGCCGCGATGGACCTGTTAGCCCGACGTGAGCACAGTCGACGTGAGCTGGTCAGCAAGCTTGAGCGCCGCTTTGTGCCGGATGTGGTTGCAGCTACCGTGGACACGCTTGCAGACGAGGGCTTGCAGTCGGATCGGCGCTTTGCCGAAGCGTATTTGCGTCAGCGCAGTGAGCGTGGCTATGGCCAGCTGAGAATACGCCAGGAAATGCGCCAGCGGGGCGTCAGTGATCAATTGATCACAGAGGCCGAAGCCGCCTGTGAGGTTGATTGGTATGCTCTGCTTGAGCGGGTTGCAAAGCGGAAATTTGGCGACGCGGAACCGGCAGATTTAAGCGAAAAAGCAAAACGACAGAGATTCCTGATGTACCGCGGTTTCAGTACTGAGCAGATACGCGATGTGCTGGACTGATTTTGCGAAACGCTGGCCCATTGTGTCTTACTGAATCGTAAGGAAGGCTTGCTGCTGGGCTGGTAGGCTGCACTCATTCACAACACTAAACCTTAAAATAAACCTCAAAGAGAGTTGTCGATGCCCTCGATTTTTGAAGAAGCTTGTGCGTGTGCCCCAGTAGGTATGGAGATATCTGCCATTGCCCGTCGTGATCCGCAGCGGCGCGCCATTCTTTCTGAGCATGGAGAGCGTAGTTTCTACCAGCTTAATTATCGTGCGAATCAGCTAGCGCGATTACTGTTGCAGGCCGGTGTAGAGCGGGGAGACCCGATCGCCTTGTTGTGCGGTAACCGTCCAGAATTTGTCGAAGTCGTGATGGCTGCGCACCGGCTTGGCCTGCGTTTAACTCCGGTTAACTGGCACCTTAAAGCTGATGAGATTGCTTATATTGTTAGCGATTGTGAAGCCAAAGCGCTGTTTGCCGACATCCGGGTCGGCAGCGCTGCGCAACTTGCCGTCGCCGGGAACCAGCAGTTGAAAATCAAGGTGGCGATTGGCGGAGAATTGGTCGGTTTTGAGTCTTGGGACGCTGCCGGCATCGATTTGTCAGGCGATGACATCACCCAGCCCATTCGCGGCTCCGTTATGCAATATACCTCGGGCACGACGGGCAAACCCAAGGGGGTATTGCGAAAACAGGCTGACCCGACAAAAGCGGCCGAAATGCAGCAGCTGATGACAGCAGTATTTCAATTTGCCCCAGATGAGGGAAAAGACTGCAGTCTGGTAACTGGGCCGCTTTATCACGCGGGGCCCTTTAACCTGTGCATGCAAACACCGCTGACAGCCGGTGTCGGAATTGTGATGATGGATAAATGGGACGCGGAAGCAAATCTCGCCTTGATTGAAACTCATCAAGTGACACACTGTTTCTTTGTGCCAACGATGTTCAACAAACTGCTGCAACTGCCCGAGTCAGTCCGGCAAGGTTATGACCTGTCGTCTCTGAAATTTGTGATTCACGGTGCCGCCCCCTGTGCGCGATCTACCAAGCAGGCGATGATGGATTGGTTTGGTCCTATCATCTGGGAGTTGTTTGCCGGTACCGAAGGGCCAGGCACCTTTGTTAGTCCGCAGGAATGGTTAGCCAAGCCAGGCACGGTGGGTAAGCCGGCGCCAGAGCAGATGATAATCCTGGATGATGAAGGCAATCGATTGGCAGCGGGGGAAGAAGGACAGATCTGGGTGCTCAACCCTAAAGACAGCCAATTCGAGTACTACAAAGCGCCGGACAAAACTGCTGCTGCGCAACGCGACGGCTATTATACGGCCGGTGATATCGGTTACCTCGATGAGGACGGGTATCTGTTCTTAACCGGCCGCAGTGCAGAAACCATTATCAGTGGTGGCGTGAATATTTATCCTCAGGAAATTGACGATGTGTTGGTTCGGCATCGAGCTGTTGCAGATGCCGCCTGCGTCGGTGTGCCGCACCCGGAGTGGGGTGAGGAAGTAAAGGCCCTTGTCCAGCTGCAAGCTGGGTATACGGGTACTGATGCACTGTCGGCAGAACTGATAGAGCATTGCGAAGCAGCGCTTGCCCGCCAGAAGGTGCCGCGCTCAGTGGAGTATCTGGAGGCGTTGCCACGCAGTGAGGCCGGGAAGGTCTATCGCAAAGCGTTGCGTGAGCGCTATTGGCAAGACCGGAAAATCTGAGCCCTGGGCTCGCCAGCAGACTAGAATTACATTTCGCGTGGTGGCTCCACACGCAAGGACGCTGGCAGCGTAATTGAGACGGTCAAGCCTGGTTGTGCATTACTGGCAGTGATTCGACCGTTGTGGCTTTCGACAATACGCTTACTGATGGCCAGGTCCAGTCCGTGTCCACCGCTGGCGCGTTGTCGGGACTCGTCGACTCGGAAAAAAGGCAGGAATATTTTGTGCAGCATGTCCTGCGGTACGCCGCTGCCATGGTCACGTAATGTTATTGGCCCTCATTGCCCTGGGCTAGAGATATGGCAACGACGCCAGACGCGAGCACCGGGAGACTCATCGCAATGGGAGTAAGCCGGAATAAGGTTGAGCAGGCAGAGGCCGCTGGGAAGGCAGCCTCTATCGCAAGTCGACGGGCGGTGTCAGATCTTGAATATCTCTGCGCCGCTTTTTTCGTAAAAGCTCTTGTCCTGATCAAATCGATTCTGATTGGTCAACACCGCAACGCTGGCTTTATCTGGCGTTAGGTAGGTGCTGGCCACTCGTTTCAGGTCTTCGATCGTAACCTCGACGAGGCGATGACGATAAGTGTCGCGCATTTCCTTGGTGCGCCCGAACAGCCGGTTCTGGAAATCCCGTTTTGCTTCGCCAGCGGGTGAGCCCGGTTTGTCGAGGCTGCTAATTACCCCCAGTATGGCCTGTTCGAGTTGCTCTGCGGTGTGTTGATTTTCCATCAGCCAGTCGATTGATCGATCAAAGTCGTCCAGGGTGCCGAGCGTGCGCGGGTCGCGGTAGGAATAAAAGCGGAACGCGGCGATGGTGGAATCTTGCGATGCACCACCTCCATAGGCTCCGCCTTGCTCGCGAATGGCGCGATGCAGAAAACCGTTGCGCAGGAAGCCGCCAAGCACAGTGAGTGCGGCAGCATCGGGATGCGTCAGTGGCACCGTGGCATAAGCTTTGGCGCAGAAATTGACATCCGCTGCAGTGACCCAGCATTGCTGCACCGCTGTGTGTTGGCCTGGCAATGTTAGCGGCGACGTACTTCCGTTGGAGCAGTCTTGCCAGATGGTCTGATTGGCCTGCTGGATGCTTTGCTGGACTTCTTCTTCGGCGATAACCAGCAGTTGTTTTTCTGCCGCTTGAAAGTGGCTATGAATCTGTTGGAGTTGATCGGCATAGTCCTTGAGCGCCTGAGGTTCTTGCAGGGCATCGTGACGGCGTTTCAAGGCCTGCAAGCCAGCCAGTCCAGATAACCTGTGGTTTAGGTTGGCCAGCGCACACAGGCCGCTGCTGGCGGCTTGCATCGCATAGGCATGGCCGTTGCCGGTGATGCTGTTTTCGGCATGGGCACGCTGCTGTGCCAGCAGCTCACCGAGGCGATCTAGTTCGTCGAAGCGAGCGCTATCAAATGTATCGCGCATCAGTTGCGATTGCTCAGAGTGGAAGCGCTGTAAGGCTTTGCTGCTCAGTACCGAGTAACCGAGGATGCCCTGGATATCGTGGATGTCCGAGCGGAAGGTGTTAGACGCATTGATTGCGCCACAAACGGCCGCCTGTTGGGCCTGCGTTTGGCGATAATCGAGGTTGCCTATGCCAACTTCGGTCAGCGCAGAGGTGTAGTAGGGTAGCAGTGGCAGCAGGTTGTCGGGTAACTGGGGCACGCGACTGACCAGTTGCTGATAAACAAGCCCGTTGGTACCTCGGTTGTAGCGTGTGGTAGGCAATTGCGCGGTCGTTGTAGATTCGAAAGGAATGTCATCCGGTGCATCGGCGATATCGTCGAGCCCTACCTTGGGTAGAATGGATTCGTCTTCGACCGATTGTTGGCGCTCATTCAGCGCGGCGGCCTGATCAATAATCGCCTGCCGGGCGTCGGCATCGAGGGAGTCTTTTATCGCAGCCAGGCGCGCTTTTTCTTCCGCCAGACGCTGATCTCCCAGGTTGGTGTCTGGTGCCATATGCAGCGTAACCCGGTGCGGATTATCCAATAAAAAACGACGCGTCAACGTTTTGATGTAATCCGGGTCTTTGATTTTTTTACGCACAGCAGCGATAGCGGGTTCCATATCGAGCAGGGCGATGGGGTCACCCCGATGAGTGGCACTGCTCAGCGCGGTCAGTAGCAGCTGTAGGCCATAGGGATAGCTGTCGCCTGAAATTTCCCGTTGCTGCAGTTCAAGCTGGTTAAGCATGGCTTCGAGTTGTTCAAAAGGTACGCCGTCGCGCGCAACTGCCTCCAGTGTTGACTCCACCAGATGCTCTACGGCACTGACGGCATCTTCACGGCAACCTTCTAGTCCGCATACGAAGACCAGCTCTTTCATGGAATCTTCTAGCCCGCACAGAGGCGATGGCGAATTGCCGAGTTTGCTGGTTTCCAGCGCATGCAGTAACGGCGAGGCGCTATTGTCCAGCAAGACATTGTTCAGTAGCTGGGCTTCAAATACAGATTCTAGATCGGTAGAGGCGCCGAGTAGCCAGCCAATCACCACATGGTGTTTGTTGTCAGCTTCAGAAGCGTCGTTCTCAGGTGTGTAAGGGTAGCTTTCGCGTACGCGCTGCGGTGCGCTGTAGCGCTGCTCGTCGGGTACGCTGATTTCGCGATCCAGTGGTGTAAATTCGTTAAGTGCAAGCGACTCAAAATTGGCTTGGTGTTCCGCTGCGGGAATGTCGCCAAAGGTCATAAAAATAGCGTTGCTTGGGTGATAATGGGTGCGATAAAAGTCTCGCAGTTGATCATAGGTCAGGTCGGGTATATTTTCAGGCTCACCACCGCTGTTGTGATGGTATGTGACGGTAGGAAATAGATGCTTGCACACAGCCTGCCACAACTGGCTGGGCACAGAGCTCATGGCGCCTTTCATCTCGTTGTAGACAACACCTTTGAACACCAGGTTACTGTCAGGGTTGTTGCTCTCTTCAAACTCCAGGCGGTGGCCCTCCTGGGCAAAATCGAGAGGATCAAGGCGTGAGAAAAATACCGCATCCAAGTAGACCTCAAGGAGGTTCTGAAAGTCTTTGCGATTTTGGCTGGCAAAGGGATAGGCGGTCCAATCGGAGCTGGTCAACGCGTTCATGAAGGTGTTGAGTGAGCGCCGGATCATCATGAAAAACGGGTCGCGTACCGGAAAGCGGCGGCTGCCACACAGTGCTGTGTGTTCAAGTATATGCGCTACGCCGGTTGAATCTTCCGGTACCGTGCGCAGGGCCACCATAAAGACATTTTCCGGGTTGTCTGCCGCAAGATGGTAGTGCATGGCGCCGGTAACTTTGTGCCGATATTCCTCAATGCTGAGATTGAGCGCAGCAATGGCATGGGTTCGTTGCAGGGTGAAGGCGGGGTGGGCAGCGGCAGCCTGTGGCATTAAGGTCAGATCTCCTGAAATGGTATCGTAGTGCGACGTGGCACAGCTTATAAGAAATTAGTGTGGCTGGCTAACACTGACGGGGCTTGGCGCGGGGGTTCGGGTGTGGTCCGACAGCATCAGTTTGACGCGATAAATTCTTGGCCAGTGTTTGCCGGTAATCAGCCAGGTGTCGTCACTTGAGTCGTAGGCAATACCGTTCATCACATCAACGCCTTTTCGGCGCAGGGAAGGAGGGTAAAGTGACGTAAGATCAATGGTTTTGACTACCTCGCCACTGGGCTCATCGATTACCAGAATGTGATTGGTCTGCCAGCGGTTGGCGAGAATCATACCTTGGTGCCATTCCAGTTCGTTGAGGTGGTGAACCGGTTTTCCCGCCTGACGGACCCTCAATGTGCGCTCCGGCTCAAAGGTGTCGGGATTCAGAAAGCGCAAGGTGTCACTGCCGTCACTCATGATGAGGTGGGTGCCGTTGTCGGTGAGCCCCCAGCCTTCGCCGGTGTAGTGGAATCTCTTTCGGTATTCGAGCGTGTAGGGGTCAAATACCAGCGCTTCGCCCTTTTTCCAAGTGAGTAGGTAGAGCGCTTTATTCAGTATTGTGACGCCCTCGGCAAAATAGTCGGCGGGCAAAGCCAGTTGTCGGTGGCCGCCTCGCAAATCGCCGTAAATCAGAAAAGAGCGCCCATACAGACCACTGCTTTCGTAGAGCATTTTTTCGTGAATCAGCAGGCCCTGGGTAAAGCCTCCACTATAGTGTGGGTATGAGTCGATCAGCGTATAGTCATTGGCGGCGGCTGTGTTGCCGTTGAGCGTCAGAACTATCCAGCAGAAAAGGACCAAAGATGCGCGGCTTATCAGCGCCAGCGCCTGGCGATGTTGAAGACTCGGGAATGTCATTGAGGTTGGGGGCAATGGCGGGCTCACCATCGTAACTATTTCATATATGGTACGTCATCAAGCCACCCGAGGCGAGGCGTTAGGTGAAGCGCCGCACATTGCGACGATGAAATGCACTGCGATAGTGCGTGCCTGTAAATATTCCCTTGAGTGAAACAGTCTGATCATTTGCTATAGCGCCTGACTCAAACAACTCATCACGGGGACAGGGACATGCCAACAAATTTTGCAGACTGGGTAGTCGCGCAGATGGGTGGGCTGGGTGTGGTTGAGCAGCGTCCACTGTTCGGAGGTGTCGGCTTGTTTCGCGAAAGCGAGATGTTTGCGCTCGTTGTCCAGGAGCGGCTCTATTTTCGCGCCGACAAGGAAACACGGTTTCTTTTTGAGCATCGAGGGCTACCGCGCTATGTTTACAAGCAAGGCGGAGTTTCCTTTTCACTAGATTATTTTCAGGCACCGGCAGAAGTGTTTTTAAGCCAGGCGGAAATGCTGGTCTGGTCAGAGCGTGCGCTGCGCTCTGCGTATCGGAGCCATTCTTCTCTCGTGGCTTGATGCGGGCAGCTCGCTGCAAGCAGGTTTGGGAATTTTTCTGAACATAGTGTTGGCCGGTTAACAGTTTGGGTGAGACAGGTTTCCTTGAGCATGCGATGCACTTGCGATTCCATAGAGCCATAGCTACATGCATTAAGAGGGGGAATTTAATGCTGCAAGGCTTTGATGATCGTGGGTTTACTGAACGCGTTCTCGAGTGGATACCCGGCGCTGACCGTGTTCAATTGCGATTGATGTTTGGTGGTGTCGGGCTGTTTGAACACAATGCCATGTTCGCCATTTCTGTTAACAACCAGTTGTACCTAAAAGCGGATTCGGAAACACGGACAGAGTTTGAACAGCGTGGGCTCGAACCGTTTCATTACGATCGAGCAGATCACAGCTTAACGCTCGATTTCTATCAGGCTCCGCCTGAGGTCTTTGTCCGAGCCAACACCATGGCGCAGTGGGTTAATCGGGCGCGAACGTCCGCGTTCAGAGCCAAGGCCAGCAACGCCGCCTGAATCAGGTTGTCAGTTCGTCGACGCGGGCCTCGTCCGCAAGCCTTTGGCGCTCTTTTGAACTAAACAGGCAGATCACGTCTTCCAGGATCAGGTAGCTTGCGGGTACCAGGATCAGGTTGACAACCGACGCAATCAGTACCCCGAAGGCCAGCGAAATAGCCAGCGGTACAAACATTTCGGTTGAGATGTTGTGGTTGGCAATGAGCGGGATCAGGCCTACAAAGGTCGTCAGGCTGGTGAGAATAATCGGTCGGAAACGGACGACACCGGCTTCGGTGGCGGCGCTAACCACGTCCATGCCTTCCTTGCGGCGCTGGTTAATATAATCGACCAGTACCAGACCCGAGTTCACGACAACCCCCGCCATGGCAACAATACCGAGTACGGACCAGATGATTAGTTGGTGGCCAAGCAAGTAGTGGCCAACCAGAGATCCGATGACTCCAAAAGGGATAACACCCATAATAACAAAGGGTTGGAAGTAGGATTTCAGCGGTATGGCTAACAGGCTATACATCACAAACAGCGCGATAATAATATTTCTGCCAAGCCCGGCCATGGAGCTGGCACGCTCTTCTGCCTCACCGGCAAGAGCAAATTCGATGCCGGAAAACTCGCGGCTGATGTTGGGTAGTACATTGTCGGTGGCATGTTTAATGATGGCTTCAGGTGTGGATACACTGCGATCGACGTTCGCCTGGACCGAAACAACCTGTTTCCCGTCGACCCTTTGGATCGTGGAGTAGCCACGCCCGGTCGAAACATCGGCAACACTGTTAAAGGGCACTTCCGCACCAGAGCTGGTGCGAATCATCATGGTTTCAACATCCCCCAGTGAACGGCGTTCGTTTTCAGGAAAGCGCACCATTACCCGAACGTCGTCCGGGCCGCGCTGAATTCGCTGAACTTCAAGTCCGTAAAACGCCTCTCTGACCTGATTGGCCAGTGTGGCAGTGGTCAGGCCAAGTGTGCGTGCTTCGGGTTTCAGTGCCAGTTGAATTTCCAGTTTGCCTGGGCGAAAGGTGTCGGTGATATCGAATACCCCGGGAAGTTCTGCAAGGGCGCTTTTGAGTCTGGCCGCGCCCTGCTGAAGCTCGTCGGCTGATTCTCCTCTCAATTGGATATCCAGCGCTTTACCAACGGAAAATGCCGATGCGGTGAAGGTAAGTTCCAGCGCGCCAGGTATTGTGCCGGTCAATTCGCGCCAGCGGGCAATGATGGCGTGTGGGTCAAGTCCGTAGTCGTCCGGGTTCAGTATTTCCAGAGCAACTTCGGAAAAGTGCCCGCCGACGGCGCTGTCATTGCCGATCGAGCCTTTGACCAGTGGAGAGCCAATCGAGGAGAGGATATGTTTGACTCGGCTTGGCTCATCCGGCGCCAGGTTGGCGTCGAGCTCCCGTTGCAGTTGCAACGCAGCATGCTCAATCTGCTGCACCCGCCGCAGCATGGTGCCTTTGTCGGTGCCCGCGGGCATAGTCAGGGTAACGTAAAGCCTTTCGCCGACAATATTAGGGAAGAACTGCATGACCAACCGGCCACTGGCCATCAGGCCTGAGACTGCGATTACGGCGGCAATACCAAAGGCCAGCACCAGATAGCGCCACTGCAGGCTCCAGACCAGCAACGGCTTATAGACATTGTCGGCAAAGGCCTGTAATTGCCTGGGTAGCCAGGACTCGCGGTTTTTGTTTTTGCTGTTGGTCAGGATGCGGTGGGAAAGGTGCACCGGGAGAATCAGCTGTGATTCAATGATGCTGAATATCAAAGCCGCGATCACCACCATGCCCATGACAGCAAACCATTCACCAATGGTGGCGGGTATGTAGAGGAAGGGAATAAAGGCGACAATGCTGGTGAGTACGCCAAAAATAACGGGGATTGAAACTTCCTGGGTGCCGGCGATCGCTGCTTCTTTGGGGCCCAGGCCTTTCAACTGGTGGGCGTAGATGCGTTCTGCCACGACCACGGCATCGTCGACCAAGATGCCCAATACCAGAATAAAGGCTAGCACCGACATGGTTGAAATGGCGATATTCTCGAGTGGGAAAACCACCATGCTGCCCGCCAGCGCAACCGGGATGCCAACCGCAACCCAGAAGGCGAGGTTGGGCTTGAGAAACAGGGCGAGAATCAGAACCACCAATAATAGCCCGGAGGTAGCATTGGTGCGCAGCAGGTCCAGGCGATCCACCAGATCTTGAGACTCATCCTTCCAGATCGTCATGGCGATCCCTTCCGGCAAGTCAGCTTCAGCCTGCTTAAGGTACTCCTTAACGTTTTCGGCAAGGTTTATCACATCCTCCTTGCCAATGCGTTTGACCTGAATCATCACTGCCGGTTGGCCATCAAAGCGCACCCGCAGATCTTGGTCTTTGAACCCATCTACCACTTCGGCGATGTCGCCAAGCTTGATCACGCTGCCATCGTCGCGGGTCAGGATGATGATTTCTTCGTAATCTCGGCTGTTGTAAGCCTGGGCTTTGGTGCGCAGAAGCACCTCTCCGCTTTCTGTTTTGACCGTGCCGCCGGGCAGATCCAGCGAGCTGGCGCGAATGGCGTTGGCGATACGCTCCAGGGTAAGGCCATAGCGGCGCAGCGTGTGTTCAGAAACTTCAATGGATAGTTCATAGGGCCGTACATAGGTGACCTGCGCTTGCGACACCCCGGGCAAATCAACCATATCGTCGCGAATTTTATAGGCCAGTTCCTTGAGGCTTCGCTCATCGGCGTTACCTGAAATGACGACGTGTAATACGTGGGTGAGAATATCTTCTTCTTTGACCTGAGGCTCTTCGGCGTCTGCCGGAAATGAGTCGATACCGTCAACACGACTTTTTATATCGTCGACCACCTTGCCCTTGTCGATGCCGGTTTCAAGTTCCACTCGGGTCACGCAAGCACCTTCCTGCGCGGTTGTCAGAACCTTTTTAACGTTGGGGGTGCCTTCAATGGCTTCTTCAACGCGTATGCAAACCGATTCCTCAATCTCGGCGGGCGAGGCGCCTAGGTAGGGCACCGTGACCCGTACCATGTCGGTGGCTAAGTTGGGGAATTCCTCGCGATAGGTTGTCATCAGGGTCAGGCCGCCAACAATCAGCAAAACCCACATCAGCAAATTAGCAGCTACCGGGTTGTGGACAAACCAGCGTATGAGGGTATGCACGTCCTAGACTTCCTTGTAGGGGTTTGTGTTGACCCGCATGCCCTCAACGGCAATGCTCAATGGTGATACACACACGGTTTCGCCGTCGTTAAGTCCGCTCTGTATCAGCACCTCTTCGCCCTGTATGCGCAGAATGTTGACGTTGCGAAACTGCAGGCGAGATTCGTCATCCACTACCAGCACACGGTGATTGTCGCGCAGAGCACTGCGCGGCAGGGTAACCACGTTGTCGAATACCTTGCCCTGTATAGAGGCTTTAACAAACATCCCGACGAGCAACGGAGCGTGGCCTGGCTGTACGCGGTTTTCGACGGTAACCACGCCGTAAACCAGTCGGGTGGCTGCATCTATCTCGCCTTCGGTGCGTTGTAGCTGACCCTCCCAAAAATATTCCCGGTCGCCCACATTGCCAGCGATAGTAACCGGCACTGTGCCATCCGGGGGCAAGACGCCCTGGGTGCCCGGCGGGATATCGAGATAGACAAATAGTTCTATACCGATAGGGAGGTGTACCTCATAGAAATCGGTTGCGTAGAGCGTAGCGATGTTCTCGCCGCGACTGAGGTACTGCCCAAAGTCAACGGACTCCTTGCGAACCCGGCCGGCAAACGGGGCAGTGATAACCGTGCGGGCGAGATTGGCCTGGGCTTGTTCACGTTGAATCTTGGCTTCGTTCAGTGTTGCCTCGGCCAGTCGAAAACTGCGGCGCGCTTGGTCGCGCTGGGTTTCACTGGCGAGTTTGCGATTATATAGGGAGTTGGTGCGCTCCCATTCGCGGCGCGCATGGTCATGTTCAACTTCAGCCCTGACCAGCGCGGTTTTGGAAGAGGCGAGGGCGGAGCGATAGTCAGTGTCGTCGATAACCAGCAGGCGCTCGCCCTGGTCGAACATGCCGCCATTGACCAGTTGCGGTGATATCCAGACCACTTTGCCGGATACTTCTGGCTTTAGGGCCGTTTCACTGCGCGGTCGCACGGTGCCTTGGGAATAAACCTCTACCTCCGTAGGCTGCGGTTTGACATGCACCACTTCGACGGTTGGGTAGTGAGGTTCTATCGGCTTTCTATGGAGTTGCGGTGGGTTGCTCACCTGATATTGGAATACAGCGTAGCCGGCTGCAAGGACAATCAGTGGCAGTAGTGCCTTGGGTAGCTGTTTGATGGTTGGCATGGCTTTTCTGACGTTGCGCGCCACGTAAGCAGATGATACGCCGCGATTTTTTGGAAGCCGCAACTATACGCATTTGCGGCGTTTCACGCCATTAAGGTGATGTAATCAGGTCAGGGGCGTTTAAGGTCGATTTCAACACTGAGCTGGTCGCTGATATCTTCCAACGCATCCTCAAGGGCATCTAATGCTACATGTTCCGGCACCTGAATCTCTGCACTGGCTTCAAATAGGGGATCGCCAGTCATGGGTGCAGAGGTAATCTCGGTGTGCATATCCACCACATTGATTTGCTGTAAGGCCAATGCCCGGGACACCTCTCTGACGATACCTGGGCGATCATTGCCAACTATATGGAGAAACAACCCCGAATCTGTGGCACTATCCGTGTCGCTTGCCTGACAGACTATCGTGAGGCCGTGGGAATCGAGCGCGGTCAGCGCCCCGCAGAGGGCATCCTGCTGCTCGGGGGCGACCGCAACGCGCACCACCCCGGCAAACTGGCCCGACAATTGGCTCATTCGGCTTTCCAGCCAGTTGCCACCATAGTCTGCGACCGTTGTCGAAAGTTTTTCAACGAGGCCGGGCTGGTCGCGGCCGATGAAGGTAAAGACGACGGACTGACCCACAATTAGCTCCGTAACTTGATTTTATCTGGCAGTATAGTAGGTTTAGCAATTGATATGTAAGCTCTTTTGTGACCTGTCACCGAGAAGCGACCATGCGAGTGATAGTAGACTTCTGCATTATCCCTCTGGGAACCGGAGATGATTTGTCTCTGTCTCCCTATATAGCCGAATGTCAGCGAATCCTTGCCGATGCAAATCTCGACTATTCGCTGCACGCCTACGGCACCAACATCGAGGGTGAATGGGAAGCGGTAATGGCTGCGGTCAAGCAATGCCATATGCGTGTTCACGAAATGGGCGCGCCCCGTATTAGCAGTACATTGAAGATTGGGACCCGCATTGACCGGGGTCAGTCGATGAGAGACAAAATCAGTAGTGTCGAGAAGTTGTTACGTGAATAGCACAGCGCAATACCAAAATAATAAAGCTGTTATCCAGATAAGTATCATTGTCGCCTTGGTGGTCGGCCTGGTCGCGTGTATTCAGCCAGCCAATCCCCAGTGGTCTGACATGAAACAGGCCGAGCATCGCAGCCATGCTAATCGCATGCGCGATGAATACCGGCACCCCGTCGAGACGTTAGCGTTCTTCGAGGTTGAGCCGTGTCAGACCGTTGTTGAAATCTGGCCGGGTGCGGGCTGGTACACGGAGGTTCTCGCTCCGGTATTGCGCACGTGCGGTACCCTGCACGCGGCGCATTTTTCGCCTGCAAGTGATGTCCCTTATTTCCGCAAGTCGCTGGAGAACTACAAGCAGAAGCTGGCCGACCAGCCGCGTGTTTACGACGCAGTGGTGTTGTCAGTACTACAGCCACCGACATTTACCCGGATGATCTCGCCGGGTACCGCAGACCGGGTGCTGACTTTCCGCAATGTACACAACTGGCTTAAGTCGGGTACTGCAGAAGCCGTCTTTGCATCGTCCTTTGAAGCCTTGAAGCCTGGCGGCATTTTTGGTGTTGTTGAACATCGTGCTAAGCCAGGCACCAGCCTTGAGAGGATGATCGAAAGTGGTTACGTCACTGAGGCCACGGTGATTGAGTTGGCTGAAAACGCGGGTTTTCAACTGGTGGCACGATCCGAAATCAATGCTAATCCGCTAGACGATACAAACCACCCTAAAGGCGTGTGGACCTTGCCGCCGACGCTACGGTTAGGTGAAGAAGACAAAATGAAATATCTCGCCATTGGCGAAAGCGATAGGATGACGCTGAAGTTTCAGAAGCCGATAAATGATTGATTCTTCAGAGATGGTTGAAATACCGTGGCAGAAACTGAGCCCAGATGCGTTTCAGGGTTTGCTGGAAGAGTTGGTGACCCGTGACGGTACCGACTACGGTGCGGAAGAGCTCAGTACCGGCGAGAAGGTGGAGAACCTGCGTCGGCTGCTGGAGCAAAAACGTGCGGTAATTGCTTTCTCGCCGGAATCGGAAAGTTGGTCCGTTATTCCTAAAGATTGAAAACCGGCTTGCGACGGCCCTTAACCACAGTTTGATCACTCCCTATGTCTGATTGCGATTCCACGCTGGATACGTCCGGTCTTTTCTGTCCTGAGCCGGTGATGATGCTGCACAGCAAAATACGTGATATGGCGGCCGGCGAAACGGTTGAAATATTGGCAACAGACCCGGCTACTACCCGCGATATCCCAAAGTTTTGCAGCTTTCTCGGTCACGAGTTGTTTTATCAGGCCGAAAGCGGTGACCAGTACATCTACCGCGTACGTAAAGGCGCAGACTAGTCAGGGCGCGTTGGTTACTCGAGCAGTCTCTCCACGGCACGTACTGCAATCGGGTCGCCGGCTTTAATCTGGTTGGCGATGTGGTACTGAAAAAAGTAGCGAAAGCCCGGCTGGGTCTGGGCTGCGTAGAGGCAGCGGTCACCCGGTAAAATCGGTGTGCTGGTTTGCTTTTTCGGGTCGGCGAGCATGGCCTGGAACTCGCCGCTAGCCAATAATTGCCAGGTGCGTACTTCAAACAGTGCCAAATGCTGTCCGACAATGCATGCGGCGTGGCTACCTATGGTATCTGTGAGCTCCTGCAGTGCCGCGCCAGAAGTGGGTTGTTTGTGTTGGTAGAGTTGCTGCGCTGTTTGTAGCTCGGCGACTTTGGGCGGTGGCGGTTCAGAGAAAATCGCTTCCGATGCGGGGTCGTAGTAGCCTTCAAAGCAACCGGTATTCGGATCGGTTAAATCCCGGCATCGAGCGACTCCGCTTAGCCAGGGGAGGAGGGCAACAACTTCGCCATCGGCTTGAATGCCCCAGCACAAGATCTTGCCGGCAAACAGTTTTTCCCGCGAAAGCGCATGGTGTGAATAAAGGATGCACAGCCCGTCATGCTCCGGGACAATGCGTGTGATTCGCTGTAGCTCCCTGTCTTTTTTCATGTCGGGGAACTGAATCACATTGGCCGAGGGTGTTGCTGCTTCACGTGGGGCCATGGTGCCTCCCTGTTTCACAGTAATGCCTTTCAGCGACACTTTCAGTATACCTATTTCCCCCGGCGCGCAAAGCATTTTGTTAAAATGCGCTGGTCTATGAGCGGCGGTTGACTGATATGCCCGATTTTTACTTTGCTTACGGTTCAAACATGAATCCGGCGCGGATGCGCGCGCGGGGTCTGGAGTTTGCCCATTATGAGCCTGCCATCCTCAGCGGATTTGAGCTCTGTTTCAATAAGCGGGCACACAACAAGCATGGCGTTGCCTACGCCAATATTCGCACAGCACCAGGGCGGTCCGTTGAAGGGGTGCTCTATACACTCGACGCCCAGATTCATGTGATGGACCCCTTTGAAGGAACGCCAGTGCGGTACAGTCGAGAGTTGTTCCCCACTGTGACCGCCGGTGGCGTCGCGTGGGCCTGGGTTTACGTGGCAAACCGGGCATTTGTAGAAGACGCGTTGAGCGTTGAAGAGAACTACCTGAATCATTTGCTCAGCGCCGGTGAGTTACTGAGTGAATCCTATCGTGCGTGGCTATCCAAGCTGGCTCCGATACTGCCTAGTGACGGTATAGCGGACGGCGACACCGGGTTGCGGCTTAATGTTTGATGGCACCCCCGCCCCCGTCGAGGAGAGGCAGCAGCTACAGGCCATTGTTGCGGTGTTTAACGGCGAATTTGCGTCTATGGATACCGTGCTGTGTCCCGGCGCAGAAGAGCCCTATTACCAACCGGCGCAACATGGCGAACCTGCAAAAATATTCAGTCGCGAGAATTTTCCGGCAAGTGCGCTGCATGAAGTTGCGCATTGGTGTATCGCCGGGGAGGCTCGCCGGAAATTGCCGGATTTCGGATATTGGTATGCTGCTGATGGTCGAAATGCTGCGCAGCAGCGGGCATTTCAGCAGGTCGAAGTCAAGCCGCAGGCGATCGAATGGGCTTTCAGCAGGGCGATTGGAATACCTTTCCGGGTAAGTATAGATAACCTTAACGGCGAGGCAGTTGATCCTTTTGGCTTTGAGCTGGCTGTTTGGCAGCAGGCCTGCCGGTACTATCAATGCGGCTTGCCGCCGCGCGCAGCCCAGTTTTGTCGCGCCTTGGAGCAATTTTTTGGTCGCTCATCACCGGCGCCAGAACTGATGCGTTTGCGTGGGGAGCTGGGGTGAGTCGTCTGTATTGCATCGATGCATCCATCTATATTTTTCGCGCTTACTTTTCAATGCCGGATCGATGGTATAACGACGCCGGGTACCCACTTAATGCGGTTTATGGTTACGCGCGGTTTCTGGTTAACTTTATCCGTGAAACCCGGCCTAGTTACCTGATGGCCGCTTATGATGAGAGTCTGGGGAGCGGTTATCGGCACACACTTTATCCCGACTACAAGAGCAACCGAGTGCTGCCGGATGAATCCCTGGCATTTCAGTTGGCGGCCTGTCGAGAACTGGGCGAACGGCTGGGTATACGAAGCTATGCCGGTGCGCGTTTTGAAGCGGATGACTATATCGCCTCTGGTGCGCGCATCGCGGCTGCTGCTGGGTTACCTGTCACAGTGGTCAGTCGCGATAAAGACTTGGTGCAGGCAGTGCGTGGCGAGCACGATGAGTGGTGGGACTACGCAGCGGGGACGCGGCTTTCCAAAGCCGAGTGGGAGGCGTCACAGCAGCTCAGGGTGGAGCAGATAGCCGACTGGTTGGCCTTGATGGGTGATTCTATTGATGCCATTCCCGGGGTTCCTGGTATTGGTAAAAAGACGGCGATAGCGCTTCTGTCGCGGTTCGAATCACTCGACGGCATCTACGCCCAGCTAGACAATATTCACGACAGTGGCATACGGGGTGCGGCGCGTATCCGGCAGGCGTTGCTAGAGCATCGCGAGCAAGTGTATCTGGCGCGCAAACTCACGGTTTTACATGACAGGGCAATCAAGGCTCGAAGTGCGAAACCGTTTTCTTTTTCCCAGCGAGGCGAAAGGTTGCAAGACTACCTGCTGGAAATCGGCTGCGGTGCCGCCTGGAGTCGCAAATTACTGGCCGATCTGGAGCGCGCATGAGCCGTATTCTGGTTGATGAGAATATTCTGGGGGCCGAAAGCCTGCTTGCCCCGCTGGGGGAGGTGGTGCGGTTTCGTGGGCGAAGCCTGCGTCGCACTGATCTCGATGGCGCGCAGGCGCTGTTGGTACGCTCAGTGACCAAGGTCAACGCGGACCTATTGGCCGGTACTGATGTGCGTTTCGTTGGCTCTGCCACGATCGGTACCGACCATCTGGATATTCCCTGGTTGGAATCCGCTGGTATTGCCTGGAGTAACGCTCCAGGAAGCAACGCGCCGTCTGTAGTGGATTACTGCTTAAGTGCCTTTTGTGTGATGCCCGCAGTGTTGGAAGGTTTACTCCGCGGTGAACGTGTGGGGATTATTGGCTATGGCAACGTGGGTTCACGTCTGCATAGGCGGTTGGAAGGTCTCGGGATTTCGTGTATCGCTTACGACCCGTTCCTCACGCCGCAGCAGTGCCCGATTAAGGCACCCCTCGATACGGTTTTAGCCTGCCCGGTGGTGAGTGTGCATACTCCGCTAACACTGGACGGGCCGTTTCCAACCTCGCGGATGCTGACGGCTGATCAGATATGTCAGATGGCACCAAAGGCCGTGCTGCTCAACGCCGGGCGAGGCGAGGTACTGGCCAATGCTACGCTCAAGGCAGTGCGAGCGCAGCGATCGGATATTCGGCTGGCTCTCGATGTATGGGAAGGTGAGCCTGCGATTGACTCTGCGCTGTTGAGTGAAGCTGAACTGGCAACGCCGCACATTGCGGGTTACAGCCAGGATGGAAAGTGGCAGGGATTACTGCATATAGGTCGGGCACTTGCCGCCCAGTTGGGGTGCGCATTGACTGAGCCAGAAGACAATAGTGTGTTGGCTGTTGCGCCGAGCGTTGATGTGTCTGGGGTGACGGATAAGGCCGACCTGATTCGGCGTGTCACCTTGGCAGCTTATGACGTGCGGCGTGACCATGAGGCTTTGACAGCTGGGCTGCGTAACATTGAGGACTTGGCGAAGACTTTTGATCAGCTGCGTCGCGAGTATCCGGCGCGGCGGGAGGTCGCCAGCGTCCGGACTACGGGTGAAGAGTGGTTACCGCCCGCGTTACGAGTAACCCTTGCGGCGATGCGCAAGCTCTAGACTCTTGTTGAGATCCTGGTACTCGCGGCTTTCTTCAAGCTGCTGGCACGCGTCCTGTATCATGTCGCGGGTAATGGGGATTTCACGGCCGTTTTCGTCGAGTACGGCTCCCTGAAAATAGTCTTTCGTAGAGGCTGCGTTTTTCGGCACAATTCGTTTTTGCGTTGCTGTCATGCGTTGCGTCCACCTTTTCAAACTGAACTGAATGCTGTGCTTTCTGATTCAGTATAGGTTCAGATTATTACAAGTTTTCGGATTTGAGTATGTCAATTGTTACCTTGACAGAACATGAGGGTTTTTACTTAGGGTGGCTGGGTTGAGTAAGTCGTTGTTTCGTTTAGGGTTGATTGTTAATCCGTGGGCGGGTATCGGTGGTCCGGCGGGGTTGAAAGGCAGCGATGGCAATGCTGCAGAAATGGCCAGATCGACTGGCGCTGCACAGCGCGCGCCTCAGCGCATGGCGCGCGCGTTAGCGGCACTGAGCGAAGAAAGGGTAAAAATAACCACTCTGGGTTTTGCTGGCGACATGGGCGAGGGTGTCGCGGCTAACTGGTCGTTTGAGGTGCTCGGCAGTGCTGCAACCGAGCCTAGTACAGCGCACGATACGGTGCGTGCCGCACGGGCTTTATGCGATGCCGGTTGTGACCTCATTCTTTTTGCGGGTGGTGATGGCACCGCGCGCGATATCTATCGTGCGGTCGGTGATGCAGTGCCGGTGCTGGGTGTGCCAGCGGGTGTGAAAATGCACTCGGGGGTATATGCGGTGTCACCCGAGAGTGCGGCGGAAATTGTTGCCGCGATGGTGCGCGGTGACTGGGTTGATGTGTCCTGTGAAGAAGTGCGTGATATCGATGAGGACGCGTTTCGCAGTGGTCGGGTGAGCACCCGTTATTACGGCGAACTGCTGGTGCCCCGCGTAGGCCAGTATCTCCAGGCGACCAAGGTTTCCGGTCGTGAGGTGGAAGAATTGGTGGTAGCCGATATTGCCGCGGAGGTCGTTGAGCAATTAGATGATCAAACCCTTTATGTTGTGGGGCCGGGCTCTACAACGGCGGGCATTATGGTTGAGCTGGGCCTCGATAACACCTTGCTGGGCGTGGATGTGGTGCAAAGCGGTAAGTTAACTGCCAGCGACGTGAGTGCAGAGCAATTGGAGCAATTGTGTGATCAGCACCCTGGCGACGTGGTTATCATCGTGACTGCGATTGGCCGTCAGGGGCATATTCTCGGGCGCGGTAATCAGCAAATTTCGCCCTCGGTGGTACGCCGCGCCGGACCACAGAATCTCTGGGTGGTAGCCACCAAGAGCAAGTTAAGTGAACTGGAGGGGCGGCCACTGCTGGTGGACAGCAATGATCGCGATCTGGATCTTTCACTCGAAGGTTTTATTCGTGTGATAACTGGCTATCAGGATTCCGTTCTCTACCGGGTGAGCGCCAGTGGAGTCTGAGTTTAAACCGGTTTTAGACGCCCTATCCGACGCGCTAGAGTGCGATGATGGCCAAGCTCGGCGGGTATTTCACGGCCGAGGGGGCTGTTACCCGGGGTTGGAGTGGCTCACCCTCGACGATTTTGGCGAGGGGCTCTGGCTGGTGTTGTTTCGCGAACCCCCACCGGCGCTGGAGCAGGTTCTGGTTGCTGGCGTAACAGCGCTGGCCGGCGAACGCCGGCAATTTGCCCTGATGCAGCGACGTTACCGGCGCCCGACCGAGGTTGAGGTTCTGTGGGGGCAGGTTCCGGACGCCGTCTGCGCCCAGGAAGGGGAATTGCGATTCAAGCTGCAGTTAGAAGGGCGTCAGAATACCGGATATTTCATGGATGCCAGTCCGGGCAGGGTGTGGTTGGCCGATCGTTGCGCAGGCAAGCGGGTACTCAACCTTTTTGCCTACACTTGTGCGTTTTCAGTGGCGGCGAGGCAGGCGGGCGCCACGACGGTGGTAAATGTCGATATGGCTAAAGCTGCATTGCGCACGGGGCGTGACAATCACCGTATTAATGGACACTCGATGGACGGTGTTGAATTTCTTGGGTATGACATATTCCGGTCCTGGAAGCGTATTCGAAGCTTGGGTCCCTATGACTGCCTGATTGTCGATCCGCCGTCATTTCAAAAAGGGAGTTTCGATGCCAGAAAAGACTACGTTCGCTTATTGCGGAAAGTGCCGGAGCTAATTTCGGATCAGGCGGAGTTGCTGTTTTGCCTGAATGCGCCCTATCTCGACGAAAACTTTCTACAGGAAATGATCGCCGATGCGCTGCCCGACGTTGAAATTGTTGGTTTTCTACCGCCTCGAGCGGATTTTCCAGAGCAAATGCCGGCCTTGAAAATGTTGCACTGCCGTTTTACAGGTCAACGCTGAGCCTGGGGGGCACCCGGGGCCGCTGCGGCCCGCGGGTGTCAGGGTCCGGCTTTAGCGGCGTTTCGACAGGAATCGTGCAAATCGTTCAAGGGCAGTGCGCAGATCATCAACCCGGGGCAGGGTGACGATGCGCAGGTGATCCGTGTTGGGCCAGTTGAAGGCAGTCCCCTGTACAACCAGGATCTTTTCCTCGCGCAGAAAATCCAATACCAGCTGCTCGTCGTCTTCGATGTTGTAAACGGCAGGGTCTAGCCGCGGGAACATGTAAAGCGCACCTTTGGGTCGGGTGCAACTTACTCCCGGGATGTCGTTGAGCATCTCGTAGGCCAGATCACGCTGTTCTTTCAAACGACCACCTGGCAGGATCAGCTCTTTGATGCTCTGGTAGCCACCCAGCGCGGTCTGGATGGCCTGTTGTGCCGGCACATTGGCGCAAAGCCGCATGGAGGTGAGAATATTGAGGCCTTCTATGTAGTCATCGGCGCGATATTTGGCGCCGCTGATTACCATCCAGCCACTGCGGAAACCGGCCAGCCGGTAGGTTTTCGACAGGCCGTTAAACGTGATGCACAGGACATCGGTCGCCAGTCGGGCGAGCGGAATGTGCACGGCTTCATCGTATAGAATCTTGTCGTAGATTTCGTCGGCAAACAAAACCAGGCTGAACTCCCGGGCTATCGCCACCAGCTGCGTCAGAATCTCCTCGGAATAGACTGCACCGGTGGGGTTGTTTGGGTTGATGACAACCAGTGCGCGTGTATTTGGTGTTATCTTGCTGCGTATATCGGCTATATCGGGCTGCCACTCGTCTTCTTCGTCGCACAAGTAATGAATAGGTGTGCCGCCGGCCAGTGACACGGAAGCAGTCCACAGTGGATAGTCTGGTGCGGGAATCAGCACCTCGTCGCCGTTGTTGAGTAGTGCCGACGTCGCCATCTGGATTAGCTCGCTTACACCGTTGCCAAGATAAATGTCGTCCATCTCGACGCCGGGTATACCCAGACGTTGGGTTTCATGCATTACGGCTTTGCGCGCCGAAAACAAGCCCTTGGAATCGCTGTATCCCTGACTCTCAGGCAACTGGCGGATAACGTCCTGTATGATTTCTTCAGGGGCATCAAAGCCCCATGGCGCCGGATTGCCAATGTTGAGCTTAAGGATTCGGTGGCCTTCTTCCTCCAGTATCTGGGCCTGGCGCAGCACGGGGCCGCGGATGTCGTAGCAGACGTCAGCCAGTTTCTGGGATTTTACGTAGGACTTCATGATTTCGGCCTAAGGGTTCGTTGTCAGCGGAAAAGCCGCCTATTATAGTCTTCAAAATACGGTGTAGTGAGGGGTTTACCATGGTTGATATCAAAAAAAGTGATGCCGATTGGCGTAAAGAGGCTGATCTCAGTGAAGAGGAGTTTCAAATTTGCCGTCAGAAGGGCACAGAGCGAGCTTTTAGCGGCCGTTACTGGGATGAAAAAACACAGGGTACCTACCGTTGCCGGTGCTGCGGCGAGGCACTGTTTGATTCCGAGACCAAATATGATTCTGGTTCTGGATGGCCCAGCTTTTATCAGCCGCTGTCGCAAGAAGGTATTGCCGAGCATCGCGATACCACTCACGCGATGGTGCGCACCGAGGTCACCTGTGCCCGTTGTGGGTCTCATTTGGGCCATGTTTTTCCGGACGGGCCGAAGCCAACGGGTTTGCGCTACTGCATTAACTCTGCATCGTTAACACTCGAAGAGCGGTGATTTGCTGGGAAAATAGCCATTCTGGCTATCCAGTGACCAAGCCAATGAAAAAGATAAATTTTTTTAGCATAAGTTCTTGACGCTTTTTCGTAAGCTGGTAATATGCGCGCCACTTCGGTTGATAAGCAACTGCTTGCGACTTGAGTGATGCGGCGTCCCCTTCGTCTAGTGGCCTAGGACACTGCCCTTTCACGGCAGTAACAGGGGTTCGAGTCCCCTAGGGGACGCCATTATTTTTGGCGGGAATAGCTCAGTTGGTAGAGCGCAACCTTGCCAAGGTTGAGGTCG
>NZ_JBFJTH010000047.1:0-23129 GCF_041625495.1 Litorivivens sp. | reverse complement strand
TCGTCTTCAGCCTGCACGATAGCGTAGTTTTTGCTGCCACTGCCGGGATCAATACGTAAACGCTTGCAGTATTTGTCGAAGCCATCCACAACCGAGGTAGAAGGCGTAATCGGATACCAGGCGGCAACCGTAGCGCCACCATAGATCGCCCCGAGAGACGCGGCTGTATTGCCGTCTATCAGAATTTTGTCACCCACCTCGTCGCGGCGCTCAACGCGAATACCGATGGGACACTCGTAGTGCTCACGCGCATAGTGGTAGCCCAGCTCGAGAGCGTGGACGTTGGGAACCACCAGCTTTTCCTTGCCTCTGAACTGATCAGACACGATGCCGGTGAGCACGTCGAACTCAATGTCGAGCAAGGCGGCTAGCGCGCCCACATAAATAATGTTGCGAAACAGCTGACGCTGACGCGGATCGGCATATTCCCGGGTGCAGATATCCATCAACGGAATACCGATAATGTTGATATCGGTGCGCACCATACGAATATCCAGCGGCTTACTGGAATCGTAGAGAAAATAGCCGCCAGGCTCTACTTCACGGATGTCGCGCGCCATACTCTGCGGATTAACACAGACCATGATATCCACACCGCCGCGACGGCCCAGATAGCCTTTTTCGCTGATGCGCACTTCAAACCACGTCGGCAGGCCCTGAATGTTAGAGGGAAAAATGTTTTTCGGACTGACCGGCAGTCCCATACGAAACAGGGCCTTGGCAAACATATTGTTGGCACTGGCCGATCCGGTACCGTTTACGTTGGCAAACTTGATAACGAAATCGTTAACTGACTGAATTCTATTCATCCTACTGCCCCGCTTTCGTTACCGAGTAATAAAACTTCTGCATATCCCAGGCGGCGGTTGGGCAGCGCTCGGCACACAGACCACAGTGCAGGCAGACGTTCTCGTCTTTGATCATGGCCCGTCCGGTTGGCAGGTTGTCCGACACATAGATATCTTGCGCCAGATTGGACGCAGGCATTTTCAGCTTTTGGCGGAGCTGAGCCTCGTCGGTATCGTTGACCTCAAAGGTGAGGCAATCCGTAGGACAAATATCGACGCAGGCATCGCACTCAATACAGCGGTCTTCTGCAAATACTGTTTGCACATCACAATTCAGGCAGCGTTGGGCCTCTTTAAAGGCGGTTGCGGCATCAAAGCCTAACTCTACCTCCAGCTTGCGATCAGACAGTGTTCTTGACAGCTCAGCCTGGGGAACCACGTAGCGCTTGTCATCTTCAACGGCGCTGTCGTAACTCCATTCGTGTATCCCCATCTTCTGACTGACCAGCGTAACGCCGGGCGCCGGACGCTGATCTACAGTCTCTCCCCGACAGAACAGATCGATGGAAATGGCAGCTTGATGACCGTGGGCGACCGCAGTAATAACATTCTCTGGGCCGAAAGCGGCGTCGCCACCGAAGAAAACCTTGGGATTGGATGACTGGAAAGTAACCTCGTTAACGACAGGCATATCCCATTTTCCAAACTCCACGCCAATATCCCGCTCGATCCAAGGAAACGCATTTTCCTGGCCGATGGCCATCAATACGTCGTCACACTCGATAAAGACCGGCTCTTCGCCAGTCGGCACCAGTGATCGCTTACCATTGTCATCGTATTGCGCTTCCACCTTCTCAAACATCACACCCGCGAGCTTGCCGTTTTCTACAACAAACTCCTGCGGCACATGGTTGTCCAGAATGGGGATACCTTCGTGCTGGGCGTCTTCTTTTTCCCAGGGTGAAGCTTTCATATCAGCAAAGGGGCTGCGTACGACAACCTTCACATCCTCACCACCCAATCGACGAGCCGTGCGGCAGCAGTCCATCGCGGTATTACCGCCACCCATAACCACAACTTTCTTACCAACGGTCGAGGTATGACCAAAAGCCACACTGGACAGCCAGTCGATACCAATATGGATATTAGCGTCGGCTTCCTTGCGGCCCGGCAGATCAAGGTCTCGTCCACGCGGTGCCCCGGTGCCGACAAAAATCGCGTCGTAATCCTTGTCGAGAATAGATTTAAGACTATCTACGTACGTATTGAACTGGGTCATCACACCCATATCGAGAATGATGTTCACCTCCTCATTCAACACCTCTTCCGGCAGCCGGAAAGCCGGAATCTGGCTGCGCATAAAACCGCCGCCTGCGGGCTGGTCATCGTACAAGTCGATGGAATAACCCAGAGGCATCAGATCCCGGGCCACGGTCAAGGACGCCGGACCACCCCCTAACAGCGCAATTTTTTTGCCGTTTTTGGTTTTGGGGATCGCCGGTAAGCGGTCGGCAATGCTGGACTTATTGTCTGCTGCCACCCGCTTCAGGCGGCAAATAGCTACAGGCTCGTCCTCAATGCGCCCCCGACGACAGGCCGGCTCACATGGGCGGTCGCACGTGCGACCGAGCACACCCGGGAATACATAGGATTCCCAGTTGATCATGTAGGCATCAGTGTATCGTTGAGCGGCTATGAGGCGGATGTATTCCGGCACGGGAGTGTGGGCCGGACAGGCATACTGGCAATCGACCACCTTGTGAAAATACTCGGGGGCTTTAACGTCTGTGGGTTTCAATGCTCTTTCCGTTGCGTCTTATAAAAATACAGAACGGCGGCTGTGGCGCTCATCTAGACGACGCGCCAAGGCATTCCGCCAGCTAAAACAGAAAGATTACAGCACAATGATAATCAAAATTCAGCAAATAAATGTTTTCGCGGCAGGGAGAAAAACTTAAAAGAAATCATTGGTATAACGAACTGGCCAATTTGTAATAAATGGACAAACTGACGCGGATTATGGAAAATCGCTCCACGCTAATGAGAATGATGCGCATTATTTTTTTTGGATGGCAAAGAGCCTTTTAGCCCCGATCAGGAAGGTGGCCCGCTCGAGCAAAGCGCACGGCTCTAGAACCAGCCAAAAAACCAGCCGCCCCGCTCCAGTTCTTCGCGGCAAGCTGCCAGCTGATGGGTATAGTTCTGGGAGCGGGCCGAGACTTTGTGGGCAACGCGTTTTAGCCAGGCCTTGTCACGGAAAGTGCGGCGATTAAAGCCGCCGTGACCCTCGTGGTACGCGAGATACAGGTGATAAGTATCGGCGGGGTTGATTTTGCACATGCGGGCAGACTGGTTGTTGTACCAGCCAACAAAGTCGATCGCATCATCAAAATCATCGCGGTCGGCACCCCTCCGACCGGACTTGCTCTTGTACCAATCCCAGGTGGCATCCTTGGCCTGGGCATAGCCGTAAGCATCGGAAACGCGGCCCGCCGGTATGATCCAGAGAAAATACTTACGCGGTGGCTTCGCCTTGGCGCGAAACCGGGATTCCTGGTGCATGATGGCCATCATCGTGGGGATCGGCGAGCCCCAACGCTCCGAGGCTTTTTGCGCGTCTTTATACCAGCCGTCTTTTTCACGAAAAATTTCGCAAATATTGTCGACATTGCGTGGCGGCGTGGCACAACCGGCCAGCAAAATCAGCGCCGTAATACAGATTAGCCACCTCATATAGAGTGCTCTTGCAGTAGTGTCAAAAAAGCTTTCTCATCAATTACTTCAACACCGAGCTTTTCGGCCTTAGTTAATTTACTTCCCGCCGATGCTCCTGCAACTAGCGATGTAGTTTTTGCCGACACACTCCCCGCCACTTTCGCGCCCAAGGCTTGCAGTTTTGCCTTGGCTTCGTCGCGAGTCATGCTTTCCAGCGTTCCGGTAACCACCCATGTCTGTCCAGCCAAAGGCAATTCAGAAGGATCTTTAACTTCGATATCTGGCCAGTGAACTCCTGCGGCTATTAAGGCCTCGATCACTTCGCGGTTATGCGCTTCGGCAAAAAAATGTTCAATGTGAGATGCGACAATCGGGCCGACGTCTGAAACCTCTAAAAGCGCCTCTTGGCTGGCATTCATAATAGCGTCGATATTGCCGAAATGCTGCGCCAGATTGAGCGCGGTTGCCTCCCCGACTTCGCGAATACCCAGGGAGTAAATAAAACGTTGTAACGAGGTAGCCTTACTTTTCTCTAGTGCGTCCAGAAGGTTCTGAGCGGACTTCTGCCCCATCCGCTCTAAGCCAGACAGCGTATCGCGGTCTAGACTAAAGAGATCGCCCGGGTGCTTGATCAGTTCTCGTTCTACTAGTACTTCGACAATTTTGTCGCCAAGGCCTTCAATATCCATCGCCTTACGCGACGCAAAATGCTTGATCGCCTGACTGCGCTGGGCAGCGCAAATGAGTCCGCCGGTACAGCGGGTGACGGCCTCGCCCTCAACTCGTTCAGATTCGCTGCCGCATACCGGACAATGTGTAGGCATCTCAATGATTTTCGCATCACTGGGACGCTTTTCCGCCACCACCTGAACAACCTGAGGAATCACATCACCCGCACGCCGGATAATAACGGTATCGCCCACACGTACATCCAGCCGCTGAATTTCATCAAAATTGTGCAAAGTGGCATTGCTCACAGTAACACCACCAACAAACACCGGCTCCAAGCGCGCGACCGGCGTAATTGCGCCGGTTCTTCCCACCTGAAATTCCACATCGCGCAGCAGGGTCATTTCTTCCTGAGCCGGGAATTTGTGTGCAACAGCCCAGCGTGGCGCCCGCGAAACAAAGCCGAGTTTGCGCTGCAGATCAATGCTGTCTACTTTGAAAACGATGCCATCAATATCGTAAGGCAAGGCATCGCGCTTGTTCAGCAGGTATTCGTAATAGTCCAAGCAGCCATCGGCACCTTTCACAGTGCGTAATTCCGGGCTAACTCGAAAGCCCCACTTAGCCAGAGCGTTGAGGTTCTCACTGTGACAATTGAAAGGGCTTTTATCGCCACGCAAGGCCACGCCATATACGCCGAGCTCTAAAGGTCGACTGGCAGTAATCTTACTGTCGAGCTGGCGCAGACTGCCTGCAGCCGCATTACGCGGATTCACAAAGACTTTTTCATCTTTCGCGCGTGCAGCCGCATTCATTTTCTCAAAGCCAGCCCGCGGCATATAGATTTCACCGCGCACTTCAAGCTCGTCTGGCCAGTCGCTGCCCCGCAACCTGAGCGGCACAGAGGCAATGGTTTTTACATTGTTTGTAATGTCCTCGCCGCGTTTGCCGTCACCGCGCGTCGCCGCCCTTACCAGCAGGCCGCGCTCATACAGCAAGCTGATGGCAATTCCGTCCAGCTTAGGTTCACAGGCAAAAACCAGCGGGGCATCACTGCCGAGACGGGATTTAATACGCTGTTCAAAATCACGCAGGCCGTCCTCGTCGAAGACATTATCCAGCGACAACATCGGAACCACATGCTCCACCTCTTCAAAGGCACTTAATACGTCTCCACCAACCCGTTGGGTGGGTGAATCCGGTGACTTTAAATCGGGGTGTTTTTCTTCCAGCGCCACCAGCTCGTGAAAAAGTCGGTCGTATTCGGCGTCCGGTATGGAAGGCTCATCCAGCACGTAGTATTTGTGATTGTGCTCGGTCAGAGCATCGCGCAGGGTTTGAATTCTGGCGCGAACGTCAGCGTCGTTCATAAGTCTTTATAGTATTTGTCAGATCACACCAGGGTGAGCTGGCGGCGTTCGAAATCGCGAATGCGCTGGCGCAAATGCTCAAGTGTTTGAGTGGTGCACACGCTGCGCGCCTCATCCTGCAACTCGCAGTGCAGATTTTTCACTAGCACCTGGGCAGTTTCCACCATGCAATCAAAGGCTTTGATCGCATCTTTAGGACCGGGCAGGCGCATAAAAAAGGTAACACCAGGTGTAGAGAACTGTTCCATGGCATCTGGATCAAAGGTGCCGGGGGCGACCATATTAACGACACTGAACTGCTCAGCGCCCGCACCGCCAGCTTCTTCATAGCGGTGAAAGATATCCATTTCGCCGTAACGAACGTCGCACGCCAACAAGATCTGCAGCAAGGTTGCTCCGGGAATCACCTCGCCTTTGTGGGCAACTACGTGCAACACAATAATTTCTTCAGGGTTTTTAGGTGCCTGTGTTTTTCCTGCTGAGTCGCCGCGCTTAGCATTCTCAGCTTTTTTGGCCTCACTTTTTTTAGTGTCCGGCTTTTTGACTTCAACCTTTTTCTCGGCTTTCTTTTCGACCTTCACCTCGGGTTCTATTTCTGCGGGTTCAGGTACCGGCTCTACCAGCGGCTGGGTTTCAAGCGGTGTTTCTGCCACAACGGGCTTTGCCAGTTCACCGAGTGATTTTTCTGCTCGGGCACGTGGGCTCTCAATTTCATCATCAACGTCGAGCTCGGGTTTCGCCAAGGGCGCAGGCTTGGGCTCGGAGGGTTCTGGCCCTTCTTCAACAGAGTCCATCAACACGGGAACAGGGTTATCACCGTCGTCCGGCTTTTCGTAGCTGGGCACGGCTTTTTTACGGGCCACCACACGTGCACCGCCACCGGGCAGTTCGGGGTTGGACAACTCATCATCGTCGTCACTGGACGCCTTGGCGGACATGCGCAGCTTGTCGCTGTAGCCAGCGCGCACCCGCCGATAAGCGTCCAATACAAAACCGGCAGCCACCAGACTGCCGAGTATGATTAACCAATCTCTGACATTCAGTTCCATCGACGCTCTCTGCTCTCCCAGTCAGCGAAAGCCTACGACCAGTATTCTGTCACCACAAACAACGACTTACCAGCACATAGCGGCCAAGTTCGCATAATCGACGAACTACATCGCCGCCATTTCAGCGGCTTCTTCCAGATCTACCGACACCAGCCGCGAAACGCCCGGCTCGTGCATGGTCACACCCATCAACTGCTCCGCCATCTCCATGGCGATTTTGTTGTGCGTGATGTAAATAAACTGCACCTGATCCGACATTTCCTGAACCATCCGCGCATAACGCCCGACATTCGCATCATCCAGCGGTGCATCGACCTCATCCAGCATACAGAACGGCGCAGGATTGAGCCGGAAGATGGAGAACACCAGGGCTATAGCCGTCAGAGCCTTTTCCCCACCCGACAACAGATGGATGGTGCTGTTCTTCTTGCCCGGCGGCCGCGCCATAATCGCAATACCGGTATCCAGCAGATCGTCGCCCGTCATCTCCAGGTACGCACTGCCGCCACCAAAAACCTTCGGGAACAGCGCCTGTAATCCAGTGTTAACCTGATCGAAGGTTTCCTTGAAGCGATTGCGGGTTTCCTTGTCGATACGGCGAATCGCTCCCTCAAGGGTTTCCAGAGCTTCTTCCAGATCGTCGTTCTGCGCGTCCAGATAGCGCTTGCGCTCGGATTGTGAGTCGTACTCTTCAATCGCAGCGAGGTTGATGGCACCTAGCCGATCAATACGCTTGCCGATCTGCTCCAGTTGCGCCTGCCACTCCTGCTCGCTCGCTCCTTCGGGGAGTGTCGCCAACACCTGATCCAGGTCATGCTGCGCTTCGGCCAACTGTTCCTGCAGAGTGCGACGTCGAACCTGCAGCTCCTGATTCTCAAGGCGCGCCTGCTCTAGACGACTACGCGCCTGCTGCAGGCGGTTTTCCACTTCATTACGACGACGATCCAGCTCACGCATTACATGGTCAACACCATCGACACTGCGTCGCGCTTCCTGCAATTCTTCCTCGACAACAAGGCGCTGTTCCAAACGCTCTTCCAATTCGAGTTTCATTTCTTCAATAGGTTCACCGCTCTGGGCCAGGCTTTCCTGAATTTCTGCCCGGCGTTTTTCCAGCAATGCCACCTGATCGTTGGCCCGCGCGATAGCCTGTGCTACCGATTCAAGCTGAGCACTCAGGCTCTGGGAACGCATAGCCAGTTGATGAGCATGGTCTTTGTCGTGACGGGCCTTTTGTCGCGCCTGATCCAGCCGCGCACGCAGCTCATCGCGCTCGCGCATCAGCTCTTCACGCTGCCCGGAATCTCTCTCCATGGCCTCAATAGCTTCGGAAAGCACTGCACGTGCTTCGCCCAGTGATTCCTGTTCCTGCTTGTACTGAGCGCGCTGCTCTTCGAGTTCGTTGCGCAGACTGCTGCGACGACTATTGATCTGCTCTATACGTGCCTGGTGAGCACTTAACTTGGAATTGAGTTCACTGTGCTGGCGACTGTGCTGCTGGATATCACGCTGCAATTGATCACGTCGTGCTTCCTGATCTGCTATCTGCTCGCGACGACTGCGAAGCTGCTGATCAATGCTGGCGAGCTTTTCTTCTGCGGCGGCGATACTGTCAATCAGCTCTGCAAGCTCCTGCTGCCTTTTCAGTACACCCTGCTCGCTGTCGTCCGGGCGCGCCACACGCACCCAGTTTGGCCCCACCCACAAACCTTCGCGAGTGATCAGCGACTGGCCAGGCTGAAGCGATTTACGGCGTGCCAGCGCATCTTCAAGGCTCTCAGCGGTGTCTACATGGGCCAACTGTGCTGCGAGCGCGGCATCCGTGTTACGAAGCTTGCTGGCGAGCGAACTGCCACCAGCGCTTGCACCTGCACTTTCGACAAGGGTTAATTGTCCCTTGCCAACGCTGGCCAGCGAACCGGCCAAATCATCAATAGCCGCAACACAAACGGCCTGCAAGCGATCACCGAGCACGGTTTCTACCGCCAGTTCCCAACCGGATTCTACGTCCAGTTGCTCTGCGGCTAGTGGCGCCTGCTCAAGGTCATGATCGCGCAGCCAGTTGCTGACGGCTTCGCCCTGCCCCATCGCTGCCTGCTGCAACGCTTCCAATGAAGCGCGGCGGCCTTTCATAGTTTGCAGATCGCTGCGCAGGGCATTCTGCTCATCGTTCAGTTGCTGCAGGCTATCGCGGCCTTCAGCAATCTGCGGCAATATTTCGTCAAGTTGCTGCTGGCGCTCTTCACCTTGCAGCTCCATCTCTGCGAGTTGCTCGCGCAGCACTTCAATATCGCTGTCTTCATCAGAGGCCACTAGCGATTCGCTTTCAGCCTCCATCTTCTGCATCTTATCTTGCAGACGCTGCAGGGTGAGCTCCAGGTGCTGAATGCGCGACTGTTGTACTTCTGCCTGCTGACGCGGGGTTGCTGCATTCTGGTTGAATTCGTCCCAGCGCTGTTGCCATTCGCTGTGTGATTCTTCCGCCTCTGTCAGCGCCATCAGGGACTCTTCTTCCTGGGCCTGCGACATTTCCAGCTCAGGGGTGATGGATTCCAGCTCTTCCTGCCAGCGCTCAACTTTTTCGCTATCGCCGGTCAGGTGTGACTGGGCCTCGTCGTAATCCCGGTTGATACGCTCTAGATCTTCAGCCAACTGGCGGCCGCGATCCTGCTGGTGCTTGATGGCCTGTTCAATTCGGCTCACTTCAGCGCCGATACTGTAGTAACGCCCCTGCACTTTGTTCAGCGCATCGTTAAGCTGGGTCAGGTTGTCACGCTGCTTCTCGCTGTCAGTTTCAATAGACTGACGCTCGGTTACGACGGCCTCAACCTCAACTTCAAGGTCGCGGATACTGGCGGCACGAGTTTCCACCTTGTCGTTGATACCGCGCCACTGCAACGCCTGCAGCTGAGCCTTAAGCTGGCGTTCTTCCGCTTTGAATTCCTTGTACTTTTCAGCAGCTCGGGCCTGGCGCTCCAGATGTGACAGCTGACGCTCCATCTCTTCGCGCAGATCCGTTAGTCGCTCAAGATTTTCCCGGGTACGACGCATGCGGTTTTCGGTTTCGCGACGTCGCTCCTTGTATTTTGAAATCCCGGCGGCTTCTTCAATGAAGATACGCAGCTCTTCGGGTTTGGCTTCGATCAGGCGCGAGATCATGCCCTGTTCGATGATGGCATAACTGCGTGGCCCCAGACCGGTGCCCAGAAAAATATCAGTGATATCCCGACGCCGACATTTGGTGCCATTGAGAAAATACTCGGACGTACCTTCACGCGTGACCTTACGCTTAATGGCGATTTCGCCAAAAGCCGCATATTCGCCACCCAGCTTGCCTTCGCTGTTATCAAATACCAGCTCAATGGAGGCCTGCCCCACCTCTTTGCGGTTTACCGAGCCATTGAAGATGACATCGGTCATTGATTCGCCGCGCAGGTTCTTGGCTGAGCTCTCCCCCATCACCCAGCGCACCGCATCAATGATATTGGATTTGCCGCAGCCGTTCGGGCCCACAACCGCCGCCAGATTACTGGGGAAGGACACGGTGGTCGGGTCGACAAAAGATTTGAAGCCCGCGAGCTTGATGCATTTCAATCGCATGAAAATGAGTACCGAAAATACTATAACAGGTTGATTTTATTCTAGATTCAGAATATCTGTGGCAGTCGGAAACAGCTCGGGCGTGCACTGCCAACTTTGCCTGTAGTTTACCGGCTATTGGCGGCGCACTCCACGCCGGGTGGGGATTTTTTTATGGAATATGTCCTTTGCTAACACTCATTCGACGAGACTGTCCAGCACCAGAGAGACAGGGCCCTCCAAGCTACGCCAGCGCAGCTGTGCCGAATGGCCTTCCACATCACCAGCCGTCGGTGCCACGGAGCCGCCACGTGAAAAGCGGGCCGTCAGCTTAACATCTTCAAATTTATCGAGGGTCATATCTGCGCGCATGGCGTCAGCGGGGGTCAACACGAACTGCTGCGGCCAGGAAATGTCGCCCGACTGCGGCTTGCGCACAACTGCTAACGGAAAACCCGGGCCATCGGCAGCCTTGGCAAAGACATACAGCACCCCCTGGTCCGGCAGTGACACCGAATCGGCCCTATCGACTGAAACCACAATACCGCCGAGGGTGCCGTTCTCCAATGCCAACTGTTTGGCCCGTGCCAGGGCTTCGCCAATCACCTGTGACTGCGGTGATTGGGGCGACAAACTCGATAGCAGCGCGGTCCAGCGCTGTACCGCCTGCGCATAATCGCCACGTTCGAAGGCATCCATTCCCAGCATTCCCAGCGCGGTCGTTTGAGCCGGATCGAGTGCTATCGCCTGTTCCATCAGGGCCCGCGCTTCGCCATCGAGTTTGCGGCCATCGCGCAGAAAAAGCGCTTGGGCAAGCTGAGCCATCAGCATTGCATTGCGTGGTTCACCTGCCAGAAGCTCGCGATAACTCGCCACCGCAGCGCTATAGTTCCCCTGCTCGATGGCCAGCTGCGCATGCCAGAACCGCAACTCGGGATTTTCTGACCGAAACTGCAAACTGGTTTCAATTGCCTGTGACAGCGCGCGAATATCTTCCGGCGAGAAGCGCCGTTTTCCCGCCAGCTCGGCCTGCAATTCGTTTACCGCCATTTCAGGCCATGCACCCAACGAGCGGTAAAGCATTGCACTTGCGCCAACGGACAGAACCAGCAACAACGGCAACAACCAGGCCGGCAAACGCTCTTGTCGCGCTGCGGAATCCTCCGTCACCGTTTCCGCCAGCAGCTGACGCTGCAATTCAGCCTCCAGCTGGCTCAGGGCTTCATCGTCCAGATCACCGCGCTCACGCTCGGCCTTCAATTCTTCCAGGCGTTGCTTAAACACCGCTGCATTTGCGGCACCTGCGGCAACTCCCGCAGAGCGGGCCCGCAAACTCCAGACAATAGCACCACCAAAGATGACAAGCGCGAGTGCCAGCGTGACAAACAACTCAGTCATCGTTGCGCTCCAGCATAGCGCGCAAGCGCGCTTCCTCCGCCTGACTCAAGGCAGCGTTCGCCGCCTGACGCGGTGCGCGCGACAATCGCCACCACACACCACCGCCCACCAGTACCAGCACCGCCGGCCCCAGCCACAAAGCCAGGGTTTCCAACGTGACGCGCGGGCGATATAGAACAAAGTCGCCGTAGCGGTTATGCATAAAGGTTAGAATTTCCTGGTCACTATCGCCGGCTTTAATCATACGATACACCTCGCGCCGCAAATCCTGCGCGATGGGAGCATCCGAACCCGCTAGATTCTGATTCTGGCATTTGGGGCAACGCAATTCGTCAATCAGCGCGTTATAACGCTTGCGCTCTGCGTCGGAGACAAAGTCATAGGTTTCTACCACCGCCACCGCCGTTAACGAAAGCGCCAGACAGATCAAGGCGAGTATCAGGCGCATCAATTGGCCACCCCTTCAGCGGCCTTGAGTTTGGCAATCAGCGGCGCAAAGTGACGGTCCCAAACAGCCTGATCAAGACCGCCCTGATAGCGCATATGAACCACACCGGCGCGGTCTACAACAAAGGTTTCCGGGGCGCCGGTCACACCCAGATCCAACCCCAGCTGACCTGTCTGATCGACAATATTGACCCGAAACGGGTTGCCCTTATCAGCCAGCCAGCGACGCGCCTTTTCTGGATCGTCCTTGTAATTGATAGCGAACACAGCCACCTCACCGCGCTCCGCCAACTCCACCAGATAGGGATGTTCGTACAAACAGGTCGGGCACCAGGTGGCCCACACATTGACGATGCTAATTTGTCCTTTCAACAGGCTTTCATCGACCGGCTCACCGCTCAACAGCGCGGGCAACTCAAACGCCGGAAAGGGCTGACCGATAAGCGCCGATGGCAGTGCCTTGGGGTCGTACTCGCCATCGCTGACGCGAGTTTCCACCGCATAAAACAAAGCGGCCAGTACCAGAAACAGTATCAACGGAATAAACAGTTTTAATCGACCCATCTCAGGCTACTCCTTTACCGGCAGGTTTTTGCAAACGGTAACGCTTGTCCAGAATTGAGATCACCGCGCCCAGTGCCACGAAGGCGCCACCCAGCCAGATCCAACGTACCAGCGGTTTATAGTGAACCCGCACAGCCCAGGCCCCATCATCAAGGGGCTCACCCAGTGCCACATAAACATCGCGGAACAGCCCGGCATCAATGGCTGCTTCAGTCATGATCTGATCACCACGCGCATGGTAACGACGCTTCTCGGGATGCAATTCGGCGAGCTGGCGACCATCTTTGAATAGTCGAATATCACCCCGAGTACCGGCATAGTTTGGCCCCTGAATATCCGAGGTACCGTGAAACTCTACCCGATAAGCACCAGCATCAAGCGCATCCCCTTCAGCCATGCGCAAATCGCGTTCAGTGGAATACTGACTGACCACCGTGACACCCAGTACCGCCATACCAAATCCCATATGGGCGACAATCATCCCCACGTAAGACCGGTTAAGCTTGCGCACGCCGGTGAAAAAGCTGTCGGCATTGCGGGTCTGCTTCAGCACGCTGCGCAGGCTCGCAAAAATCAGCCACACCCCCAGAAAAAGACCGAAGGCCGCTGCCACTGACCACTCACCCCAGACAAAAGGCAGCAACAGGCCAGTAACCAGCGCCAGCGCCAGCGGCTCCTTGATCCACTGCAGCAAACTGCGGGTATTTTTCCACTGCGAGTACATACCCAGACCGGTGAGTATCCCCAGCGCCCCCGCTAGCGGCACAAACATGGCATTGAAATAGGGCGGCCCAACGGAATACTTGCCCTGCCCCAAATAATCCATCACCAGCGGAAACAGGGTTCCGAGCAACACCACCAGCGCGGCACAGACCAAAAGAATATTATTGGCCAGTAGCAGGGATTCGCGTGACACCGCCGTGAATACTGGCTTGAAGGCACTTTCCGGTGCTCGCACTGCGTAGAGGGTTAACGACCCACCAATCACCACGAACAAAAAACCAAGGATGTAAAGCCCACGGGTGGGATCGGCAGCGAAGGAATGTACCGAGGTCAACACGCCGGAGCGGACCAGAAAGGTCCCCAACAGGCTGAGAGAAAAAGCGAAAATTGCCAGTAGCAAGGTCCAGTTTTTGAAGGCGCCCCGCTTTTCGGTCACCGCCAGAGAATGCACAAGTGCGGTACCTACCAACCACGGCATAAAAGAGGCGTTTTCTACCGGATCCCAAAACCACCAGCCGCCCCAACCGAGTTCATAGTAGGCCCACCAGCTGCCCAGCGTGATGCCTACGGTCAGAAAAGCCCAGGCAACGTTGGTCCACGGCCGCGCCCAGCGCGCCCAGCTGGCATCGAGTTTACCCCGCACCAGCGCAGCAATGGCAAAGGCAAAGGCCACAGAGAACCCCACATAACCGAAATACAGCATCGGTGGGTGAATCACCATACCCGGATCTTGCAGCAGCGGATTAAGATCTTGTCCGTCAAGCGGCGTGGAAATGAGGCGGCGTTCGAAGGGGTTGGAGGTAAACAGCATAAAACTCAGGAAACCTGCCGATATTGCCCCCATGGTGGCCAGTACAACGGCCTTTACCTTTTCCGGAATCTGCTGACCGGTAAGCGCCACCGCAGCAGTCCAACCTGCCAGAATCAGTCCCCACAATAACAACGAGCCCTCGTGGCCACCCCACAGTGCGGTGAATTTATAATGCATGGGCAGCTGGCTGTTGGATTGCAAGGCAACAATGTGAACCGAAAAATCGTCCCCCATAAAGGCGGCAGCGAGACAACCAAACGACACCGCAATCAATACAAATTGCAGCACCGAAAAACGATTCGCGCTCAGCAACAGGCGGCGGTTTTCCGTCGCGTAGCCCAGTGACGGCAGCAACGCCAGCAACAACGACACACAAAACGCCAGGATTAGGGCAAAGTGACCAACTTCAGGAATCAAATCATGTCTCCGGATTGGCCTTTTTCAAGGCCTCACTGACTTCTGGCGGCATATACTTTTCATCGTGTTTTGCCAGCACCTGCTCGGCATGGAACAGGCCCTTGCTATCGAGCTGCCCGGACACCACCACGCCCTCTCCTTCGCTAAAGAGATCCGGCAAAATGCCGGTATAGGTCACCGGCACATTGGCCTGGTAGTCCGTTACGATAAAGCTTACCTGCAAGCTGTCTGTAGCGCGTTTGACGCTACCTTCTAGCACCATACCGCCGGCGCGTATATCTCGCCCTACCGGTGCCTTGCCAGCGACGATATCAGACGGGGGGTAGAACAGGTTGATATTCTCGCGCAGCGCGTAGCCCATTAAGGCTGCCGCCAGGCCAGTGGCAATCACAATAAACAACACAATAAACAGGCGCTGCCTGCGAAGCGGATGCATCAAGCTTGCTCCCGTCGGTAATGCGCACGGAGCTCTCTCAGCTGCCGTTTTTTTCGCTGCAAGGGTGCAACCAGCAGCGCAATCAGGGTCAGCGCCGTAATCCCGTACGCAGACCAGACATAGCTGCCATGACCATCCATCTGCAGCAAGGCGCTTACACTGTCAAAATACATATCCCTACCTCGCCGCTGCGGTGACCAGCTCACGCACCCAGCGGGTATTGCGCTCTCGGTCGAGAATTTCATTGCGTACAAACATCAGTAACGCCACACCGAAAAAGGCATAAAAGCCAGTAATGGTGAGCATTAGCGGCCGTAACATAGACGGATGAATAGACGATTCACCGGTAAAACTGATACTGGCCGGCTGATGTAGGCTGTACCACCACTCTACAGACCAGTAAATAATGGGAATGTTCACAGCGCCGACCAGCGCGAGGATGGCACACGCGCGCCCGGCTGCCTCTTTGTTTTCGAACGCCTCGTACAGCGCAATGATGCCAATGTAGAGGAAGAACAGCACCAACACTGACGTAATGCGGGCATCCCACACCCACCAGGTTCCCCAGGTAGGCTTACCCCAAATGGCCCCGGTTACGAGCGCCAGAAAGGTCAGTGCGGCGCCAATGGGCGCGGCGCATTTCACGACCATATCTGCCAGCTTGATCCGCCAAACCAGGCTGATCGCACCGGCAATTGCCATCATCATATAACCGGCCATCGCCACGGCAGCGGCGGGCACATGGATGTAGATGATGCGAAAGCTATTGCCCTGCTTGTAATCCGGCGGCACATAGAGCAAGCCCCAAGCTACGCCGACAAGCAGACACACAGCACTGATAACCGCCAGCCAGGGCAGCAATCGACCACTAAGCTGGTAAAACCAGCGTGGAGAACTCCATTTATGAAACCAGGCCCACATACTCTCTCAGTTACGCCAATTGAGGGCGCGCTAGTATACCTTATTCATTGGTCGAGACTTACTCGCAAGGCCCCACCAATGGCAAAAGGCGCCAATGCCAGGAAAAACAGCGCCAGCGCCGCAAGCAGTGCCAGCGGTGACGAGGCATCCATCCCCGCAACGGCGCGCTGCACGGCAGCACTGCCGAAAATCAACACCGGAACAAACAGCGGCAGCACCAGCAGTGACAACAACACCCCGCCGCGCTTTAGCCCCACCGTCAGCGCCGCACCGATGGCGGCAATAAAGCTCAGCATCAAGCTGCCACAGCCAAGACTCAGCAACAGTGCGCCCAGACCCTCACTGGGCATCTGCAGCATCAAAGCCAGCAGCGGCGACAACAAGGTCAGCGGCACGCCGGTAAGCAGCCAGTGGGCCAACGTTTTCATGAGCACCGTGGTATAGAGCGGCACTGGGCTTAGCAGGATCTGCTCCAGCGTGCCGTCGTCAAAATCCCCTTTGAACAGTGCGTCGCTGGCCATGAGCACGGATAACAGGGCAACAATCCACAGAATACCCGGCGCCAACTCGGCCAGTATCTGCGGTGACGGCCCGAGCCCCAGCGGAAACAGCGTGCAGACAATTAGAAAGAAAAACAGTGGATTTGCCAGCTCGGTACGACGCCGCAGACTCACCGTCAATTCACGTCGCAACAGGCGCAATGCAAGTTCAATGGGGCCCAGTGTCTTCACACCTATACCCCCAACTCAATGGATTGCAGAGCTGGAATGGCTGGATCATGGTGTGTCGTCAGCAACACCGCGCCGCCCTGCTTAGCAAAGTCCCCAATCCAGCCCTCCAGCGCGGCAACAGTCTGTTTATCCAGCGCCGTGAACGGTTCGTCCAGCAACCAGAACTTGGCGGGGATAAGGAATAACCGCGCCAGTGCCACCCTACGCTGCTGACCGGCCGACATCTGCCGACACTGGATATGCTCATAGCCGCCTAGGCCAACCTGCTCTAGGGCAGCTTCGATATCGGCAGCGCTAGCAGCCAGACCTTTCAAGGATGCGAGCCAATCCAGGTTCTCGTGGGCACTCAAACTGCCTTTCAGCGCAGGGGCATGCCCCAGAAAGTGACTATGGCGCCGCAGCGCCGACAAAGATCGCTGGCCTTCGTAGAAAATCTCGCCCTCATAGGCCGAATAGAGCCCTGCGACGATACGCAGCAGTGTTGTCTTGCCGGCACCGTTGGGCCCCTCAAGTCGAATCGCGCTGCCTGCGCGAACATCAAAATCAAGATTTTCGGCCAGTACCCGGTGATCACGAGAAAAGGTCAGGCCTCTGACTTCCAGCAGTGACGACAAACCGCCTGGCTCCTCTGATAAACGGATAGGGTAAGCTTCAAGAAAGCGGCGATTATAAACAACTTGGCGGGTTTATGCCCTGTCAGAGAGACTTCAGTTCATCATCCAGGGACAAGGGGTCGGAAGATGGCGCTGCCGACTCCAGCTGTAAGATCCGGTCACGGCAGTATTCAAACTTTTTCCAGAGTACCGCAGGCATCGCTTGCGGTGTAGCAGACGCTCGCACGCGCTGAAATTGCACTGCCAAGTAGTCCGCACCAGCGTTCAACAGCCCCAGCACCCCGGGGTTCATTGCCAATTGACCGCGATCCAGCGCTTCGGCAACACGTTCACACTGGGCCGCGCTCTCACCAAGCACTTCCAGCCCGGGAAGGCTCAGCGCGGTACCCTTGATATTATGAAAATCACGTCGCACGCCCCCCATGGTCAGCTCGGTATACTCTCCAGCGGCAAAGGCTGTGAGTGCAGCGCGGCATCGATTGAGGCATTCGGTTGCTTCATCGGCAAAAAAAATACGCAGATCGGCGTAGTCGTCGTCAGCGATCACGGCGATCCTCGCTGCGCCGCCGCATCGGTCAGCGGCCTCCCAAGGGTATTGAAAACCTGCTCAATCTTGGCTTGTAACACCGCCGCCGTGAAGGGTTTGACGACATAACCATTCACACCCGCCTGCGCTGCCTCGACGATTTGCTCGCGATTGGCATCTGCCGTAACCACCAGCACCGGCAGTGCAGCTAGGCGCGGATCTTGGCGCACAGAGCGCAGCAAATCCAGCCCAGACATACCCGGCATGTTCAGATCGGTTATCAGGAAATCGTAATGATCACTGTGAAGCATCGGCAGTGCGGTAGTGCCGTCGTCAGCTTCATCAACGTCTTCATAACCCAGTTTATGCAGAAGATTTTTAATAATCCTACGCATGGTTGAAAAATCATCAACGACCAGAATTTTCATTGGCGCTCGGCAAGTACTTCATTGAATGACAACACTTTTTCATATTTACGTGGAAATCGCCACCGAGATCATTGGTATTAAGGGGAATAGTTCTCAAATGCAGTAATCAAAACAACGCTGGCTATAACGGTTCCGCACCGAAAATCAGAAAATACAGATAAAAAAAGACCGCCCCAACCAGGGCGGCCCACCGTGCTGAGAAGCGTCAGAATCGACGCCAACCTGGACGGAGCCTCTGCCTTAAGGCAGCACTGCTCTTACTGCTACTGCTATTACCGTTTCAAACATGCAAATTAAGCCGACACATAAGCAAACGGGTTAACCACACTTGAGCCTTCACCCATAGGCCGTATCGGGATGTGCGACAATAGATTGCGAATGCGTCCCTCATCGACTTTACGCACATCCACCATCAACAATATGGCGCCTGCTTCTAACGCATTGTGAAAGCGTCTTATCTTGTAATTTTCACGAGACAGTCCAAGCATACCGCCTTCCCAAGCGCCAAACAGCGTTGCCGAGACAATCAACGCCACCATCGCAAATACGCCCCAAGAACCAGAAAAATCAATCACCCGTGACGCAAGCAGAACAAACGCTGCACCAATCATCAGTCCCAGCAAACCACCGCGCTCTGTGCCGCGAAGAATATCGCACCGCTGCAACGGCGACGCCCCCTGCAGCTGGTGGCTATAAAGGCCTGCCTCATCTTTAGCCAACGCATGGAACCGCCAATTGGCGATCCCTGGTGTATGCTGTAACTGACGCGACACTTGGCTCGCGAGCGCCATGGAATCTGTCAGGTAGTAAAGGCGCTTCATACATAAGCCTCCAGCCTCCTGCGAGCCCTCATTATTCTCCGGCACGGCCTTGCTACACCGCGCTTAGTCGGACTCTGTCTGACGTATTCTTAGTATAGCCAAGGGAAAGGGGGGAAAGTTGGTAGGAATACCTGATGTTAGAACGATTGGCTATAAGCTGTTTATTTTTTAGGCGCCCTATCTAACACTAACACTGAGTCACTCCTCGTTGCGCAGGGCCTTGCTGCGTTCCGCCGGCGACACCAGCTCTGTGAGACGAATCCCCAACTGATTGTTGACCACCACCACCTCACCGCGCGCAATCATGGCCCCATTCACCAGCACATCCAGTGGCTCACCGGCTTGTCGATTAAGTTCGACGACCGCGCCCTGCCGCAGATCCAGCAAGTCGCGCACCGATATTTCCGCACTCCCCACTTCCATGCTGATACGCACGGGAATATCCATCACCATATCCAGGCTGGCGCGACTGCTGGTCACTGCCTTATCCACGCCACCGCTCAGCGGTTGAGATAATGGCTCGGCGTCGCTGACCTTGCCAGCAGATTTACGCTCTTCGAGGGTTTTGAATTCATCCATTATTTTCCGCTCCCGCATCCTCATTCTTCAGCACTTTTACTGCCCAATTCCCCGCATAGCTGCCAGCCTCTACGCGGTGGATAGGAATACCATCAACCGTCAACTCAGACCCACGTCGCAGGTTTAGCGGCAGGAAATCGCCGACGTCCAGCGCCGCCAGCTCACTGAGCGACAGCTCAAGCTCCGCTACCCTACAGCGCGCATTGACCATCACCTGACTGAGCTGCTGCTCAACAGCATTGGCCCACTGTCGATCTGACTCCGCGGACAAGCCGCGATGCCCCGACTCCAAGCTTTCACGAACCGGCTCCAGCATGGCTTCGGGCATCACCACATGGATTTCGCCGCCACCCCCGCCAATAAGCACCTGAAAAGTGGAAATCACGACATTTTCGCTCGGTGCCACAATGGCTGCCAGCGCTGGGTTATATTCCACGCCCTGTGGCTGACATGACAACTCAGCCACGCCGCGCCACAGGTCTTCGATATCGCGGTAAATACTGTTCAGCAGGCGTGCAACCAGGGTATTTTCGGTGGGTGTAAACTCACGCCCTTCGACCTTGGCATGACGACCCGACCCTCCAAAAAAGAAGTCTACAATGCGAAATACCAGCCTGGCGTCCAACACGACCATCGCGGTACCCGCGAGCGGCGACAGGGTTACTAAATTGAGGCTAGACGGCAGGTAAAGGCCATCGAGGTAATCGGAAAACTTGCGCACTGCGACGGCCTGCGCATCGATATCCACTTCTTTCCTGAGAATGGCTGACAGTGCCTGCCGAATGCGGCTGGAAAGGCGCTGATTAATGGCATCGAGCCCGCTGTAGCGCCCCCGCGTAATACGCTGCTGGCCGCTTAGGTCGTAGCTGCGCACCCCCGTGGTCACTGACGGGCTGGTTTTGGTAACAACGTCACTGTTGGCAACTTGCTCCAGCAACGCATCAATCTCGTCCTGCGACAACACATCTTTCATGAGGCTTTAACCGTTACTGGACTGGCCAGCCGCAATTCTCCGCTGAGCACAATATCGCCCGACGCCGCCATCCGACGCACCAAATACAGTACATCGTTTGCCGACTGCTCAATGGGCTCGGCACCGAGCCCAGCATACTCTTTCAGCAGCGGGCGCAGCATACGCGCTCTGGTTTTAGGCATACGCTGCAAAAAGCCTTCCCGCGTATCGGGGCGGCACCCCAGCAACGCCCGCGCCAGCAAATCATCCGGCAGCTGGTCCTGAACTTTCTTCCAATCTTCAGAAGTAAGCCCCAGCAGATCGTCCATGGTAAACATCTGGTTTTGCAAGGTGAGCGCCAAACCCTGATCCCGCTGGTAAATATCTTGCAGCAGGGCCTCGGACCAGTCGGCCGACACTGATTTTAAAATAGCAGCGGCCTGACGGCGCCCCGGTGGAATACGGTTTGAATGGTTTGACAGTTTATCGAGTTTTGATTCGATCAGCTCTGAGATCGCCTCGGCCGCGGCGGGCTGCAGTTTGTCCAGCTCAGCAACCCGCAACACCACGTCGGCGCGCACATTGGCAGGCAGGCACTCTATCAGTCGCGTGGCCTTCTCTGTGTCCAGGCTGGCGACGACAATTGCCTGCACCTGAGGATGCTCGCCGGAAACCAGTTCAGCCAGCGTTTCGGCCTCAAGCCAGCGTAGATTTTCAAGCAAGGGAATACTTTCCTGAATTTCCGGTGCACCGGCAACCAGCCGCGTGCGCTTCTCCCCTAAAGCTGACTCCAGCAGACCCCGGAAATCAGATTCGGCTTTTACGCCAAAACCCGTGGCTTCCTGCACGTCGTTAAAAAACTGGCGAACTGCGTAACGCAGGACAGTGCGACGTACTCGTGCAATGCGCACCATAATATCGCCCACCAATTGAATCTCGCGGGGCAAAAACTGCTGCAATACCCCGGCGGCTACCGGCTTCGGCAGGCTCAACAGGATCACCGCTGCCAATTCACGCTGGGTCATACCACCACTTTCAGCGGCTGCGGACGACGATGGACGCAACCATAAGCGCAGAACCTGAGCCACGCGTGATGGGTCTTCGGCGGCGAGTTTCTCAAGCTCGGCCAGCCGCACATCCACTTCATCTTTGTAGCTTTGCCGAGGCCGGCGGCCAAGCAGCCAGCCCGCTGCAAGCCCGATAATCAACAGCACTCCGCCGCCGAGTAACAACCACCCAAGCGACGGTCGACGAGACTCGGAGGCATCGTGTGTATGCGGTTCGGTCACCAATGGCATGGATGACAGCACCAGAGGATAGTTTGCGCCAAGAGCCGTGCTAATCAGCTCCCGCAAGCCCTCTTCGCTGTAGTCGTTCTGAAAGTTTCGGTCAACAACCAGCAGGATTTGCGGTCCGGTGCGGGTCTGACTAAATTGAACGTGATATCCATCGCGACCGAACACCGAATCTAGCAGCCCCACCAGACGCTCGCGCGACATCTCCAACTCGCGCCGAGGGTCGTTGTCACCGACGACACTGGGTTGCGCCACAGCAACACAATTTACCAACAACAGCACGACAAGCACTGCAACGCGGAGCGTAATGGCTGCTGGGTCACCCCATTTTATTGTCATAGGAACCGGGTAAAGTGACTGGAAACACCTTATTTACCGACAGTTTGCCGCATTTATCAAGGTATTCCCGCCACTCGCTATCGTTTCTGTGAATAGCGGCAAAGCACGCTTACCTGCGCAGCACAGGTAAAACGCTCAGGCGAGATTAACGGCGCGGATCTTGTCCAGGCTCGGGCGCTGCAGTTTCAGCGTTTTGAAATCAAACAGTTCGCCATCGGCTAACTGGGAAGGTGACACATTGCCGATTGCAGTAAAGATACTGTCCAGTCGACCCGGCCACTGCTTGTCCCAATCTTGCAGCATCTTCTTGATCGCCTGTCGCTGCAGATTGTCCTGTGAACCACACAGATTACAGGGGATGATGGGAAAAGCCTTGTAGTTGGCATAGCGCACCAGGTCCGATTCCTTGCAGTAGGCCATCGGTCTGATCACGATGTTCTGTTTGTCATCACTGAGTAGCTTCGGCGGCATGGCTTTGAGTTTGCCGGCAAAAAACATGTTAAGAAACAGGGTTTCTATAATGTCGTCGCGATGGTGGCCGAGCGCAATTTTCGTGGCCCCGATCTGCTCGGCAAAACCGTACAGCGAACCGCGCCGCAGGCGCGAGCACAGACCGCAGGTAGTCTTGCCCTCGGGCACCACCGATTTCACAATGCTGTAGGTGTCTTTTTCCAGGATATGGTATTCGATGCCCAGCTTTTCCAAATAGGCTGGCAAGACTTCCTCGGGAAAGCCCGGTTGCTTCTGATCCAGATTTACCGCCACCAGCTCAAAATCCACCGGCGCGCTCTGTTGGAGATTCATGAGAATATCCAGCATTGCGTAGGAATCCTTGCCGCCAGACAGGCATACCATTACCCGGTCACCGGCTTCGATCATGTTGTAATCTTCAATGGCCTTGCCAACATGACGCCGCAGACGCTTTTGTAACTTGTTAAACTCGGTTTTCTCTTTTTT
>NZ_JBFJTH010000046.1:0-23273 GCF_041625495.1 Litorivivens sp. | reverse complement strand
TTCTCGCGCATCTTTGACAACGTGTGGAGCGGCCGTCGCCACATTACCGGCGGCCCCACCCAGATTGACCGCTTTGGTCAGAGCAATATTTCTGCGCTGGGTGGCACCTACGACAAGCCCAAAGTGCAAATGTTGGGCACACGTGGTTTTCCCGGTAACTCATTTTGCCACGCCAACTCATTCTTTGTGCCGTCGCACAATACCCGCGTGTTTATTGAGGGCGAATGTGACGTGGTGTGCACCATCGGTTACAACCCAGAGCGCATGCCCAAGGGCTACACCAACGACGATATCGACCTGCGCATGATCTTTACCGACTTGTGTGTAATGGACTTTGGCGGCCCGAACAAACAGATCCGTCTGGTGAGCCTGCACCCCGGTATCACGGTTGAGCAAGTGGTTGAGAACACCGGTTTTGAAATCTGCATTCCGGACAATGTACCGACTACACCGGCGCCGACAGAAGAACAGCTGGCGATTATCCGCGAAATTGATCCGCAGGATCTGCGCAGCAAACAGTTGAAAGACAATCCTCCGGGCGACCGGAGCTGATTCGCGGGCAAGGCCCGCTCCCACAGTTGTTGAATGAACTGGCACTGTGGGAGCTTGCCGTGCAAGCGAAGATTTTTAGGCGATGACCATGTCAAACCCATTAAACACACGCATCACCGACCTACTCGGCTGCAAATACCCGATCATCCAAACCGCGATGGGCTGGGTCGCCGACCCGACTCTGGTGGCTGGCACCTGCAACGCAGGCGGCTTTGGTTTTCTGGCCGGCGCCACCATTCCGCCCGAGGAAATGGAGCGCGATATCCTGCGCGTGAAAGAGCTTACCGATAAGCCCTTCGGTGTGAACTTTCATATGTACCAGCCCAATGCCGCCGAGATTGTTGATCTGGTGATCAAGCACGGCGTGCGTGCGGTCAGCTATTCCCGTTCACCGGGCCCTGAATTTATCAAAAAGCTGAAAGACGCCAATGTTGTCTGCATGCCGACGGTAGGTCTGCCAAAGCATGCGATCAAAGCAGTTGAGCTGGGCGCCGATGCGGTCACCGTTCAAGGCGGTGAAGGTGGCGGCCATACGGGGTCTGTCCCCACCACGCTGTTGTTGCCACAAGTCGTTGATGCCGTTGGCGACAAGGTGCCCGTGTTAGGTGCTGGCGGTTTCAAGGATGGCCGTGGTCTGCTGGCAGCCATGAGCTACGGTGCAGACGGTATTGCCATGGGTACGCGTTTTCTGCTGACCAAGGAAAGCCCTGTTCCGGAAGCGACTAAAGCGCGCTACATCGACTGCAAAAATCCCGGCGAGATTGTTGTTTCGACCGCAATGGATGGTCTGCCCCAGCGAATGATCATGAACAAGGTTTTGAGGGAACTGGAATCGGCCAGTGCCCTGAAAAAACTCATTATCGCTCTGCGCAACGGTCTGGCCTTTCGCAAATTTACCGGTGCGAGTCTGTTTGGCCTGCTGAAATCCGCGATGGCAATGACCAAGTCCGGCGATCTCACTCTGGCCCAGGCCATCATGTCGGCGAACGCACCGATGATTATCCAGAAAGCGATGGTCGACGGTCAGCCGGACGAAGGGGTTCTTCCTTCGGGGCAGGTTGCCGGTGTAATCGATCAACTGCTGAGTTGCGAGGAACTGATTACACAAATCGTCGCGGAAGCCGAGGCGGGACTACAACGCTTCTCTGTGGGAGCGAGCTCTGCTCGCGAAAGCTCGTCTGCAGGGCAGACTCCCACAGCTTAACCTTTGAGGATTAGTACATGAGCAAGCCCTTTAGCCTGACCATTTCTGACACTGGTATTGCGGAAATGATCTTTAATAAGCCGCCCGTTAACGCTTTCGACAGCGCGGGCTGGTTTGCCATTGCCAATGAAATTGAAGCGCTGGGTAAAAATGACCAAGTGCGCGTCATTATTATCGCTGCCGAAGGCAAAGGTTTCTGTGCCGGTGTGGATATCAAGGAATTGCAGGCCGACGCCAGCAAGATCACCGCCGTCAACAAAGGCAACTACGACACCTTTAAGGCCATTCACCGTAACGGAAAGCCAGTGATAGTGGCTGTGCACGGTTTTGTTTTGGGCGGCGGAATCGGTATCAGTGGCGCGGCTGACATTATCGTTGCTTCTGAGTGCGCAACCTTCGCAGTACCGGAAGTGGATCGCGGCGCGATGGGCGGTGGCGCCCACCTGCAGCGCATGTTCCCGGTACAGAAAGTGCGTTACATGTACTTTACCGGCGAAGGCATTGATGCGCAGGAAGCTTACCGATTGGGCGCAGTGGAAAAAGTCGTGCCGCGCGATCAATTGCTGGCGACCGCCCGCGAGATGGCTGAAAAAATCGCGGAGAAATCACCGCGCATGATACAGCTCGCCAAAGAGGCGCTGACCGGTATCGAAGACGGCAATCTGGAAGACAAATACCGCTGGGAGCAGGGCTTCACCCAAGAAGCCTATGCCTCAAAAGATTCCCAGGAAGCGCGGGATGCATTTGTCGAGAAGCGCGACGCCAGTTTCTAGTACACCCCTCACCCCAGCCCTCGCCTACAGGGAGAGGGGGCGCATCGAAGCTGGGGCATACCTCTTCCTTTGGGAGAGGGACAGGGTGAGGGAGTCGCGCACGATTAGTTGAACCAACGAGGTTAGTAAATGGACCTGACATTCACACCAGAACACGACGCCTTCCGTCAGGAAGTGCGCCAGTGGCTAGCGGCTAACGTCCCCGCTGAGCCGCTGAAAACGTTTGATACCGAAGAAGGTTTTCAGCAACACCGCGAGTGGGAAGCCAAGCTCTACGAAGGCCGCTGGGGCATGATCACCTGGCCCGAAGAAATGGGCGGCCGCGGTGCGGACCTGATTCAGTGGCTGATCTTTGAGGAAGAATACTACGCGGCGCGTGCGCCTTTACGGGTAAACCAGAACGGGATCTTCCTGCTGGGCCCCACCTTGATGGAATACGGCACCGACGAGCAGAAAAAGAAATTTCTTACCGGCATGGCCACGGGCAAAGATATCTGGTGCCAAGGCTGGTCAGAGCCTAATGCCGGTTCCGATATGGCCGCCATTCGCTCCAAGGCCGAACTCAGTGAAGACGGCACCCACTATATTATTAACGGCCAGAAGACTTGGTCTACCCGAGCGGTTTGGGCGGACTGGTGTTTTGGCATGTTTCGTACTGACCCTGAGTCGGAGCGTCATCGCGGCCTGACTTTCATTCTGATGCCACTCGATCTTGAAGGCATTACCGTGCGTCCGATTCCTCAGTTGGATGGTTTGCCCGGCTTTGCAGAGATCTTTTTCGACAACGTTAAAGTGCCGGTGGAAAACCGCCTCGGCGGCGAAGGTGAAGGCTGGGGTGTGGCAATGGCAACCGCAGGCTTTGAGCGCGGTTTGATGCTGCGCTCGCCGGCCCGCTTTCAGGAAACGGCAAAGCGTTTGGTCGAGCTTTATAAAGCCAATCGCGAGTCAGCCGATCGCGACCCGGCGATCCGTGAAGCCGTGCTGCGCGCATATATGGACGCCGAGGCTTATACCCTGACCACCTATCAAACAGCCTGCCGATTGATCAAAGGCGGCAAGATTGGTGCCGAAGCGTCCACCAACAAGATTTTCTGGTCCGAGCTGGATCAGCAGATGCACGCCACCGCGTTGAGCATTCTCGGCGCGCGGGCAGAACTGCAGCCGCATGCGCCGGATGCAAAGGGTGTGGGAACCTGGCTGGATGGCTGGATGTTTGCCCAGTCGGGGCCGATCTACGCGGGAACCAATGAAATCCAGCGCAATATTATTGCGGAAAGAATGCTGGGTATGCCCAGGAAATAATTGTTCGCGGGCACGGCCTGCTCCCACACCAACGTGGTAAGCCATTGTGGGAGCTTGCCCTGCAAGCGAAGCCTTTCAGGCGAGAGAGAAACGTTATGGATTTTACCTTTTCAGAAGACCAACTCCTGTTTCAGGAATCGGTTAAAGACTTTCTTGTTAACGAAATCACGCCGGAAAAAATCCGTGAACTGTGGGAGACCGACAGCGGTCGCAGCCCGGAGCTGTGGGCGCAACTGGCCGAGCTCGGCCTGACCGGCATCACGGTACCGGAAGACTTCGGCGGCCTCGGTATGAACGCGCTGGATTTTGTATTGCTGGCGCAGGAGTGCGGCTATGTCGCACTGCCCGCGCCGCTGGTGCACACCGCGATGGTTGCTGTGCCACTGATCGTCAGTAGTGGCAATGACAGCCTGCAACAAACCTGGCTGCCGAAAATAGCCGCTGGCGAAGCCGTGGTGATGGTGGGGCTGGAACAGAATGTGTTCGTGGAAGATGCGCATATCGCAGACCTGATGATTCTGGAAAAGGCCGGTGTGCTGTACGCAGTCGATCCGAAATCCGCGACCCTGCGTGCCAATGAATCGGTTGATCCGTCGCGCAAACTGTTTGCGGTGGAATTTGATGAAGCTGCTGCAGAAAAGCTGGCCGAGGGCGAGAGCGCCCGACAGCTGATTGCCAGTGCATTGAACGGCGGTGCGCTGGGTACTGCCGCCGAAGCACTGGGCTTGGCCCAGCGTATGGTGGATATCTCTGTGCAGTACACCAGTGAGCGTAAACAGTTTGGCGTCGCCATTGGCACCTTTCAGGCGGTGAAACATCACATGGCGAATATCGCCTATCGCTTGGAATACGCCAAGGCCCCGGCCGCTCGTGCGGCCTATGCCATCGATCACGCGCAGGACAACGTCGACATGGCCGTGAGCCACGTCAAACTGGCTGCCTGCGAAGTGGCCAACCTTGCCGCCAAAAACTGTATCCAGGTGCACGGCGCCATGGGTTACACCTGGGAAGTGGATCTGCATATTTATATGAAACGCGCTTGGGCGTATGCCAATACCTGGGGTGATGCGGCGTTTCACAAGCAGCGTGTTGCGGATTATGTGTTGGCGGGTGATGCCAAGCTGGGTGCGGGGAATACTTTCTAGAAAACAATCCTCACCCCGACCCTCGCGCAACGTCGCACCGCCCCAGGGAGAGGGAACTTGGTCGAACTCCGTAATGGAATTTACGCCCCCTCTCCCTCGGGGAGAGGGCTGAGGTGAGGGTAAAACCTCATAGGAAAACAGGAGGCAGTCATGCCAGAAGCCTACATTGTAGATGCAGTAAGAACCCCCACCGGTCGCCGCAAGGGCGGTCTGGCCCATGTTCACGCGGCAGACCTTGGCGGTCACGTATTGAAAGCCATTGTTGAGCGCAACGGTATTCCCGACAACGAATACGACGATGTGATCTTCGGCTGCGTAGACACCATCGGCCCGCTGGCGGGTGATATTGCCCGTACCTGCTGGCTGGCAGCAGGCCTGTCGGACGAAGTGCCGGGCACCACCATTGACCGCCAATGTGGCTCGTCTCAGCAATCAGTACATTTTGCCGCTCAGGCCGTGATGTCGGGTACGCAGGATGTGATCGTGGCTGGCGGCGTACAAACCATGACCCAGATACCGATTTCCTCTGCCATGATGGCCGCCGAACCTCTGGGCTTCAAAGACCCGTTTTCTGGTTCGCAGGGCTGGGTTGCCCGTTACGGCGCGGAGCCGCCAACGCAATTCAAATCGGCGCAGATGATTGCGGACAAGTGGGGCTTTTCCCGCCGCGACCTCGAGGAGTATTCACTCGAGTCTCACCAGCGCGCACTTAAGGCTATTGAAGAAGGCCGCTTTGATCGCGAAATTATCCCGCTGGAAGGTGTTGCGATGGATGAAACCCCGCGCAACTCCACCCTCGAAAAAATGGCTGAGCTGGACTATCTCTTTGGCTGCGACAAGGTTACGGCGGCGGTATCCAGCCAGACCTGTGATGGCGCCAGTGCCATGCTGATTGTCAGCGAGGACGCGCTGAAGCGCTATAACCTCAAGCCGCGTGCGCGTATCCATCATATCAGCGTGCGCGCCGATGACCCGATCTGGATGTTGACCGCGCCGATTCCGGCCACCCAATACGCGCTGAAAAAGGCGGGCATGACTATGAATGATATCGATCTGGTGGAGATCAACGAAGCCTTTGCCTCAGTGGCCATGGCCTGGTTGAAAGAAACCGGTTACGACCACGCTAAAACCAATGTGAACGGTGGGGCTATCGCACTCGGTCACCCGCTGGGTGCAACCGGTACCAAGCTGATGACCACCCTGTTACATGAACTCGAGCGCACTGGTGGCCGCTACGGCATGCAGACCATGTGTGAAGGTGGCGGTCAGGCTAACGTCACCATTATTGAACGACTTTAAATAATTTACCCCTCACCCCAACCCTCTTCCCGTGGGAGAGGGGGGCGCATTGAACTCGTTGTGAGGTTCCCTCTCCCACTGGGGGAGGGACAGGGTGAGGGGAGCACAACCCATTCGGAGGAAATAACATGGGAATTCTGGATAACAGAGTAGCAATTATCACTGGTGCTGGTGGGGGGCTTGGGGCCGCTCACGCAAAAGTATTTGCCAGTGAAGGCTGTGCTGTGGTGGTTAACGACATTAATGAAGCTGCTGCCCAGAAAGTCGTCGATGAGATCACTGCTGCTGGCGGCAAGGCCATCGTTAATACATCTGACATCACCAATTACGATGACAGCCTTAACGCCGTAAAGCAGGCTATTGAGACCTACGGTGACCTGAATATTGTGCTTAATAATGCCGGGGTTAACCGCGACCGCATGTTTGCGTCGATGACCGAGCAAGAGTGGGACACCATTATGGCGGTTCACCTGAAAGGCCATTTCTGTATCAGCTCGCACGCGGTGCATTACTGGCGTGGCCAGAGTAAAGAAGGCAAGCCGGTCAGCGGCCGTATCATCAATACTACCTCCGGTGCAGGCCTGCAGGGCTCCATTGGCCAAAGCAACTATGCGGCAGCCAAAGCGGGCATCGCCGCGCTTACGCTGAATCAGGCAGCCGAGTTGGGGCGCTATGGCATCACCGCCAATGCGGTTGCTCCGTCAGCCCGAACCGGCATGACCATGGGTGTGCCAGAAATGGCCCAGCGTATGGCGCCACCGGAAGACGGTAGTTTTGACCATTTTGCCCCGGAAAACGTGTCCGTTTTGCTGGCCTGGCTGGGTAGTGCGGAGTCTTCCCACATCACAGGGCGTGTATTTGAGTCTGAAGGCGGTAGAATCTGCATTGCCGATGGCTGGCGAACCACAGATGGCGTAGATAAAGGTGCCCAGTGGAAGCCCGCGGAAATCGGCTCTGCGATGGAGGAGCTGTTGAAAAAAGAAGTCCCCGCGCAGAAAGTCTGGGGAACCTGATCCCGGAAACCAACTAAAACGCACAGGGGTAACACAATGAAAAGAGCGCTTTTTCTGCTGGCAATACTGGCAACACCTGCTTGGGCAAATGACCTGAGCTTTCGCTTCAGTGACGATATGGCCGGACTTTCACTGAATGCCAACTCCCCAGATGGAAAGGCCTCAGTTGAAATTGGCGCCAATCATAACGAAGACGACGATGTAGAGATCTATCACGCCGGTTTTTATGCGGTGGGAAAGCGCGGCCGAATGCAGGGCCGGGTAGGCGTTAAAGGATACTACGCCGATCTGGATGCCTTTGAAGGCCCGGGTCTGGGTTTCGGCTTTGAGCTGAAAATCCCCACCAGCGACGTTTTCAGTTTTGTTGCGTCCTATTTCTATAGCCCGTCTTCGACCTCGTTTGACGATATGGACGGCTACCGCGATTGGAAAGTGGGTGCCCAAATCATGTTGTTTGAAAACTCCGCGCTGGAATTCGGCCTGTCTGACATCGAGATTGAGGTGGAAGATGTGCGTGGGGATTATGATTTTCAGGACGGCGCATACGTTGAGCTGAAATTGCTCTTCTAATGCCCTTTACCGAGGCAATCAATGGATTTTGTATTTACTGAAGAACAGCAGATGATCCGCGACACAGCGGAATCGTTTCTTGCTGAAGTGTCCACCAGCGAAGCCGTGCGCAAGGCGATGGCGAAAGATTCGGGCTATGACGAGGCGCTCTGGCAGCAGATTTGTGCCGAGATGTACTGGCAGGCCATCCATGTGCCGGAAGAGTTTGGCGGCATGGGGCTGGGCTTTGTCGAGCTGGTGGCGATGATGGAACAGATGGGGCGCTATCTTTTATGTGCTCCGTTTTACTCCACCGTTTGCCTTGGTGTAAATACCCTGCTGTTGGCGGCGAGCGACGAACAGAAAGCCGAGTACCTGTCGGCAATTTGTGAAGGTAGTCTAACGGCGACACTGGCCTATTGCGGTAAACGCGGTGGTCGCGGCGCTGACGCCATTACAGCGACCTACGTCGCTGATGGTGATGGATATGTGCTCAGTGGCGACAGCAGTTTTGTCGTCGATGGTATGACAGCGGGCCTGATTCTGGTTGCTGCCCGCGCTGAAGGCAGTAGCGGCGAAGAAGGTGTGAGCCTGTTTGCCGTACCCGCCGATAGTGCCGGGTTGGCGCGTAGCAGCCTGCCGCTGCTGGACCAAACCCGCAAAATGGCGAATCTTACTTTCGAAAAGGTGAAAGTAAGCGCGGCCAACCTGCTGGGACAGGCGGGCGAGGCTTGGCCGGTGCTGGATAAAGCGCTGGATCTGGCAACCATCGCGCTGGCCGCTGAGCAGATGGGGGGCAGCCAGCAGCTGCTCGACAGCACCGTGGAATACACGAAAGAGCGGGTTCAGTTTAATCGGCCCATCGCCAGTTTCCAGTCCATCAAGCACAAAGCCGCAGACATGATGCTGCGCGTTGAAGCGGCGCGCTCTGCCGTTTATTACGCGGCCTGTGTGGCGGATGAGGTTTTGCAAAATGGCCCACTCGCGGGTGAACTGCGCGAAGCAGCCAGTATTGCCAAAGCCTACTGTTCCGACGCTTACTTCAAAAATGCCGGCGAAGCATTGCAGATGCACGGGGGGGTAGGGTTTACCTGGGAATACGACGTGCACCTTTATTTTAAGCGCGCTAAGGGCTCTGAGCATATGCTGGGTAATGCGGCCTATCATCGCGAACGCGTTGCCAGTGTAATACTGGACTGAGGAGGTAGAAGATGAAATTGAGTTTCAGTCCGGAAGATGAAAAATTTCGCGAAGAAATTGCGCTCTGGTTAAAAGAAAACCTGACCGGCGAATTTGAAAAGCTCAAGTTTCGCGGTGGCCCCGGCGACGAACATATGTTCCCGGAGGAGCGCAAGGTTTGGGAGCAGAAGCTGGCGGAAGGTCGCTGGACTTGCGTTGGTTGGCCAAAGGAATACGGCGGGCGCGGGCTGTCTATAGAGCAGCAGGTGATTTTCTTCGAAGAGTACGCGCGCGCCGGTGCGCCCGGTCGCGTTGGGCATATTGGTGAAGGTCTGGCCGGGCCAACGATTATTGCTTTTGGCAGTGAGCAGCAGAAACAGAAATACCTGCCGGGGATCGTGGCGGGTACTGAGCTGTGGTGTCAGGGGTATTCCGAGCCCAGCGCCGGCTCTGATTTGGCAAACGTTAAAACCAAGGCGCGCTTCGATGAAGCAAAAGGCAAGTGGATTATCAATGGTCAGAAGGTCTGGACCTCGCTGGCCCACGAATCTGACTACTGTTTTGTCATTGCCCGTACCGACCCCGAATCAAAGGCGCACAAAGGCTTGGGCTTCTTTCTGATCAAGATGGATCAGCCCGGCGTGACGGTGCGTCCAATTGAACAGATTACCGGCACCTCTGAGTTCAACGAGGTTTTCTTCGACGATGCGCAGTGCGATGCCGAGGATATTGTTGGCCAGCCCGGTGATGGCTGGAAAGTGGCCATGGGTCTGCTGGGCTTTGAGCGTGGGGTGTCTACGCTCGGACAGCAAATGGCTTTCCAAAATGAACTCGATGAAGTGGTCAAAGTCGCGAAGCAGAGCGGCGCGGACAAAGACCCTGTGATGCGGCAGCGTATTGCCGATCTCTACCTGCGGCTAAAAATCATGCGCTTTAATAGCATGCGCATGCTTTCAGACGACGCCGGCGATGGCAGTCTGCAGAAAGAGGCTCTGATCTACAAACTCTACTGGGCCACCTGGCACCGTGATCTGGGCGAGCTGGCGGTGGATGTACAGGGCGAAGCCGGCCAGGTATTAGCGGCCGAGCCTTACACACTTACGCGCTTGCAGTCGCTGTACCTGTTTGTTCGCTCCGATACGATTTATGGCGGTACCAACCAGGTTCAGCGAAATATCATCGCCGAACGTGGGTTGGGTATGCCCAAAGAACCCAAGTGGTAAATTCATTAGCGAGCAGGGCTAGCTCCCGCAGTAAATAGACATTGTGGGAGCGGGCCCTGCCCGCGAAAACTCAAGTGAGAACGTTATGGATATCAAAAACCCCACCTACGTCCCCGGCCACGGCCTGCTGAAAGACAAGTCTGTATTGATCACGGCCGCTGCCGGTGCCGGTATCGGCTTTGCCGCCGCAAAAAAAGCTGTTGAAGAAGGTTGCCGCGCCATCGTGATCAGCGATATTCACGAAGGTCGCCTAGAGGCTTCAGTCGAAAAGCTGAAAGAAGATACTGGCCTGCAGAACGTATGGGGTAAAACCTGTAACGTCGCGATTGAAAATGACGTTCAGGCTCTGATCAACTTTGCCGAGGAAAAACTCGGTGGCGTGGATATTCTGATCAACAATGCCGGCCTTGGTACATCGAAGCTGCTGATCGATATGGAAGACGATGAGTGGAACAAAGTGATCGATGTGACTCTCAACGGCACCATGCGGATGACCCGCTACATGATGAAGATTATGAAAACACGTGGCACGGGCGTCATTGTGAATAACGCTTCGGTACTTGGCTGGCGCGCCCAGAAAGAGCAAGCGCACTATGCGGCGGCTAAGGCCGGGGTGATGGCGTTGACTCGTTGCGCGGCGGTTGAGGCGGCCGACTTTGGCGTACGCATCAACGCGGTGTCGCCGTCATTGGCTGTTCACCCTATGCTGAAAAAATCAGCACCGGAAGAGCTGCTGGCAGAGCTGGAAGGTCGGGAAGCCTATGGTCGCGGCGCGGAAGTGTGGGAAGTCGCCAATGTGATGATGTTTCTGGCCTCCGACTATTCCTCCTATTTAACAGGCGAAACCATCAGCTGTTCTTCACAGCACGCCTGACATATTTTCTCTTGAAGGGAGCACAACCATGAAAGAAGCAGTGATTGTTTCAACCGCCCGTACCGCTATGGGCAAAGCTTTTCGCGGCGCGTTCAATGATACCGACGCTCCGGTATTGGGTGGCCATGTTATCCGTCACGCGGTAGAGCGTGCCGGCATTGAAGGTGGTGAGGTAGACGACGTACTGATGGGCGCGGCGGCCCAGCAGGGTTCACAGGGTTACAACATTGCGCGCCTGAGTGCGATGGCGGCAGGTCTGCCGGTGACTGTTTCTGGTGCTTCTTTGGACCGCATGTGTTCGTCTGGCCTGATGACCATTGGTTATGCCGCCAAGGCGATTATGACTGACGAGATTGATATCGCAGTGGCCGGTGGTCTGGAGTCTATCTCGCTGACCCAGAACAAGCACAAAAACGGCTACCGCAATGTATCCAAAGCGGTTACTGATCACACGCCCTACATGCACATGGCGATGATCGAAACCGCCGAGATTGTGGCGGATCGCTACAATATTTCTCGCGACGCGCAGGATGAATTTTCCTATCAGAGCCAGATGCGTACAGCTGCTGGCCAGCAAGCAGGCAAGTTCGATGACGAGATTGTTCCCCTGACCACCACTAAAGCGGTGTTCAACAAGGAAACCAAAGAGACCACCTACGAAGAGGTCACGCTGACTAAAGACGAAGGTAATCGTCCGTCCACCACATTGGAAAGCCTGCAGGGTCTGGCCCCTGTCTTTAAAGATGGCATGCTGATCAAGGAAGGCAAACACATTACCGCTGGTAATGCCTCCCAGCTGTCCGATGGTGCATCTGCGGTGTGTCTGATGGAAGCTTCACTGGCTGAAAAGAAAGGCCTGCAGCCGCTGGGTGCCTACCGCGGTATGGCGGTGGCTGGTCTGGCGCCCGAAGAAATGGGTATCGGCCCGGTATTTGCCATTCCCAAACTGCTCAAGCGCCACGGCCTGAAAGTGGGTGATATTGGTCTGTGGGAAATCAATGAGGCGTTTGCCTGCCAAGCGCTTTACTGTCGCGATCAGCTGGGCATTCCCAACGACCTGCTGAACGTTAATGGCGGCGCCATTTCTATCGGCCATCCCTTTGGCATGAGCGGTGCCCGAATGGTTGGCCACGCCCTGATCGAAGGCAAGCGCCGTGGTGTTAAATATGTTGTCGTCTCTATGTGTGTGGGCGGTGGCATGGGAGCTGCCGGTCTGTTCGAAGTGCTGTAGAATAGGCATCCTTGTTGAAACGGGGCCTGAGGGCCCCGTTTTTCTTTCCCGGTGTTGAACAGGACGCCTGTATTCCAGGAACGGCATGAAAACCCTCGACCCACAATCGCGCTGGACCCTGTTGCTGATGTCGGCTTTTGTCGCCTTTGGCCCGCTGTCCACGGATATGTATCTGCCGGCCCTGCCGTCGCTGGTCGCCTATTTCGACACCACGCTGCCCGCCGTGCAATGGACGCTGAGCGCCTACCTGATAGGGTTTGCGACCTTTCATCTGCTGTGCGGGCCGCTGGCCGACCGCTACGGCCGCAAGCCGATTTTGCTGGGCGGTATTAGCCTGTTTACCGTGGCCTGTGTTGGCTGCGCGCTTTCTACAACGATTGAATCACTGATTTTCTGGCGCTTTATGCAGGGAATTTCAGCCTGTGTTGGGCCCACCCTGGGACGTGCCATGGCTCGGGATATCTATGGTCCCAGTCAAGCGGCCAAGGCACTCGGTTACATGGCGGCCATCATGGCACTGGCGCCGGTGGTGGCACCCCTGTTGGGTGGTTGGATGCTGGCGTTTACCAGCTGGCACTCTATTTTTTGGGTGCTGGCAGGCTACGGTTTGCTGGCCCTCGTGCTGGTCTGGCTGGTCCTGCCGGAAACCCTGCCGGCGCCAACGGCCCTGCGCCTATCAACCATTCTCAGTAACTATCGCCACTTGCTTAGCCATAGGCATTTTCTGGTGTCGGTGGCTGGTATTGCGACGCTTTATTCCGGGGCCTTTGCCTTTATTTCCGGCAGCAGTTTTGTGCTGATCGATTTTATGGGCGTTTCGCCAGCACATTTTGGTTGGTGGTTTATGTTAATTGTGGCCGGTTATATCGGCGGCAGTCTGTTTACGGCGCGAATGCACCGGCTTGATCCGGTACCGGTGATGATCGGTGGTGCGCTGTTGGGCAGTGTGGCGGCAGGTGTGATGGGTCTGTTAAGTTGGTTGGGGTGGCACCATCCGTTGGCGGTGGTTATTCCGATGGTGTTTTATACCGCGGCGGTAGGCATTACCATGCCGCAGGCGATGTCGGTGGCGCTGGCGCCGTTCGCCCATATGGCGGCAACAGCCAGTGCGCTGTTGGGATTTCTGCAGATGGGAACGGCGGCACTTGCCGGCGCTTTCGTTGGCAAACAGCTCGATGGCACGGCCCTGCCAATGGCGCTGACGATGATGCTTGGTGGTCTGATTGCGGCGGTGGGGTTCTGGCTGTTGCGCGAACGGGTGCGCTAACTCTCTGCTATGCTTACGGGTTGGCGCTACCGCAAGTTGGTACAAGTAAGTAATTATTCTAAAACCGGTTTGAGTGGGTGAAACTCGATGATATGGCTGCGCCGAATGGCGTTTTATCTATTTCGGTTGCTGATGCGACCGGTACTGTGGGCGGTTAAACCCCAGATTATTCCAGAAAACCTCGACGCCTTGCGCGCGCGCTTGGATGACCAGCCGGTGTGCTATGTGCTGCGGCAACATAGCTGGTCTGATCGCATTGTATTGGAGCGCCTGTGCCGAGAACATGATCTGCCCGTTATCAATGCGCCTTCTGGAAAACTGCCGGACGGAGCCCACGCAACCTGCCTTTATCTTCCGGTGCTGGCGAAGCTGGATGAGGAACGCTCGCCAGTGCAGCTGCTGGATGTAATCAACCAGCTCGGGCTTGATGGTGAGGCGCCTGCCTTGCAGATGGTGCCGGTGTCTTTGTTCTGGGGGCGCGATCCGGGCAGTGAAACCTCTTTATTTAAGCTGCTGATCGGTGATGCAGAATTTGCCGGCGGCCTGCGTAAATTGTTGGTGATGTTGGTGCAGGGGCGTTCGGTGCTGGTTAATATTGCCGAGCCACTGGATTTTAACAAGTTTCTGCAGCGGCAGCCGAACCGGCTGCGCGCCGCCGAGCTGTTTCATCGCGGCTTGTCCTTCCATTTTCTGCGACAAAAAACGGCCACGTTGGGCCCCAGCCTGCTGTCTCGCCAGCAGATGATCAGTGCCACCTTGCGCCGTCCGACCGTGCGAGAGGCGATTCAGCAGGAGAGCCAGAACGAAAATATCAGCCGTGATCAGGCGCGCAAACGCGCCCGTAAAATGGCAGACGAAGTGGCGGCAAACTTTGATCCACGTATGATTCGTGTGCTGGAAATCGTACTGAGTTGGGTTTTCCGCAAACTGTTCAGCGGCGTTAAATCCTACAATGTGGACCGATTGCGTAATACGGCAAATAAATACCATGTGATTTACATGCCGTCGCACCGCAGTCACCTCGATTACTTGCTTATCTCCTACACCCTCTACGTCAACGGCTTGGTACCGCCTCATATCGCGGCAGGGGTAAACCTTAATTTCTGGCCGGCAGGTGGTCTGCTGCGCCGCGGCGGCGCCTTTTATATACGCCGCAGTTTTGCAGGCCAGCCACTGTATACGGCAGTGTTCAAAGCCTACCTCGATGTATTGCTAGGTCACGGCTACCCCGTTGAATTTTTTCCTGAAGGTGGGCGTAGCCGCACCGGACGATTGCTGCCAGCCAAGCGCGGTATGCTGTCGATGGTTGTTGAAAGCTTTCTGGCGCAGCCCAGCCGATCGGCGGCGTTGGTACCTGTGTATGTGGGTTACGACAAGCTAGTCGAAGGCGGTAGTTACGCCAAGGAGTTGCGCGGTGCCAGTAAGAAAAAAGAGTCTGCGGGCGAATTGCTGAAAGCGCGCAAGATATTTAAATCCTCCTACGGTAGCCCCCACGTTGCGTTTGGCGAGCCCATCGTACTCTCGGAAGCCCTGAACCGGCTCGAGCCGCAGTGGCGCACCAAATTGCAGGCAGAGGACAAAACCTGGCTGCCGGTGGCGATAGAAAGACTGTCGCGAATGGGGATGGAACGGGTTAATCAGGCGGCGGTGGTAAACCCCATTGGCCTGGTGGCAGCCATTTTGTTGTCCAGCCCGCAGCGAGCCATGGCGGAAGATGAATTGCTGGCACAGATCGACCGCTTTCTGGCGTTGATTCGCACCTTGCCCTACAGCGCTGATGTTGTACTGCCGGAGATGACGGCGAAAGAAATTTTTGAGTCAGCTGCGCGCACGGCGGGCTTATCCCGCATCGATCACGCCTGGGGCCCGATAATTACAGTAACCGGCAACGAAGCGGTCATGCTGACTTACTACCGTAACTCGGTGATGCATGTGTTTGCGTTGCCTTCATTAATTGCCCGTTTTTTGCGCCATAACCCCAGCATTAGTGAAGAAGATCTGATTGCCCGCTGTGTGGGCCTCTATCCCTTCTTGAAGCGTGAACTGTTTCTCCACTGGCCAGTACGTGAAGCAGATGAGCGAGTGCGGGAGTTGATAGATGCTATGGTCACACTGGGTTTATTGCATCGCAAAGGCGAGAAGCTGGTGCGGCCGGAAATGGGTACCAGCGAATACAGCGCGCTGATTGGTCTGGGTCGGCTGCTGCGCGAAGCCTTCGAGCGCTATACCATGTCCAGCTTATTGCTGGTTCATCAGCTGAGCGAAAAGCCGACAGAGCGTTCGGCCATTGAACAGCATATTATTTATCTGGCGCAGCGCTTGGCGATTCTTACGGGCCGAGAAGCTCCGGAGTATTTCGACAAAACGCTATTCCGGATTTACCTTGATGCGCTGATTGACCAAGGTTTGCTGGAAGAGCAAAAAGATGAGGACAAAGCGCTGCTGGTGGTAAACCCGCGCTTGCAGGAGCTTGCCGAGCAGTGGGTCTGGTTGTTGGGGCCTGCAGTGCAGCAGGGGATGCAGCAATTGATTCGCGACCCGCGCCTGTCGTTGCAAGAAATGGTCGGAGAGGGCATCTAACCGGCGCTGTAAATTGTGGAGCTCCGCGTCTGGCACTTGGCGCGGAGCATCTATTTAGATCAGTTCTTATTTTCTCCGTTCAACTGGCAGTAACAAAACTGTCGCTAAACTGTCCTTTCTCCGTCACCTGACCTGATTACTCTGGCACCGTGTAAAGACATGGAGCCAAAGCTCTTGAATGAATCCAAGCTGCGGTATAAAGCGGTGTGGCTGTCCGACATACACCTGGGTTTCCGGGATTGTCGGGCAGATTATCTTCTGGACTTTCTCAACACCGTGGAATGCGAAACCCTGTATCTGGTGGGTGACGTGATCGACCTGTGGGCGTTGAAACGACGCTTTTTCTGGCCCGCCGCACATTACGATGTTATCCGCGCCATTCTCAAAAAATCTCGTCGTGGCACACGAGTAGTTTATATCCCCGGAAACCATGACGAACCCATGCGTGACCATGTGGGCGAAACGCTGGGCGCGGTGGAAATCAAACACGAGGTAATTCACACCACCGCCGATAACCGAAAGCTTCTGGTGTTTCACGGTGATGTGCTCGACGCCCATATGCGGCTTAACCGTTTTGAACACCTGCTGGGCGACATGGCCTACGACCTGTTGCTGTTTCTCAATCGCTGGGGCAATTACTTCAGGGAAAAAATGGGGCTGGGTTACTGGTCATTGGCGACCTATATCAAAAAACGGGTCAAGAACGCACGCCAGGTAATTGAGGTGTATGAAGAGGCTGCAGCGCAAGAGGCGGCGCGTCGTGGTCTGGATGGCGTGATCTGCGGCCATATTCACCAGCCCGGTATGCGCATGATCGACGGCATTGTGTACTGCAACGATGGCGACTGGATTGAAAGCTGCAGTGCGCTCACTGAAACCAGCGAAGGTGAATTGCAGCTGCTGCACTGGAGCGATAAGCAGCGCATCTTGAAAGAATTTGATTCGCAGGTTGATCTGCACCAGGCAGCAGTTATCCCGCTGCGACCGGCTGTTTAGTGAATGAGTGTAGTGAATAAATGTAGTTCAGCCGAGCTGTCAGGAGACATGGCATCATGATCTGTGTAGATACGGTAATCAGTGAACGTTTTCCAGGGATTGCCGAAAAGCATCCGCATCTGCGCAATACGCTGGCGACGCTGTTTCGCTATCTGTTTCACGAGAGCGAATTCAAACAGTTTGAAAAGGATTACCCGCACCTTAGCGGCATCGACTTCGTTGACAAGGCGCTGGAATACTTCGACTTTGACTATAGCGTAAAGGCATGGGAGCGAGAGCGGATTCCGGTGTCAGGCAAAGTTGTCATCGTGGCAAACCATCCCATCGGCAGTCTGGATGGTCTAGCCCTGCTGAAATTAATCAGTGAGGTGCGGCCCGATGTGAAGGTGGTGGCCAACGAGTTGCTATATAGCCTCAAACCCCTACGTTCACTTCTGTTGCCCGTGGATAACATGAACGGCAACACCCCCAAGCAGAATCTACGCAATATAGAAGGCCATCTTAATAGCGGCGGTGCGCTGATTATTTTCCCGGCGGGGGAAGTTTCACGACTGCGTGCAAACGGAGTGCGCGATAGCCGCTGGCGAACTGGATTTCTGCGCTTTGCGGGTAAAACTGATGCGCCGATTTTGCCCATTCATATCAACGCCCGTAATTCACTGTTCTTTTATGCTTTGTCGCTGTTGGCCAAACCGCTTTCGACGCTCTGGCTGATTCGGGAAATGTTTAAGCAGCATCACCGCACCGCCAGAATGTCGATTGGTCCTGTGGTGGAGGCTCAATCCTATCGTGATTTACCCTTAAATCAGCGCGCCAAAGCGCAATTGTTCAGGCGTCATGTTTATAAATTGGGTGCACGGCAACAGCGCGCAGAAAAGCACTTTCTACCGCAGATGCAATCGGTGGCGCATCCGGAAGACCGCCGCCTTTTGCGTCAGGCTCTGCGCGCCAGTGAGCGTTTGGGCACCACGCGCGACGGTATGGAAATCTATTGTTACCGTGCCAGTGAAGATAGCCCGGTTATGCGTGAGTTAGGTCGTTTACGGGAAATCAGTTTTCGCGCCGTGGGCGAGGGAACGGGTAAGCGCCGCGATATCGATATTTACGATACCTACTACGAGCATATTCTGCTTTGGGACGACAATCAGCTGGAGCTGGTGGGTGCATACCGGTTGGCACGCTGTGCGGCACTGACACAGGAACAGCCTCTGTACACCCAAAGCCTGTTCCAGTTTTCGCCAGAGGCAGAGCGCTACCTGCAGCAGGGCGTCGAACTGGGACGCAGTTTTGTCCAGCCCCAATACTGGGGCAAAGCGGCACTGGATTACCTCTGGCAGGGTGTGGGTGCTTACCTGCAGCGCTTTGACGAGGTGCGGTATCTGTTTGGCCCGGTCAGCATCAGCAATGAATTACCAGCGCCGGCGCGTGAGTTGATGATTGATTTCTATCGCAAGCATTTCCCTGCTCAGGGGCAGTGGGTAAACGCCCGCTTGCCCTATGAGCCTCAGGGCGGAGCTTATTTTTCCGGTGCGGATTACACAGCGGAGTTTGCCGAGCTCAAGGCGCAGATGGCTGCGCTGGGGACGAGTATACCGCCACTGTACAAACAGTACTCAGAGTTGTGTGAGCCCGGTGGCGTGCAATTCGCCGCCTACAATATTGATCCAGACTTTGCAGATTGCGTTGACGGCTTGGTGATGGTGGATATCCACAAAATGAAACCCGCCAGACGCCGCCGCTATCTTGAGGGGAGTCTGGGATCGGCTTGAGCGCAATCGGGCATAGATAAAAACAATAACAATAAGGGGTGGACTGAGGTGATGGCCAGCGTATTGTCCAGGGAAGGGGAGTACGCTGGCTTTTTTTCACGCGAATTTACACATTCGCCTGCAGGGGTGGCTCCCACGCGGCGGTTAATTGCGGCGCAGCGGCAAGTACTGTGCTTGCGTGAGGTCCGCTATTTTGCTTTGGGGAGCGCGCGAAAGTGCTTCGATCAGGCACTGCTAGTTTGTTGCCAAAGGCGACGAGCAAGCGCGTCCGGGTTGTTGTAGTTGCCGTCCAGTACCCAATCCACCAGTGCTTCCGCCACGTCGGGATAGATGATGGCCTGTCGGGAGGGGCAGTTGTTCAGCCAGCGGCGAATGGCGTTTAGATCAAGTGACTCAATCGTATCAGCAACCTTTAGCTGTCGCAGGGCGAGCGCATTGGCGTCCTGCTCTCCTTGGCCCAGTACCGGTTTGGCCAACACCGATTTGCCCATGTGCAGACATTCGCTGATCAATTCAAAGCCCGCATTGCAAATTACGGCGCGACTGTTGGCGAGATCCCGCTTGAAGCCCGCCAGGCTGGTTTTACGCAATTGCACATTGTGGCACTGGTTGTCTTCAAGCTCGGGTGAATACTGGACAAAATGGTACTCCGGCAACTGCATCAGCAGGGCGGTGACCGTCTGCTGGTTTTCAAAGGGCAGGTAGACAACAATCTTGTCGCCTGCTTTCCCTTCAACTTCCGGGTTGATGATGGGGGGCATGATGGGACCACCGAAGTCAGACCAGTGCAAGCCCAGCCCAAAGCTAACCGGCGCAAAGCAACGCATGATGACGCGGCTAAGCCAGTAGCGCTGACTACTGGGTACGCCGTTGTGATGGAAGGCGTATTGATGGCCAATGCCAATGACCGGTTTGCCGGCTAGCTTTCCGGCCCAGGCGGTAACGGGTTCGAAATCGGTGATGATCAGATCGTAGCCGCTGACATCGAGATTTCGGATTTCCTGTACAAACTGAACGGGATGGCTTTCCGTTAGCGTGTGCCAGTAGCTGATTGCTCCGTTGCGCGTGGCGAAACTGAGTCCGGTTCGGGTTTGGTAATTCCCGAAGGCTTCCATATCGAAATAGCGCTCGGGATCGCGACCAGAGAAGAGGTAGTAGACCTGGGTGTTGCGTGCGGCAAAGTGCTTGGCCATCATCCTGGCGCGGCTAATATGGCCGTTGCCGGTGCCCTGCACGCCGTAGAGAATCTTCATATCAGTGAATAACTGATCAGAGCGATACTCGCACCCAATGTTGCGCCTGCCAAAATATCGGTCGGAAAGTGTACGCCGAGAATCACCCGGGAAGCACCCACCAGTGCGGCCCAGACCATCAGCGGCAGGGCGGCCATGCCAAAGTACAGATAAACCAGCGTGGCCAGCAGAGTGGCCGCAGCGGTGTGACCGGACGGAAAACTGAACTTGTCAGATGCGGTGATGACGCTGGAAAATGTGGGAATGGCGTCTGGTGGACGTCGGCGCTGGAAACTGTTCTTCAGTACCCAGTAAATTGGCAGTTCTACCAGAAAGGCGAGCAGCGTGGCCAGCAGCAGGTTTCGTCCGGGCTCAGCGGCGACCAGTGCCAGTGCAACAGGCAGTGCAATCTGTAGATAGCCATCACCCGTGCGTGAGATCATTCGCGCAGTTCTCGCTAACATGGCCTGGTGGCGACTATTAACGCACCAAAGGAACATGCGCGTGTCGTATTGTGTCAGTGTTGTCAGTATCTGCATGGCATTCTCCTCAATTGGGAGTCTGCGCCGGCAGCGTTTCCACTTTGTGACGGAAATGTGATTGTTTTATGACGGCTCTGGAAGGCAGCCGAAGTGTAGTGCAGTGTCCGCAGTGCGGTTTCAAAACCGTTGAGCGGCGTCCGGCTGGGCGGGGGCCTGCCCTGTGGACCTGCCCGGCGTGTGCGTCGAGTGTGCGTCCACCCCAATGCTGTGTATTTTGTAGCTACGGCTCCCTGGGATGCCGGGCCCCGCAAACACCAGACGCGGATTAGCGGTTTTCGATGACGAGGGCGGAACCGGTGAAGCGGCGAGGCGTATTCACTTCCACTTGAAAGAGTTCCGCGTAGTGCGTGTCCACGCAGTAGTCGGCCATTTCATTAAAGGGCGGGCGCTGCGGGTCGGTGAGAATTATCTGGCCTACACCTGCGTTAACTGCAAGGTCTATCACTTTCTGAACTTCTTCTGCCAGCTCGTCCCAAAAGCAGATGTCCGCACCGATGATAACGTCGTATTCCGCCAGCTCGTCTGAGCTCAGTTGGTCAAAGCTTTTTACCTGCTCGGTAATCTCTACGCCGTTGTGTCGGGCCAGTAAATGGAGAAAGGGAAACACCGCAGGGTCGGCGTCGAGGGCGGTAACCCGTGCGCCAAAGGTTTTTGCACAATAGATGGCCCCTAAGCCCCAACCACAGCCAAGGTCGAGCACCTTGCAGCCGCGCTCCAGTGGGCGCTCTGTCAGGTAGTCCATCAGCAGGTAACAGGCGCCCCACAGCTTGTTGCCGTGAATAGAGGGCTCGTCTTGCTGCGATTTCAGCCGGCGCAACTCCGGGTGGCGACTGCTCAGGCTGACAACGCCGTAGGCTTCGCGAATGTGAGGGCTGCGTTCTGAAGGCATGGCTTGGCTCGCAAAAGCGGGGCAGTGTACCCGCGCTTGCTGTAAAAGTCCCGGTCACATTGGTGCGCAACTGAGGTAAACTGGCGCCAGTCTGGTCTAGTCGCCGGACATTTGGGGGGGATTGACGGGTTTTGGCGCGCTAGCGCCTGTGTAGAATGATCAATCCTGGGGTGACCTGAATGACAAAACAATACGATCTGCTCGTTATCGGCAGTGGGCCGGCGGGCGAAAGCGCTGCCCTGAATGCCATTAAGCATGATCAGCGCGTTGCGATAATCGAACAGCAATCCTGGGTGGGTGGTGCCTGTACCCATCAGGGGACCATTCCATCAAAAGCGCTGCGTCATACGGTGCGGCAGGTCATGCGCTTTAATCGGAACCCAATATTTCGCGATTTGGGTGATCCGCGCACGGTCACTTTCCCGCGCCTGCTTTCAGCGGCGGACGACGTTATCAAAAAGCAGGTGGCGTTGCGCAGCAAGTTCTACCAGCGCAATCGCATTGAAGTGATTGCGGGTGTGGCGCGTTTCCACGATGCCCATACCCTGATGGTGACCCGTGAAGGTCGCGAGCGACGTGTGACCGCTGAGAAGGTTGTCATCGCAACCGGCAGCCGCCCCTATCGCCCCGACAATATCGACTTCAATCACCCCCGCGTTTATGACAGCGATACCATTCTGGGTATGCAGCATACCCCCCGCAAAATACTGATCTATGGCGCCGGGGTTATTGGCTGTGAATACGCGTCTATCTTTTCCGGGTTAGGTATCAAGGTTGAGCTGATCAACACCCGGGACCGCCTGCTGGAATTTCTCGACGACGAAATTTCCGATGCCCTTAGTTACCACCTGCGTCATCTGGGGGTCATGATTCGTCACCGGGAGGAATACACCGCCGTGAACGCCAGTGACCGGGGTGTGTCTTTGGTACTGGAATCCGGCAAAACCCTGCGCGGTGATGCTCTGCTGTGGTGTAACGGCCGTACCGGCAATACCGACCGGCTCGCGCTGGACAGTATAGGCTTGCAAGCTGATCACCGGGGGCAACTGGCCGTAGACGAGCATTATGAAACATCCGTGGAAGGGGTTTTCGCTGCAGGCGATGTGATTGGCTGGCCCAGCCTGGCCAGCGCCGCATACGACCAAGGACGCTCGGCAGCGGCTTCGGCGCGCGGAAAAGAGCAGTGCCGTTTTGTGGATGATGTGCCTACGGGTATCTATACCCTGCCCGAAATCAGTTCTGTTGGCGCAACCGAGCGCGAACTGACCGAAGCCCGTATTCCCTACGAAGTAGGTCGGGCATTGTTCAAGGATACCGCCCGCGCCCAGATCAGCGGCGAAACCGTGGGCATGCTGAAACTGCTCTTTCATACCAAGACCCTAGAGATACTGGGCATCCATTGCTTTGGTGCCGAAGCCGCAGAGATTGTCCACATCGGACAGGCTATTATGAAACAGAAGGGTGAGGGCAACTCGCTACGTTACTTCATCACGACGACTTTCAACTACCCGACGATGGCTGAAGCGTATCGAACGGCCGCTTTAAATGGCATAAACAGACTAGCCTGCGAAAACTAAAAGGTGGTCCTGGTGCCCGCAATCGCCAACTACGTGACAGTGTTCATTTTTTTGTTCTTGACGGCTGGATATGAACG
>NZ_JBFJTH010000045.1:0-23975 GCF_041625495.1 Litorivivens sp. | reverse complement strand
GGCATAGACTCAAATAAGAAATTAAAAACCATCAAGGAGTTCTTTCGTGTCTCTGAATTACAGCGAACACCCCGTCATGTTTCGTGCTCGCCCCTTTGCATTTATCGGGTCGTTGATATTGGTGCCGGTAGGTATCGGCATAATTATCTTCTTGGTCTGGTATATGAAATGCAAGGCAACCAAGCTGCAGATTAGCGGCGGGGAAATCTGTTTGGAGCAGGGGCTCCTCAGCAAGGATCGCACAGAGGTAGATGTCAGAACTGTACGCACGGTTAAGGTGTATCAGTCGTTTATGAACCGTATGTTAGGTGTGGGAGACGTGTCGGTGTTTACGGCTGGCGACGAGGCGGAAATATACGCTCGCGGTATGCCACGCCCACAGGAATTTCGCGACATAATTAAAGGTGAGCAGTGAGCGACGCCGACGAGAGCAACGCCGCGCTGAAGTTGCTCGTGGTGTTCGTTGTTCTGATTGCGCTGCTCGGTGTTGCGGCCTTTCTGGCGTGGCCACTGGCGGCAGAGTTTGCCGCAACCCAATTGACGCCAGGGCTTGGCATGCGCGATGCGGCCGTGCTTTCCTTCTTTCTCACAGTGGTGGTGATGGTGGTGTTTGCCTTCGCTGCCGGTGATGGTCTGATAGGCGAGCTGCAGTTTATGCTTGCAGGCTTTTTTTCGTTCTTTCTAGTGATGTGGTTGTTAATTGCGTGGGTTTTTTGAGTGGGCGGAGCGCTCGTCAGGCGAGCGCTCTTACTTTTAGCTCTTAGCTGAACTCCCGTCTTAGAAGCTGTAGACCATTGTTACGGTGGTCTGTTTGTCTGCGTGAACCTTGTCTTGTGGAACATTGTCCGTGTAATGCACCATGTAGGACACTTTAAGGGCAACGCCGCCTTTGACGGTGGTTTTGATCGATGTGGTGGATTTGGACACCGTGTTTTCCGCACCGTGATCTACCGACAGTTTCTGTTCGAAAGTGGCCGTTGGCGAAATTTTCCAGCGGAAGTTAGAGGCCGCGCGCAAGATGCCATCTTCTTCAGTGGCACCTCCGGTTTCGCTTAGCTCCTCAGCTTTACGATAACCGGGACCGATTTCAGCGTCCCACAGCATATCTGGTTGTTCAATAATTCGCCGTCCATAACCGAAAGCGATGGTCGCGCGGTATTTGTAGCCGCTGAATCGGTCATCTTCCCAGGCAATATAATTGAACAGATAGTTGTGCGGGCTAAAGGTGTAAGCCAGTCGATTGGACACAAAGTAGCGTTCTGCTGATCGTACGCCCTCACTTTCCGTATTGAGCGTCTGCATCTGGGAATCATTTTTCCAGTTGCCTTCTTCCCAGATCAATGAGCCGTTGGCGGTGATGCTCTTGGCGTCGGTATTGCCTTCACTGGCCACAAAACCGAGCTCGGCATCGCCGCTCCAGGGGGAATCGCCTTCCTGGGCTACAGCGGATGTGCAAAGTGCCATTAGCAAGGCAAAGTGAATCAAACGGGGCATGTTTTCTCCATTCGTGAATCGTATTGTAAGGGGTAACCTTCACAGGCGCGCGAAGGCTACCAGATTTTGCAAAAGAGTGCCGTGCAGATTTTAACTCTCAGGGTGAGCGTTAAGCCTGATCCTGATGGAAATGCACATCCATCTGTGGGAACGGTACGCTCATGTCGGCTTCGTCCAGCGCAATTTTTATCTTCTCTAGCAGGGTGTCGTGGGTGCCCCAATAGTCTGATGCGTTCACCCAAGGGCGAACCACAAGGTTTACTGAAGAATCCGCCAGCTGGCGAACGGCAATCAGTGGCGCAGGCTCAGGCAGGATGCGGTCTTCCTGTGACAAAACCTCTTGGATCAATGCCTTGGCTCTGGCGATGTCTGCGCTATAAGGAATACCGATCACCAGATCTACGCGCCGTGTTGGCTTGGCGTTGTAGTTGGTGATCGGGTTGGACATGACTTTTGAGTTAGGAATCATGATGCGCTTGTTGTCAGGTGTCATCAGCATGGTAGAAAACAGGCTGATGGATTCTACCGTACCAGCTGAGCCACCCGCCTCCACGTAGTCACCCACGCGGCAAGGGCGGAAGGCTATAAGCAGCACGCCAGCGGCAAAGTTGGACAGTGAACCCTGCAGGGCCAGGCCGACGGCCAAGCCGGCGGCACCAAGGGCGGCCAGGATGGAGGTGGTCTGAATGCCAGCATGACCCAGTGCGGGGATCAAAGTTACGGCGATAATGGTGCCAAACAGGAGTTTGCCCACAAACGTACTGACGGTGGGATCTATACTTCGCGCATTGAGCGTACGCACCAAAAGTCCGCTGACAATCTTGGCCACCCAGTAGCCAACAATAAGAATACCGATCGCGGTAAGCAGGCGTGGGCCGTAATCCATTGTAAATGCAGTGACTTGCTCTAGCAGTGCGTTGGTATCCATGCAGTCCCCTCAAAAATCGAATATGCTTGGTGGTGTGTATGCAACGTGTAATCAGGCCGTTCAGAAAGCGCGCTTATGTTGGCGCGTACGAGGTCGGCGTGGTTCGCGTTCAGTTAAAAGTGGCAGCAACCTCGGTAAGCTTGACCGGTTTATCCGGTCTTCTCAAGCGTTGTGCGGTTGTTGCACGATAAGCGCTTTCTACGGAGCAAGTCTCTTTTTCGATGATAATCGTTTCTTATAAGGACAAAATCATGCGTTGGCGCGTGGTACTGGGTATTTGTTTGCTTTCTGTTCATGCGTCTTCGATTGCTGCGGATGTGTTCTCGTCGCGCAGTGCGCCGGGCTATGCGCAGACCACCTGGGCCTCTCTGCACGGCGATTCTCGCAATTCTGATTACGTGCCTTTGGCGGTGAGCACCAAGCTGCAGCCGCAGTGGCTGGCGCTGAAGAATGCGGTGTCTTGGGCGGCGCCAAGTATTGCTGCCGACGGTACGCTGTATGTAACTACCGGTCGGGGTAAGGGCTACTCGCACCTGCATGCGCTGTCACGTAGCGGGGAGTTGCTGTGGGCCTCGCCACCGCAGATGTCGCCAGATGATCTGGACGCCAAGGCGCTGTTCAGTGCGCCGGTACTGGATGATGGTGGCAATGTCTATGTGTCAGACAGCAACCAGCTATGGTCGTTTACGGGCGGCGGAGCTGTGCGCTGGACGGCCGATCTCGCTGCGCATGACATCAGAGAGCCATTTCTAACGGCCATTATTGTTGGGGAATATGTCGGCGGTGTTTCTGCCGATGGTCGGGTAGCTCTGTTTGATCGCGATACCGGCACTCTGGCCATGCCGGTGTTGGTGTTGCCAGGCAAACCGGGACCAAAGGGCGGCGATATCCCCGATGCATTGTGGGGGGGCGGTTTGATGGACGCTCGGTTGCGGCAGCAGAGTTGGGATCTGCTGCGCGGCTATCGCCATGTGGTCACTAATACGCCGGCGGTTCACCCCCAGTCTGGACGGATCTATATCACCGCAACCGGTGAGCGCGGTGGCGAAGGTCGTCTCTACGGCATTGATACCGAGGGTGAGCTGCGTATCGCCTTTGCGACGTCAGTGCCCCCCAAAAGTGGCACGAGCCCGGCCTTGTCGCCAGACGGTCGTCTGGTGTACGCCGTTGGCGGTGGTGGAATTCTTTACGCTTTGAATAGTGATACCGGCGAAAAACTCTGGCAGCGTGCGTTGGGTGGCCAGGATGCCTCTCCCTCGGTAGGGCCGGATAATGTTGTATATGTTCATGGCGGCGATCAGCTGATTGCCGTCGACGGCATGACTGGCGAAACCTTGTGGCGCAACAATTACCGGGAGTGGGCGCGGGCGCAACATAAAAAAATCTGGCCACGCTTGGGGTTGGTAGGCAGTCGCGGACGCCCTGACGCCTATGTAGACGGTATTGTCACCGTAAGCAACGGCCTGTTATGGACCACTTTACTCGTCGGCTATGAAATCAATCTGCTGTCGCGTGATTTTATACATCCGGTGCAAACCTATCTGGTGGCGCTTGATCCTTCCGACGGCACCGTGCTGGAGAAATGGCGGTTGCCAGATTCCAGTGAGGGTGTGGTTAGTATCAGCCCAACCGGTGATCTCTATGTGAATCTATTATCGGCTCAGAGCAGTGTTGCGCATTATGGGGGCTATCAGTGGTTGCTGCCGAAAAGTGTGCGTCAGTCGCGCCCGCGCGGCGGCATCTATGCGCTCTCGCCGGTTAGCATCAGTGCGCAATTAACCGTGGCCCTGCAGTGGCTTGATACCCTCGCGGCCAATCGCAATACCCTCTTTTTAGATGGTATCCAGAGTCAATTGTGGTCTGCCCGCCGGATACTGGCGCTGGCAATTGAGCGCAAGGAGTTGGAGCCGGCCGTCGGTCGACACGTGGGCAATCTGCTGCAGGAGGCTGAAGCGGGTCTGCGCCAGTGCCGGAGCGACCTGAATCGCTGTGAGTCGTTGTTTGACAGCTTACGTGCGACTGCCGAGGCTCTGTTGTGAAGACGGTGAAGGGGTATCTGATGCTGCGACCTCAAGCCTTATGACTGCCGGGCAACCGCCGCTTGAAGGTGTGGCAGGCAACGCTGAAGCTCTCGAACGTGTGCCGGTCGCATTTGTAAAAGCTGTGCTGGTGCAGGCCAAGACGCTTGGCCGCGACGTGCAGGCTTTGTTGGACGCTGCTGGTTTGCGCAGTAATCCGCTGATCGACGATGTCACCGAGCCGGTTAGTGTTGAGCAGTACAGTCGGCTGTGTCTTGCGCTGTTTCGTTCGATTGACGATGAGTCAGGGGGATTTCTGCCAGGGGTTAGCACACCTTTGGGTGGAACGCGTCTACTCGCCTACAGCATGATCAACTGCCGAAATCTCGGTCAGGCGCTGCAGCGAGCCATGGATTTCAATGCGACATGCCGGGAGCGGGGTGATCATCGTGTAGTCCATGAATTGGTGCGCGATTCCGAGCGTAAAACGGCAAGGTTGTGTTATTTGTCAGGCGCTGCGGAAACGCCGGGTCTGCAGGTTAGCGTGCTTTATAGTCTTGCAATCTGGATGCGTTTTTGCTCCTGGTTGATCGACCAGCCAATTGAAATACTACGCGCTGGCTGTGCTGACCAGGAACCAAACCGTCGCGGTGGTGTGGATCATTTTTTCCACTGTCCAGTGGACTTCGGCCAAGATAGCAACTGGGTCGAGTTTTCCGAAGCGGTGCTACAAGCGCCTATTGCGCAGGATGAGTCGAAGCTGGAGCGCTTTTTGAAACTGGCGCCCTACCATGTGGTTATCAAGCCGATGGTGTCAGAGGGAGGGGTTGCTGCGCGGATTCGACGGTTGCTGGGTAACGATTTTCAGCGAGAGCTTCCGACCTTTGAGGAGTTGGCCTATCAACTCAATATGTCGGAGCGTACCCTGCGCCGTCGGCTTGATCGCGAGGGGACCTCTTACCAGCGGATTAAGGATCAGCAGCGTCGGGAACTGGCGATCAGCCTGCTGGAGAATGCGGAATTGACAGTGAGTGATGTGGCCGAGCTACTGGGATTTTCTGATCCAAGCGCCTTCCATCGTTCGTTCAAACGCTGGACCGGTCGCGCCCCGGGAGACTATCGGCGGTCGTGATTTCACAGGTTGGAGTTGTTATGCTGGTGGTATTGATGGGGCGGTTTTCCTGACTGTCCCTTTTTGGAGTACCTTGATGGACAAACGCAATATTCACGAGCAACTCGAAGAGCTGCAGCAGCAGATCGATGAGCTGGAAGTGGGGCATAGCCAGAAGGCCAACCTGATGGGCCTGCTGGAAGACATCGAGTTGGAGCTCAGCACTGGGTCGAGTGTTGATGCGGAGCAGGTTGGCCTGATTGGTCGTCTGGAAGATATGGTGTCGCACTTTGAAGCGGAGCACCCGACGATGGCGGGTATTCTGAACGATATTATGGTGAAGCTGGCAAGCATAGGAGTGTAGCTGTGCAGCTTGAGGTGGTTGTGGGCGATATCACCGAAATGCCGGTAGACGCTATCGTCAACGCCGCCAACAACAGCCTGCTGGGCGGCGGCGGTGTCGACGGTGCCATTCATCGGGCTGCGGGTCCGGCCTTGCTGGAAGCCTGCAAAAAACTCGGCGGCTGCGAAACCGGTCAAGCGAAAATTACCCCCGGCTTCCAGCTTCCTTCGCGTTATGTCATTCACACCGTAGGGCCGGTGTGGCAGGGCGGTCAGGTCGGGGAGGCGGATATGCTCGCCAGCTGCTATCGAAATAGCCTCGCCTTGGCCGCCGAACACAATTGCCGCGCCGTGGCATTCCCCGCGATCAGTTGTGGCGTATACGGTTATCCCGTTGAGCTGGCGGTTCCCATTGCCGTCGACACGGTTCGCCGTCACGCTGTGGTGGAGAGTGTGGTGTTTGTCTGTTTTAGTAAATCACTGAGTGAGCACTATAAGGCGGCATTAGCTTGAAATCTGGAACGTGAAGGGCAGCGTGAATTCGATTTGACCGCCAGCTATCCCGTCTGGGATGGCGGGAAACGGCGCAGTTTTCTCAACGGCCGTAACAGCAGCGGCATCCAGTGCACCGTAGCCCGAGCTCTGAATCACTTTGGACGACACTAGATTGCCATCGCGATCGATAACTACTTCCAGCAATACGGTGCCTTGCTGGTTAAGCTTGAGGGCGCGTTTGGGGTAGCGCACGTGCTGGTAACTGGCGCGAACCATGTTTGAGCTGTATTCGTTAATGAGTTCTTTTGAGCGTGCTGCGGCTTTGGCTTTGGCTTCAGCGGCTGCCAGCGCTTTGGTAATGGCTTCTTTGCGCAAGCGTTCCTGCTCCAGTTTCGCTTGACGCGCCTTTTCGGCTTCGGCCTCCCGGCGTGCTTGCTCAGCTGCCAGCTTCTCTGCTTCGGCTTGTTTTTCCGACACTTGTGGTGCCGGCGCTTCGACTGGTTTGGCTTGACGAGTCGTGCTGACGTCGGCAGCCCAGCTTTTGGTTTCGGCTATGCGGGCTTGGCTGGGTGCGGCGATCTCAAAACTGGCGAGCAAAGCGGTGCCGCTCTCCTCTTGTGGCATTTGCAGAATGTCGTTTTTAAACGCAGAGGATGGTGGCCGGGCGCCGATCCAGCATGACAGCAGCAGGTTGAAAAATTCGGGGTCATCAGTTTTCAGTAGCGTGGTGCCATTGAGTTTTATTTCTGTGCCTTGCTCTGGCAGGTAATCGATCGTCAGGTGGTCGCCAGCTTTCAAATCGTCTTTGAGCATTTTGCCAAAAGCGATGATGTTGTCGGACTGGGCTTTCTGAACATCCGGTGAATTGTTGATCAGGATCAGTTGGTTCCACTGCTGGGTAAAACGGCGGTCGCTCCAGGATTCTGCGACTACCCTAAGATCCATGCGTTTTCGGCCCGGCATGTAGAACGCATCATTGGGTTCAACTGCAGGCGAGGGCAGGTATAAACCGGCGATATAGTAATCGGTTCTGAGCTGTTGGTAGACAGCCAGCCCGCGCAAAGTCATTCCATCTAATTGGGTTTGCGCAAGGGATATCTGCGTGACAACAGCAAGCAGCGTAGCAGCAATAAAACGGTTCATAAGCCTCTAAAACATCCGGTGTCTGGCGTCATTATTGGTATTGTTTAATACAACTCTGCTTCGGTGTAACGACGAACTATTAGAGTTTGGTATGTCGCTGCACTGAGTACGCCCTGACACGTAACTTTATTATTCTTTCCACCCGGTTAATGTAAACCAACGGGGAAAAATGTCCAGTTACTCTAGGTTTTTGAAGTGTATCAGTGCCTTGGCGGAAAGTGTAGCGAAATCCCGCGCGTAAAAACGCGCCTGCGTACTGCGCTAATGCAGGGCTAACCGGTTTGGAAATCCAGCGGATCTTCATCGTCATTGGTGTTCAGTTCGACAATCTCGTCGACGCGCGACAAGGGTGGGCCCGCGATAATTAGTGCACGCGTGCGGGCGATGGCGGCGGCGTCGCCTGTCAGTAGAATTTCTACGCTGCCGTCCGGGCAATTTATCGCCCAGCCGCACAAGCCTTCGGCGAGCGCCAGACGCTGGCAGTGGGCCCGAAAGCCAACGCCCTGAACGCGCCCCTTGACCAGAAACCGGCAGCGTTCCATCAGGGGTTGTCCGCAGTGGTCATGGCCGCCTTTAGACTGGCCTCGGTTTGAGGACCTAGCAGTATGTCGCGAATTGCACCGTCAGGCGAGATGATCAGGGTGCTGGGTAGTGCAGTGGGGCGTTCGATAGCCAGCGCCCGATGCGGATCATCTAGCAAGACTGGAAAGCGGATGTCGAGGGCTTCGATGTCTGCATTCAGTTCTTCCCCCTGCAGGCCGTCGTAATTCACACCAAGAACCCGAACCTGGTCTGCATGTGCTGTTGCAAAGGCATTCAATTCCGGAATTTCGTCGCGACAGGGCGCGCACCATTTCGCCCAGTAATTGATCACTGTCCAGTGCGGGTTGGATTGATTTGGGCTGAAACTGACCGTTGGATCAGTGGTGGGTAAGCTGTTGTTATCACAGGCGGCGAGGGTGAAGCTTGTCAAAAGTGTGAATATCAGCGTGCGCATAGGTTCTGCCGGGGATGACTGCGCTGTGTATAATGCCCGCTTTGCCGGCAGACGCCAAGTCTTGGTAAAAGTCTGAATATACAAAGTATTAGATGAGGTAGCGCAGGTGGTAACCATCTATCACAACCCCCGTTGTTCGAAGTCCCGTCAGACCCTCCAGTTACTGCAGGAGCATGGTGTGGAACCCCAGCAGGTACTGTATCTGGACAGTCCGCCGACGCCAGCAGAGCTGACGGCTGTGCTTAAAAAGCTGGGCATCAGCGCCAGAGAGCTGTTGCGAACGGGTGAGGAAGCATACAAAAGTGAGGGGCTGGCCGATAAAAGCCTGCCCGAAAAAGACCTGATTGCGGCGATGTGTGCCCACCCCAAGCTGATCCAGCGGCCCATTGTGATCAAGGGGGATAAAGCAGTATTGGGGCGTCCTCCGGAGAATGCGCTGGATCTAATTGCATGAGCGATTTTGTGCTGGTGCTCTACTACAGCCGGTACGGCGCGTGTCGCAAGATGGCTACCCACATCGCGCGGGGTGTCGAGCAGGCCGGATTAGCTGCCCGGGTTCGGACGGTGCCACCGGTATCCACGGTATGCGAAGCCACTGAACCAGCTATTCCCGATGACGGTCATCTGTATGCAACGGAAGATGATCTGCGCGATTGCGCTGGTTTGATACTGGGGAGTCCGACTCGCTTTGGCAATATGGCGGCGCCGCTGAAGTATTTTATCGACAGCACCTCTGCGTTGTGGCTCAGTGGTGCACTGATCGGCAAGCCAGCGGCGGTGTTTACTTCCAGCAATTCGCTTCACGGCGGCCAGGAAAGTACCCTGCTCAGTATGATGATCCCCCTGTTACATCACGGCATGCTGCTGGCGGGCTTGCCCTACAGCCACGCGGAACTGTCGGCGACCACGACCGGCGGTACGCCCTATGGTGCCTCGCATGTCAGTGGTATGAACAATAGAGCGCCGGATGAAACCGAGTTGTCGCTGTGTCGAGCACTTGGTGAGCGTGTGGCGCAAATAGCAGGGAAATTGAACTCATGAGCTTGCAGAAAAAGGCGGATATCGCCTGGTGGGTGCTGGTGATCAGTTTTTGGGCGCAGATTGTCGTGTTGACCCTGACGACCTGGTGGCTGCATCAGGAGGGGCGACAGCCCAGCGTCACCATCTGGTTGATCCGCATTGTGCCTCTGCTGTGTTTTGCCTGGGGTATGCATCGCCGTAATTTGCGGCAGATCGCCTGGTTATGTTTTGTCTGTCTGCTGTACTTTATGATGGCAGTGACCGAAGCGATGTCGCCTCTGCGATTGTGGATTAACGATATTGAAGTGGCGCTGTCTGTCTGCGTTTTTGTGTCTGCGATGCTGACAATTCGCTGGCAGGCGCAGGCCTGGCGACTGGCGACAACCGAACAGTGAGGGTGTATGGCTGAACGAAAGGGTTTTTTCAGGCGGATTGGCGCGTTTCTCGAAGGTTTGCGCCGCTTTCTGGTGAATGCAGTATTTTTGCTGTTGTTGGTGTTGCTGCTATTCGCGCTGTTTGCGAGTGGACCGGAGCTGCCTGAACGGTTTGCCCTTGAGTTGGATATCGACGGTCTGGTGGTTGATCAGTTGAGTCCGGTTGATCCACTGTCGGAGTTGGTGCAGGGAGAAACAGTAGCCGAAACCCGCTTGCAGGATTTAATCGACTCGATCGACAGAGCGGTCATGGATAAGCGAGTTGCGCTGCTGGTGTTGTCGCTGGACGATCTTGAACATATCGGCATGAGCAAATCTTCCGAGCTTGCGGTTGCACTGGAGCGATTTAAGGCGACCGGACGCCCGGTCCTGGCCAGAGCTGCAGCGTATGATCAGGATGCTTACCTTTTGGCCAGTAGTGCTGACGAGGTTTTCCTAGATCCAATGGGCGGTGTCGTCATAGAAGGGTTTTCGGTGTATCGCAACTACTACCGCGATGCACTGGAAAAACTGGCCATTGATTTCCATTTGTTCCGGGTTGGTGAGTTCAAGTCAGCTATGGAACCCTTCGTGCGCAACTCCATGTCAGAAGAGGCGCGGGCGGCCAACGAGGAATGGTTAGGTCAGTTGTGGGGAAATTATCGCCAGAACGTGGCCAGTAATCGCAGCCTTGAGCGCGAGCAGCTCGACCATTATGTCAACCGTATTGATGAGGTAATGGCCAGCTACAAGGGAAATTTGGCTCGCGCAGCTCTTGAAGAAAAGCTGGTAGACCGGCTGGTCACTGAAAATCAGTGGGGCGCACTGATGCGCGACAATGTAGGGATTGATGAGGATGGTGACTACTATCGTGTGAGCCACCGCCAATATCTTGCGTTAACGGAAGCGCTAGACGCTGCAAACACCAATGCCGTTGGCGTGCTGGTGGCGCAGGGTGTGATTGCTGATGGCGAGGTTGTGGGCGATGGTATTGGTGGTGACAGTTTTTCCGAGTTGATCCGCAAGGCGCGAAAAAACGATGCCATCAAAGCGGTGGTGTTGCGTATCGATAGTGGCGGTGGTTCGGCGTTTGCTTCGGAACAAATCCGGCAGGAGCTTCGACTATTGAAGCAAAGCGGCAAACCACTAGTGGTTTCCATGGGTAGCTCGGCAGCCTCTGGCGGCTACTGGATAGCCGCAGATGCGGATGAAATCTGGGCAACACCTGCCACCATAACCGGTTCCATCGGTATATTCGGAGCGTTCCCCACGATCAATCGCAGCCTTGCCAAGCTGGGTATTGCCACCGATGGTATAGGTACTACCGAAGTTGCCGGTGGGCTGCGAGTAGATCGGCCGCTGAATCCGGTCGTTAAACGCGCGCTGCAATCGGGTATTGAGCACGGTTACCAACAGTTTCTGTCTGTGGTTGCGGAAGGTCGCGACATGCTGCCAGAGCAGGTAGACAAGATCGCACAAGGGCGTGTGTGGACTGGCGAAGATGCCCGTCAACTCGGTTTGGTTGATCAGCTAGGGAGCCTGGAAGATGCGATTCAATCTGCGGCCAATCTTGCCGGTCTAACCCAATATCGACGGCAATGGGTAAGTCCGACACTTCCTCCACTGCAAGCGTTGGTTAATCACTTGTTAGAGCAAACTGGCCTGAGTGCGCGTGTTGCCGTGCCGGGCTGGTGGTCACCGGTGTCGGGCCTGGTTCGGGATTTTCTGCAGATGCGTGATCCTAACGGAATGTATGCCTATTGCACGGAATGCTCAGCTCCCTGAAGCTTAAATCACGCTGTCGTTGTCACTGGTAAAGACACAGTGCCCGTCGATGTAGGTCTGGAATACCTCAGGCAGGGTATCCAGGCCGAATGAGCGCTGGCTCAGTACGACAAAATCTGCAGCCTCGCCCGGTCCCAGTTGGCGCTGACAACGACCGGGATCGCTGGGCTCCCCGAGATACATCTGTAGCGCCATGTCTGGTGTTAACGACTCAGCAGCATTTAACGTGATCCCGCTCGGTGTTTTCCGGTAGGTGGCGGCACGCATGCATTGCCAGGGATTCGCGTTGCCAAACGGTGCGTCACTGCTTGCGGCGAACGGTATGCCGGCGTCTAGAAAACTGCGGGCACGATATAACAGCTGTTGGTCGTCGTCGGAAAAACTGGCGCGGTATCGATCGCCGCGCTCGGCGATAAAAATCGGCTGGCTGACAACGCTAATCCCCAGACCCTTAATGATTGCTAGCGCGTCGTCATCACATAGTGAGGCGTGTTCAATGCGGTCTGTCGGCAATGCGCCAACGTCTGTCAGCGCGGCAAGAGCAAAGTGCAATTCGGCAGCGGTTACGCAATGAAAGGCGACCGCGCGTTGGCGTTGATGTTGCTGGGCGATCAGTGCGCAGAGACCCTCAAGGTATGGCAGCGCGCTTTCCTTCAAGTAGATCTTACAAGGCCCCTGGCGTAAGAAGTCAGTACTGGTAAATTGCAGGTCAGCGCAGCCCATCAGCGTTATTCTCTGCGACAGCCGCCCCTCCTCCTGTAAATCTTGAAATAACGCTGCCGTGCTGTTGTCGTTGTCCGGGCCCGCATCGGTGAGCCCGGTAATGCCGTACGCGGCCAGTTTCTGGCTAGCATGGGCCACATCTGGCAGCGGTTTTGGGAAGTGTTCTCGCAACCAGTCGTCCATGTGAAAGAAACGTCCGGTGAGCTCGCCGCGGTCATCGCGCTCTGCGCTATCAGGGGGGCGCTGTTCGAGTTGCGCTATTGCAGCATCGTTATAAATCCAGAGTCGACCGGTTCGGTGCTGCACCCGGATCGGAACCTCCGCACTGACGCGATTGAGTATATGTCGGTCAAGCAGTGACTCGCTGCCTTCGTGGTAGCCAATGGCGCGAAGGCCACCTGAATGTTTCGGCAAGGCAGCGTGCAGGTGGTCGAGAAGTGCCGCTTGCTGCTCGTGGGCCGCCCCAGCGCAGTCGACCGATGCCAGTGACGCCGCATAGGCGAGAAAGTGGCAGTGGTGGTCGTGCAAACCTGGCAAGGCGAGGCGTCCCGCCGCATCAAACCAGCTTTCGTTTGTTTGTGGCTCAAGCGTGGGTGCGATCGCTTGAATTCTCTGCTCAAAGCGCATGTCAAAACGGGTTCCGTCGAGCGACGAGAGGTTTCTGATCAGCACGATAGGTTAAGTTCCTGATGCAATTGCCGGTTGTCGGCGCCCAGCGCCTTTGCGGCGGTTGTTGGTTTGCGCGCTCGCGGCGCAGCGGCTTCAATCCGGGGGGCGGTAAGTGCCCTCTGTCTGGCCTCGGCCCTCTCGGCTGAGGTTGGCTCGGTGGGGTGTTGCCGACAGTACTGAGTGACCGCACAGAGGCTGATATCCAGCAAACCGCCTTTGCCTTGGAGCCAAAGTGCGTAGGTGGCGACTGCGGCGTGCAGCCCGGTCAGTGGGTCGGCGATCGCGTCACCGCAAAACAGATAGCGGCCTGTGAGCTCAAACAACTCTTTGCTCAGTCCTGCGGCGACACCTGCGTCGTCACCGTAGGCAATGGCCAGCTCCCGGTCACGCCCGTAGCCAGTAATGCTGGTCCAGATCATACCGGGCTTTTGGTGTAGTAGTTGAACGGCGTCGATGCCCATCTGGCGCAGCGCCCGTGGACGAGAACTTTCAATCACAATGTCGGCCTGCTGCAGCAACGCCTGCAATATGCCCGCATCGTTTGGCAGATCGAGCGCCAAGCTGGATTTGCCGCCGTTCAGTAGGTCAAAAAAAGGTTGTGGACCAAGCCGCGCGCCGTCCGGTCGGTTGCGGCTCTCCACTTTGATAACGCGGGCGCCAGTCATGCTGAGCAGGCTGCCGCACAGTGGTCCGGCCCACAGTGCAGACAGATCAACAACAAGGGGAGGTTGACTGGGAGGGCGAGCCACGCTGGGGTGCAGGTGTTTTAGCCAACTGGCTGGCGGCTCGGGGTTTGCTGCGTTGGCCACGGCGATGCCTAACAATTGGCCAAGTTCGAGAAGATCTTCTGTGTTTTGTTGGGCGAGACACTGACCAAGCTGCGCCCAATTGTTTTCCTGAGGCCAATTGGCTGCAGTGCCGCGCGACAGCAGCGCGGGCAATTGTTCCCAGTCTTCCGGTCTGGGAAGGTTCAGGGCAACAACTCCGTTGCGGGTTGACAGTAATTCGCTGCTGTTGCCGCAATTTCTGTTCCCGTTGCGCCGGTAACCGGCAATGGCTGCGCGTTCTCCCAGTAGGCATTCCGGCGAGAATGTGGCGGGAAACGTCTTTTGCAGCAGTGGTGACAGGCTTTGCAGTGCCAGAAGTGCGCCACGCGCCGAACTGGCCAGTGGAGAGAGAATTTCCAGTGGCTGTCGATCTCCGGTAAGCCACATGGCGCCAGAGCGCGCCCAGCAGCCAAGTGTGTCATCACTGGTTTTGGGGGCGCGCACGGCAATACCTAGTTCGTCGAGCAGGCGATAGGCGTGCGAGGTGCCCGGGTCGTTGGGCAGCTGTATGGGGGTGTTGGGAACAGTGGAAAGCATCGCCGCAGTGTATAGCGGCGCCGTCAACCGCACAATCTGCTAGCGCTTTAGGTGTTCTTCGTGCAGCGCTGAGAGGAAGTATTCCAAGGCGCAGATAACCTGTACGCTCCGCCGTGAATACCAGAGTTCGAAAGCATGCTGAGCATAGGGCAGCTCAGCCAGGCCAACCCGTACACCCGGTATCTCCTTCAGCGCTTTGTATAGCACGCGTGACTCGGCGATGGGCGCAAGGGTATCGCCTTCGCCGTGAATTAGCAGCATCGGCGGGGCCTTGTCCGAAACGTGGTAAAGCGGTGATGCCTGGCGCCATAGTTCCGGGTTATCAGAAAGGGAGCACTTCAAGACATGCTTGGTTAACAAGTTTTCCAGTCCGGGGTGCTGGCGTTGTTCCTGACTGTTGGTGAAGTCATATATGCCGTAAAAGGGAACAGCCGCCTGTACCGAGGTATCTTTGTCTTCAAAGCCGGGCTGAAAGTCCGGATTATTTGCGCTCAGTGCCAGTAGAGCCGAGAGGTGACCGCCGGCCGAACCGCCGGTTACGGCGATAAAATTGGGGTCGCCCCCGTAATTGGCGATATTTTCCTTGATCCATACCAGCGCGCGCTTGCAGTCAATAATGTTGTCTGGGAATGTGGCTGCGGGGCTCAGGCGATATTGGAGGGTTACGCAGACCCAGCCTCGGCTGGCCAGTTGTCCCATCAGCGGCAGTGCTTGCTGATCTTTGTTTCCGATAATCCAGGCGCCGCCATGTATCTGCACCAGAACAGGCGCGTTGGGTGGCTGAGTTTCGTGATGAAAGATGTCGAGCTTGAGTTCGGTTTCGTGCTCCCTGAAATAGGCCACATTGCGCACCCGTTTAACGCCGGGCACCTGATAGCCAAAGGGCTGGATAATCTGGCCCGGTGCAGGCCCAGGCGGGATGGTGCGGCGACGCTGCGCAGGGATCTTATCGGCAAAATCGTCACCCAAGGCCTGGCGGGCGGCGTCCAGTACTTCCTCGCGCGCGCCGTCGGCCTGGTTGTGAAACTGGGCCAGCGCAAGCCACGACGCGCCGGCGATAAGTACGGCTGATGCGTCCAGTAAGCCGTGTAGTCCATCGGCGGCTATCAAGCCAATAGTGATGAGAAACTCAACGGCGACAAAGTGGAGTGGCAGCTCGCCGGCTAACAGCCCAAAGGCAAAGCTGATCACGCCAAAGGATTCGGGTTTTCCGTGCCACGGCCGGTACACGTTCCAGGCGATCCAGGCCCAAATAAGCGAGAGAATCAGCATGAGTATTACTCTTGTTCTTATTTACTGCTTACAATACTAGCCTATAACGTATTCGCTCATAGGGATACAGTCAATTTTGTCGAAGTCGATAAAGCGCGCGCAGCTTTCCATCATCTGGGTTTCTCGCTGTTGTAGTAGCTGAGCGTCGTCACCGGCGTCATAAAATGCTTCGCGCCCATAAATGGCAGCTTCAGGGAAATTCTCTTCCACAATGGCATCGCAAGGTGGTGCATTCTCGGTCACCGCTCTGGCCACCACATTCTGCCGATAGCCAAAGGTCGATTGGGTGTCGATGGCTATTTGCGTGTGACTGCCGTGCCAGATCTCAATCCACTCCTGAAAAGTCAATCGATCAGGTTTTTGTAGAAAGACCACCTGGTTCATTCCCACGGTGCGCTCGCCTTGCTTTGGAGGGTGGGTGGCATTTATGAGTGGTTCAGACTCAGTCACCAGATAGCCGGCAAAGCGCGTTGTATGCTTTGCAATCTCTGTTTCGATGCTCTCACGGTAAACCGAGCTGTCGAGCCACAGCGACAGTATCGCGTCAGCAACAGGTTTTGCATTTTCAATGCGATAGCTCGCAGCAGGACTGACGTCAGAGTCAGACACGCACAGCCGCATGTTGTGGGTTGTTTCGCGTCTCAATGCAGGTGCCAGTTGCGTGAGCAATATTTCTCGGAACTCATCGCCTGACTGCGAGTCATGTTTCCACAAGGCGTAGATAATTTTTTCCATGTTAAATCCTAGCAGTTGGCAAAAATATATAGAAAGCGAGGTGCGTTATCGCATCTCCTTGAATAACACAATTTGAAGCTCGTTGTGCACAGTAATTGCGAAATGGGGTCGGTCTTAACTGTGTGCGGAATACTATTTCAGACCGACAGCCTACAGGGGTTGATGTGTGTTGGGATTTTTCAGGGGCAATCTCTCATCGACTTACGGTTTCGAAACCGCAAGGTCGTCCGCATTAGCCAATTCGCTGCCGGGGTTGGCGGAGTAGGCAGGAACTATCCTGAAAAGTCAGGGGCGGTTTGACGCTGGGGGGTTCGGGCTCCACATTTTATAAGTCTGGTTTAATAGCTTGATCTGAGGCCTGTCTTACCTGTCCCCACCTTCCCCCACCGTTAGTGTATTGTTGAGTGCCAGCGTTTGTGGCCGGAATCCGTACAACATGTCCACCATTACTCGACGATCGCTTCTCGCTGGCGCAGCCACCGCGCCTCTTGCCTCTCTTGCAGCCACACTGCCAAGTGGCAGCGTTACATCCTGGTTCGCCAGTGTCGATGTGTTGGTTGTCGGCTCCGGAGCGGCCGGAACGGCGGCCGCGATTGAGGCCGCTCAGGCCGGCGCTACTGTTCTGGTGTTAGAAATGCTGCCAAAACTTGGCGGTTCGTCGGCCATGTCGGGTGGTGTGGTTTACTGCGGCGGCGGCACGGCGTTGCAGAAGGCCTGTGGTATAGAAGACTCGGTTGAGGCTATGCGTTCTTATCTGCTGGCGGCCAGTGGTCTGTATGCACAACAGGACAAGATTGACCTGTATTGTCGACAGTCGCCCGAGCATTTTGATTGGCTGGTTGCTCATGGGGTTCACTATGAGCCTTCATTTACCGAGGTGAAGGGTTTGCCGGGTACGGTTGATTCCCTTTACTACTCGGGTTCGGAGCAGGTGCGAGAGTACGCAGCATTGGCCCGGCCTGCACCGAGGGGGCACGTGCCGGGGCATGCCGGCTGGACGGGCGGGCGCAGTCTGATGGAGGCCTTGATTCCTGCCGCACAGCTTGCGGGTGCGAAGTACCTCACCGGGGTAACTTGCCGCAGACTGATTACCGAAAGTGATGGTCGCGTGGCGGGTTTGCAGGTGGAGATGGACGGCAAAACCAGGCAGCTGCGAGCCAAACGCGGCGTGATCCTCGCAGCGGGGGGATTTATTCACAACCGTGAAATGCTTGAGGTGCATGCGCCGGAGCTTGCCCAATGCTCGGTGCCCTGGGGCAATATTGGAGACCAGGGCATGGGGATTCAAATGGGAATTGCCGCTGGTGCGACAACTGCTCAAATGCATCACGGCTTCGCGATTATGCCTTTGTATCTACCTGACCATGTATTGAAGGGTGTGGTTGTGAATCGTCGAGGACAGCGCTTTATTGGTGAGGACCATTACCATGCGTTTCTGGGGCATCAAATCGCCTATCATCAAGGCGGGCAGGCTTGGCTGATAGCCGATAAGGTCAGCCAATATGGCTATGATGACTACCGCGTTCGCGAAGTGGCGCGCGCCTCGTCAATTGGTGAGCTTGAGCGACAACTGAAGCTGCCCGAGCGAGCTTTGGTAGAGACCGTGGATTACTACAACCGAAATGCGAGCAAAAGCCGCGACCCGCTGTTTGGCAAGGTTGCCGATTATCTGAGCCCGCTCAGGCAGGCCCCTTTTGTGGCCTATGACCTGAGTGTCGACAAGGCATTTTTTCCGGCGCATACCTTCGGTGGCCTGCGTACCAATACGCACAGCCAGGTACTCAACAGCTGGAATGAGGCGATTCCGGGCCTGTATGCGGCTGGCCGCACGAGTGCGGGATTGCCGGTAGCGCCCTATGTAGCCAGTGGGGTTTCTGTCGGTGACGGTACGTTCTTTGGCCGTCGCGCGGGCAAACATGCGACGGAGGCTGGGGTATGAGAATCCTGCTGCTATTGCTGTTCAGCTTGAGTGCCACGTTACAGGCGCAGTTGCCGGCAGGGGATGCGCAGCGCGGTATGCTCACGTTTGGCCCGTGCCGAACCTGTCACTATCCGGAGCAGTCCGTTGGACACAACAATGGGCCGAGCTTGTGGAATATTTTCAATAAACGCGTGGGTAGCCAGAGCGGCTTTGCGTATTACAGTGAGGTCCTGAAGCAGGCGGATTTCGTCTGGACGCCGGAATTAATGAATGTATGGCTGGCTGACCCGCAAAAGTTTTTGCCTGGCAACACGATGATGAGTCTGGGGATTCCTGATGCACAGGATCGCGCGGATGTGATTGAATACCTCAAAACCTTTTCTGACGAAACACCATGAATAATCCTTTGCGGGCGGCGGCCTGGATGGCCGGTGCCATCGCTTCGTTTTCGGCGATGGCCATCGCGGCTCGCATTGTGCTGAGCGATCTAACCCCCCTGCAGCTGATGTTTTATCGCAATATTGTCGCCTCGGGAGTGTTACTGTGTTGCTTGCCCTTGATAGGGGGGCACCGACTGATAGTAAGGCAGCCGGCAACGCAGTTGGTTCGACATAGCGTGCACTTTGCGGCGCAATACGCCTGGTTTGTTGCTATTTCGCTGATCCCGTTGGCGCAAGTATTCGCGCTGGAATTTACGGTGCCGATCTGGTCGCTATTGTTTGCGGCCTTGTTGCTGGATGAAAAAATAACGCCGCCAAGGCTAGCGGCCGTCGCGCTTGGCTTTCTGGGTTCGTTGATAATCGTGCGGCCGGGCCTGGTCCCGGTAGAGCACGGTACGGTGGTCATGTTGATAGGGGCTTTCGCCTTTGGCATTGCTCACACGCTGACTCGCAAAATTACGCTCACAGATTCGCCGTTGTCAGTGCTGGTGTTGATGAATTTTTTGCAGCTGCCGATGGCGGCAATTGCATTCATATTCGACCCGATTGTGCCCCCGGCATGGCAGTGGCCCTGTTTGGTATCAATTGCAATCGCAGCACTATCTGCCCATTACTGCCTAACCAAGGCACTTTCGTTGGCGCCTGCCAATGTCGTTATCCCGATGGATTTTTTGCGTTTGCCGCTGATTGCGCTGCTGGCCTGGTGGATTTTTGACGAGATGCTGGACCTTTGGGTATTTGCCGGTGCGACCATAATGCTCGCCGGCATTTGGATTAATCTGCGCGCTGAGCGTAAGCGTTCCAGCGCACCCAGATTGAGCTGAGCTTAGCAGGCTTAGAGATGCGGCGTTTTGCAGCGGTATGCTAAATCACAGCTGCTCCAGATCGGAAATAAACGCGTCGATATCGCGCTGCGTGATATCCCAGGAGCATAGTATCCGTACACCGCTCTCTTCAGTCAGATTGATCAGTATCCAGCCGCGCTCAAACATGGCAGTTTGTTGGGCATCGTTGAGCTGCAGAAAAACGGCGTTGGTCTGCTGTGGAACGGCCAGCTGAATATCGGGGATTGCGGCAGCGCGAACGGCGATTTCTTGTGCCTTGGCATTGCATTGCGCGGCGTAGTGCAGCCAGCAATCCTCCTTTAATACCCCAAGCCAGGGGGCTGCGAGAAAACGCATTTTGGACGCGAGTTGCCCAGCCTGTTTTCGCTTCCATTCAAAATCTCTGGCCAACGCCTCATTGAAGAAGATGACGAGCTCGCCGAAGGGTAGGCCGAGCTTGGTACCGCCTAACACAAGTACATCCACGCCAGCTTGCCAGGTGATGTCGGCTGGTGTTACGCCCAGAGCTGCGACGGCATTGGCGAAGCGCGCACCGTCCATATGTACGGCCATGTCATGTTCGCGGGCAATGGCGGAAAGCTCGGCTATCTGCTCCGGGCGATAACACAGTCCTAGCTCGTTTGCCTGTGTCAGGCTAAGCACGCCGGGTTTGGAGCTATGTATGCCCCGCGCCTGGCCAATGCGGTGGCGCAGTGCCGAGGGAGAAATAAGCCCATTTTCACCAGCGATGGTTTCAATGCGCAGCCCACCGCCCATCAGGCCAGGCGCGTTGACTTCGTCTACCGCTATATGGGCTGACTGGTGAGCCATAACTGAGTGATGGCTGCGGCTTATCGCGGCCAACGCGAGTGCATTAGCGCCGGTGCCATTGAACACGGGAAAGGTGCTGCATTGGGTGTCGAATACGCGCTGTATTTCCCGGTTCAGTTCAGCGACCCATGGGTCGCTGCCGTACGGCAGAGCGTGGCCCGAATTAGCCTGAATCAGTGCGTTCATCGCCTCGGGAACAATGCCGGAAATATTGTCACTGGTGAATTGGCGATGCTGCAGATCGGATGACACGTTCACGTTGCGCTCCTTGTCGTCGTCGGCTCAGATACTGACTAGTAGCAAGCGGTGAGCCGCCTTATTTGAGTTGTCGATGCGTTTTAGCGTGCAAGGCCTTGTGTGAAAGCTGGATGTGCGGCGGCAATCATGTCCTTTCTATTTCTGCGCGGCAAGAAATGGTGGGGTGTGCAGCTATTCGTAGCGTATACCGACCAGGTAGTATTGCCGAACGCCGTCGGGTGCCTGCAGTACCACTTCATCATCCAGCCGTTTTCCCAGCATGGCTCGGGCCAGTGGTGAGTCCATCGAGAGTTTGCGTGCTTTCAGGTCGAACTCATCCGGGCCAACAATTCGGTACTCCATTGTTTCTCCGGCCTCATCCTCCAGGGTTACCCAGGCGCCGAAGAACACTTTGCTGCGGTCTGCCGGGGGGCGGTCTACCACGGTTAGATCATCCAGTCGCTTGGTGAGAAAGCGCACCCTGCTGTCAATTTCACGCAGTCGCCGCTTGCCGTAGATGTAGTCTCCGTTTTCGGAGCGATCCCCGTTCTTGGCAGCTTCATGCACCACAGCAGTTACTTGCGGGCGTTCTACCTTCCACAGCTGACGCAATTCTTCGCGCAAGGTTTTTTCCCCTTCGGCGGTAATGTAAGCTGAACTTCTTGGTCGCGGAGGGCGGTAGCGGCTCATGCAGGCTCCTGAATACCTGGAAAACACAGGCTCCTAGTTTAACGGTATCCTCCCGGTTTTAACGACAGCATCATGAGGGAAATATGCGATTTTGTCTGGCTGTATTTATTGGGCTTTGGGCGGTAGCGAGCCACGCTGTAGAATTGCGCGGCGAGCTTGCGCAGGGCGGCCTGTTGATTGGTCAGGCCCAGCCCGGCGAACAGGTCTTGCTTGACGGTAAGGCCCTGCGACTGACCGACAACGGGCTTTTTGCCTTTGGTTTTGATCGCGACGCCAAGCCGGTTGCGACCCTGAAAATCTGCGCCGGGGATGCGTGTCGCGAACAGGCTCTTAAGATTCGCCAGCGCGAATATGATATTCAGCGGATCGAGGGCGTTCCCCAAAATACAGTGACACCGCCGCCGGAGGTGCTTGATCGCATTCGGCAGGAGGGTGCAATGGTCAGTGCCGCCCGGCGCAAGGTTAGCCGAAGCCTGGCTTTCGCCGAGCCTTTTATCTGGCCCTTGCAGGGCCCAATCACAGGTGTATTCGGCAGTCAGCGTGTTTATAATGGCGAGCCTCGTCGCCCCCACTATGGTGTGGATGTGGCGGCGCCCACCGGCACGCCGGTGGTGGCACCGGCCGACGCAATCGTGCGATTGGCTCATCCGGACATGTATTTTTCCGGCGGCACGCTGGTGATGGATCATGGTTATGGCATTTCTTCCACCTTCATTCATCTCAGCGAAGTGCTGGTGAAGGAAGGGCAGGCGGTTCGTCAGGGTGAGCCGGTTGCGAGAGTAGGGGCCTCGGGGCGTGCGACCGGGCCGCACCTGGATTGGCGTATGAACTGGTTTAATGTGCGGCTTGACCCCGTATTACACGTGGGGCCAATGCCTGCTCAGTCCGGGGCTGCGTCGGGCAATACGCCGCAAAATTAACGGGCCAGTCGGCTCAGTGAGAGTAGGAATGATTGATAAAAAACTGCTGGAAATTCTGGTTTGCCCGGTAAGCAAGGCGCCGCTGCAATACGATGAAGAAAAAAATGAGCTGGTGTGCAAAGCCAGTGGGCTAGCCTACCCGGTGCGCGACGGTATCCCGGTGATGCTCGAGTCTGAGGCCCGGCAACTGACCGCAGACGAAAAACTGGGCTGAAACCCTGTAGGAGCGCGGGCTGTAGGCGATACAAGTGCCGCAGGTTCCGTTATACTCCGCCACTTTTGAATTCACTCAAACACCTGCCGGACGAGCCCTAAGGCCCCGGCGGGTGTTTTGTATCTGACTATAGATGAGATAACGGGACTCCGAATGAAAAGCGCTGAAATTCGCGACGCCTTTCTGAAGTATTTTGAGAGCAAGGGCCACGCTCCTGTCGACAGCAGCTCGCTGGTGCCGGGCAATGACCCCACCCTGCTATTTACCAATGCGGGTATGGTGCAATTCAAAGATGTGTTTCTGGGGGATGACCAGCGGCCCTATACTCGTGCCACAAGCTCGCAGCGCTGTGTGCGTGCCGGCGGCAAACACAACGACCTGGAAAATGTCGGCTATACCGCTCGCCACCATACCTTTTTTGAAATGCTGGGGAACTTCAGCTTTGGCGATTACTTCAAGCGTGAGGCCATCCAGTTTGCCTGGGAGCTGCTGACCAAGGAATTCAAACTGCCCCCGGAAAAACTCTGGGTAACCGTGCATGTGTCCGACGATGAGGCCGCCGATATCTGGCTGAAAGAGCTCGGCGTAAGCGCAGAGCGTTTTTCCAGACTGGACGAGGACAACTTCTGGCAGATGGGGGACACTGGTCCCTGCGGCCCCAGCTCGGAAATATTCTACGATCACGGCCCGGATGTCCCCGGTGGCCCGCCCGGCAGCCCTGATGACGATGGCGATCGCTATATTGAAATCTGGAACCTGGTGTTCATGCAGTTCAATCGCGATGCCAGCGGCGAGTTGAGTCCGTTGCCAAACCCTTCTATTGATACCGGCATGGGGCTGGAGCGTATTGCCGCGGTAATGCAGGGCGTTCACAGTAACTACGAAATTGACCTGTTTCAAAACCTGATTGGCGCGGCCGCTGAGGTGACCGGCACCAGCGATTTGGAGAACAAATCGCTGCGCGTTATTGCCGATCATATTCGATCTTGTGCCTTTTTGATCAGTGACGGTGTTATGCCGTCCAACGAAGGGCGCGGCTATGTGTTGCGCCGCATCATCCGCCGCGCAGCGCGCCACGGTAATAAGCTCGGTGCGACCGACGCCTTCTTCCACAAGCTGGTTGGCCCGCTGGCAAAAGAAATGGGCGGGGCCTATCCCGAGCTGGTTAAGGGGCAGGCGCGTATTGAAAAAGCGCTGCTTAACGAGGAAGAGCAGTTTGCCAAAACCCTGGATCAGGGTATGCGTATCCTCGAACAGGATCTCGAAGGGTTGGCAGGTAGCGTGATTCCGGGCGAAACGGTTTTTCGTCTGTACGATACCTACGGCTTTCCCGTTGATCTGACGGCCGATATTGCTCGTGAAAAAGACCTCACTCTGGATATGGAGGGC
>NZ_JBFJTH010000044.1:0-24355 GCF_041625495.1 Litorivivens sp. | reverse complement strand
GCGCGCTTGAAGCCGTGCTTTACAGCCTCTTGCAAACGCTCCTGACCACTAGGGACGGGGCGAATTTCACCCGACAATCCCACTTCGCCAAAAACCACCAGATCCTCCGGCAAGGGGCGATCACGGAAACTGGATACAATCGCGAAAAGCAGCGCGAGATCGGCGCTGGTCTCCAGCACTTTTACCCCACCCACCACATTCACAAACACGTCCTGATCGCCTACCTGCAAGCTGCCGTGCCGGTGCAGAACCGCCAACAGCATCGCCAAGCGATTCTGCTCTAAGCCCACCGCTACCCGGCGTGGATGCCCGACAGCACTGGCATCAACCAGCGCCTGAATTTCCACCAACAGCGGCCGCGTGCCCTCCCAGACCACCATGACTACACTGCCCGATGCCGGCTCGGCCTGCCGGTTAAGAAAAATTGCCGATGGATTTTTCACTTCCTTGAGCCCGAGTTCCGTCATGGCAAACACACCTAGCTCGTTGACGGCGCCAAACCGGTTCTTGTGCCCCCTCAGGGTGCGAAACCGGGTATCGCTGCTGCCTTCGAGCATAATCGAACAGTCAATCATATGCTCCAGCACCTTGGGTCCGGCCAGAGAACCCTCCTTCGTTACATGCCCAACCAGCAACACGATGGTATTGGTCTGCTTGGCAAAACGCGTCAGTGCTGCCGCACATTCTCTAACCTGCGATACGCTGCCCGGCGCGGAGCTGACTCCTTCCATATGCAGCACCTGCACCGAATCCACCACCATGACGGCCGGCTTCTGGCGCGCCGCCTGAGCCAAAATAGACTCCAATTGGGTTTCCGACAGCAATTGTAGCTTGTCCGCTTTCAGCTCGAGCCGTTTGGCGCGCATGGCTACCTGCTGTAGAGATTCCTCGCCGGTGATATAGAGCGCCGGCACCGATTCCGCCAACTTGCACAGCGTCTGCAACAACAGCGTACTTTTGCCGGCGCCAGGATGGCCGCCTATCAATACCGCCGACCCTGGCACCAGACCACCGCCGAGTACACGGTCAAACTCCGACGAGCCACTGTGAATGCGTGGCAAATCGGCTAGATCAATGCTGGCGAGCGTTTGCACCTGCGACGCCTCTGCACCGGCATACCCCACCGATCGCGCCGGGACCTTGCCTGCCGCTGGACCGAGGCGAACCTCAGACAGCGTGTTCCAAGCCCCGCAATCATGACACTGCCCCTGCCAGCGACTGTATTCACTGCCGCAATCATTGCAGACAAAAGCCGACTTCTGTTTCGCCATCGTTTTATTCCCCAATTCCCGGTTGGCCCCTGGCTAGGCCGCACCGTACAATACGCTTTTGATTCCCCGTGTAGTCTGACCTGTGATTGAACGCCCACTGATAGTTTCACCAACACTTGCCGCCACGCTCGGATTGCACGAAGCCATCCTGCTGCAGCTGCTGACCGAGTGGGCCCAGTTACACGGGGGAGAAGACAGCTGGCAGCTTATCGATAAAGATCAACTGCAACAATTACTGCCGTTCTGGCAGGAGCCGGAAATTGACCGTATTTTGCTGCAATTGCAATCCCAGGGTGTCATTACCCTGACCAGCGCGCTCAATAGCAGCGTGCGCAATGTGCGCTTCTCGCTCAACAGTGGCAATGCCGGATCGACGGAAACTTCCTCACCTGTACGCGAGCGCACACGCGCGCAACCACGCTCACCGGCCCCCCGACCGCAGCAGACTGCCCGCGGCACATCGCCCTATAATCGCGACGCTGGTGCCACACCCATCGACAGCAGTTGGCAGCCGGATCGCGAAAGCATCAACTACCTGACTCGCTTCCACGGCGTGGACCCCACCTTTATCGACGCCATACTGCCGGAATTTATCGCCTACTGGCGAGACAAGGGCGATGCGCGCGCATCCTGGAACAGCACTTTCACCCAGAATGTGGTGAAACGCTGGAAGAAACACCAGTACGACAAGACAGAAGAAGCCCAGTTGCTGCCGATTCCCCAAGACTGGCAGCCCAGCGAGGATGCATTGGAAATACTGGAGCGCGCCGACATCGATCGCAGCTTCATCGAAGACGCCGTTCCGGAGTTTGTGCTGTACTGGCGTGAAAATGGCCGCCGCGACCGACAGTGGAACACCCGCTTTATTGAACACGTGCGTCGCCAGTGGGCGCACTACACTAATGCCATAGAACACGATACCGAACCCAAACAGATACCGGCAGACTGGCAACCCGGCGACGCGGTTTTTGATATCCTGCACATGGCCAATATCGATGCCGACTTTGCGCGCAAGCTGTTGCCCGAGTTCCGCCTCTACTGGCAAGATAGCCGGCAACTGCAGCGTTCCTGGAACAGCAAATTTCTGCAGCACGTGAAGTATCAGTGGGCCCAGCGCCACCGAATGGGAGAAAACAATGCAGGACAGCAAAACCCTGACGGAAAGTCTCAATCGGAAGCTGAAAAGCTCTTCCGCAAGCTCACCGACCGCAGCTGGGCCAGCGGGCTCACAGGCAAAACCACAGGCTGAGCCGAGCGTCACCGAAGCCCACATAGACGCGATCAACCAGCTCTTCACCGAGCTCGAACTGGCCTACCACAACCAGTTCCATAAGGCGTTTCCGGGCGACAAAGCCAATGTGGCAAAGCAGCTGTGGCTGCACAGCCTGCTGGATTTAAGCCCCGAAGAAATCATTCGCGGCTGCCGACGCAGCATCCGCGAGTCTGCCTATCTACCAACGCTGCACACCATACGCGAGCTGAGCAAGCCCTCACTCACCGAGTTTGGCTTGCCGGATCCTCACAGCGCCTACCTGGAAGCCTGCCGCGCGACTTCGCCCAAAGCCGATTACAACTGGAGCCATATTGCGGTGTACCATGCCGGTCGCGCCTCCGACTGGTATTTTCTGGCCAACAATGCCGAGCGCACCGCCTTCCCGGTATTTAAAGACCACTACCTGCGTATCTGCCAGCAAGTGCTGGACGGTGAAGAGCTTGCCTTGCCCAGCACCCCCGCGCTGCCGCAAGAGCACAACACTCCGCTGTCACTCGAAGAGCGTCGCGAAAAATTGCGGGAATTGCGCAAAGAACTCGGCCTGTGACGGCAGACGTTATACATAGCGCCGCCGCGAGGCTACAATAGCGCCCCTTACTCTGTTCAGGGCGCCCCATGGCAGACGACAACAAAACCCACTTTGGTTTTAACACCGTAGATCGCAACGAAAAAGCAGGCATGGTGGCCGGCGTTTTTCACTCGGTTGCCTCTCGCTACGACCTAATGAACGACCTGATGTCTGGCGGCATCCACCGCATGTGGAAACGCTTTACCATCGAGCTGTCCGGCGTCCGCCGAGGACAGCGGGTACTCGACATTGCTGGCGGCACTGGCGATCTGGCGGCAAAATTCAGTAAGTTGGTCGGCCCCACCGGGCAGGTAGTACTCGCCGACATCAACAGTTCCATGCTGGAAGTCGGCCGCGAAAAGCTGACTGACAAGGGCATCGTCGCCAATATCGATTACGTGCAGGCCAATGCTGAATGTCTGCCCTTTCCAGACGATTACTTTGACTGCCTGACCATCGCATTTGGGCTGCGCAATGTGACCGACAAAGACGCCGCGTTGCGCTCCATGCACCGGGTACTCAAGCCCGGCGGCCGCTGTTTGGTGTTGGAGTTTTCAAAACCCCAGAGTGATCTGCTCAGCAAAGTTTACGACCAATACTCTTTCAATATTCTGCCACGTATGGGCCAGCTAGTCGCCGGAGACAGCGAAAGCTATCGCTACCTGGCTGAAAGCATTCGCATGCACCCGGATCAGGAAACCCTGAAAGACATGATGGAAGACGCCGGCTTTGCGAACACCAGCTACTACAACATGACTGGCGGCATCGTCGCCGTGCACCGAGGCATCAAGGCATGAAACTGCCAGCACCAGCGCTCGCCGCGCTGGAATCGCTGATCAATCGCGCGCTGGAGCTCGACCCGGTGACCCGAGAGCGGCTCGACGCACTCCAGGGCCAGCGCTTCACCCTGCACTGCACGCAACCTGCCTTTTCCCTGACGCTGGTGATAGACAGCCACATTCTGCTGCTGAGCGACTGTGAAGAGACGTCGACCACGACCCTCACCGGCAGCTGGGATGAATTCACCAAAATAGCGCTCGCCAGCGACCCCGGCGCGGCCCTGATCAACGGCAACGTACGAGTCGAAGGAGATACTTCGAGGGTGCTGGAACTGCGCGAAATACTCTCCGCGCTGGATCTCGACTGGGAAGCACCTCTGGCGCGGCTGATTGGCGACGTTGCGGCCCACCAGATCGGACGCGGTGTGCGTCAGGGCGGACGCTGGGCCTTGGGTGCTCTGGCAGCTTTTCGGCGCCAGGCCACCGAATTTATTCGCGAAGAGAGTCAGTGGGTGCCCCACCCGATCCAGGTGGAAGATTTCTACCGCGACGTTGAAGACCTTTCACTTCGCACAGAGAAACTAGAAGCCCGCCTCAAACTGCTGCAACAACGCCTGCAACCCCACGACCCCGAGTAATCGCCTTGTTTGGAATTCGCCGCCTGCTCACCATTTTGCTGATCATCATCCGCTTCCGGCTTGATCAGCTGATTGACGTCACCCGCTTACCGAGCTGGCTCTGCATCCTGCTGCGCTTCGGCCCCTGGCGTCTGGTGCCCGCGCCGCAACACAATCGCGGTGCACGCCTACGCCTGGCACTGGAAGCCCTGGGGCCGGTCTTCATTAAATTCGGACAACAACTCTCCACCCGGCGCGACCTGCTGCCAGACGATGTGGCCGATGAGCTGGCCAAACTGCAAGATCAGGTACCCCCGTTTTCCAACGAGCAGGCACGTACTCTCATTGAATCTGCCTTGGGCAAACCGGTAGAAGAACTGTTCGGTCATTTTGAAACCCAGCCGCTGGCCTCCGCTTCAGTCGCCCAGGTCCATGCGGCCACGCTAAACAACGGCCAGCAGGTGGTTGTCAAAGTCATCCGGCCAGATATTCAGCGCACCATAGAAAAAGATATACGCTTGCTCTACAGCATTGCGCGATTGGTACAACACTACCTACCAGACGGACGCCGCCTACGCCCAGTTGAGGTGGTCGAGGACTACGAACTCACCATTCTCGACGAGCTGGATCTACAGCGCGAAGGAGCTAACACCTCACAATTGCGGCGAAACTTTGCCGACTCCGACCTGCTCTATGTCCCGGAGGTCTACTGGGACTACACCCGCCGCAATGTACTTGTCATGGAACGCATTGAAGGCATACCCGTTACCGACGTCGCTGCGCTCAATGCCCAAAACACCGACATGAAACGTCTTGCCGAACGCGGTGTGGAAATCTTTTTCACGCAAGTATTTCGCGACAGTTTTTTTCACGCAGACATGCATCCGGGCAATATTTTTGTGTCTCGCAAGCACCCTGAACGCCCGCAGTATATCGCCATCGACTGCGCCATCATCGGCAGCCTCAGCGATTCAGACCAGTACTATCTGGCGCGCAACCTGCTGGCGATCTTCCAGCGCAATTACCGGGAAGTGGCCGAACTGCATATCGAGTGTGGCTGGGTGCCTCCGCACACGCGCGTGCGCGAATTTGAATCAGCGATTCGCAGCGTTTGCGAGCCAGTGTTCGAAAAACCACTGGCAGAAATCTCTTTCGGCCAACTGCTAGTGTATTTGTTTTCCACCGCTCGCCGTTTTGAGATGGAAGTGCAACCCTCACTAGTACTGCTGCAAAAGACCCTGCTCAACATAGAAGGACTTGGACGCCAGCTCTACCCCGAACTCAACCTGTGGGACACTGCCAAGCCCTTTCTGGAGCACTGGCTGCGCGACCGCTATTCACCCCAGAGCATGTTTAAACGGGTAAGCCACCGCTTGCCCGGCTGGCTAGAGCAGCTCCCCAACCTGCCAGAACAATTACTGGAAGGGCCTCGGCGCCCTATCGAAATGCCGGTGCCAAACACCGACATTGAGCACCTTGAACGTCAACTGCAACAGGAAAAACGCAGTTACCGATGGCGCGTGCTGGGTATCGTGCTTATCGGCGCCAGCCTGATGCAGGCTGAACTTGCCCATTGGTCACCACATACACTCGCACTTGGTGCACTCGGCCTGCTGGTTCTCGCGCTCAAATAGTGTCAACCACGCACCAAGGCATGCCATAATGCACAGATTAAACAGGTGAATCATGACAGAATCACAAACGGAAACTTGGCTCGACGCAGTGGCTTTTAACACTGACGGACTGGTGCCGGCGATTGCCCAGGACAAAGCAACTGGACGCGTTTTGATGATGGCCTGGATGAACCGCGAATCGCTGGCGCTCACGCGCCAAACCGGCAAGGCCGTGTACTGGTCGCGCTCGCGCGGCAAACTCTGGAAAAAAGGTGAGTCCTCTGGCCATGAACAGCTGGTAGATCACATCCAGCTCGACTGCGATGGCGACACGGTGGTGCTGAGCGTTACCCAACAGGGTGGCATTGCCTGCCATACAGGCCGCGAAAGCTGTTTCTTTCGCACTTTGGACGACAACGGCCACTGGCAGCCAACTGAGCCGGTATTAAAAGACCCCGATAGTATTTATCAGACATCATGAACGACCGCATCCTTGAGCAATTACACGCTGTACTCGATGCCCGCAAGCAGGCCGCGGACCCCGATGCGTCCTACGTGGCAAGCCTGCATGCCAAGGGACTGAACAAAATCCTGGAAAAAGTGGGCGAAGAGGCCACCGAGACCATCTTGGCTGCCAAGGATGCAACAGACGACGCCGGTCGCGCTGATCTCGTAGGCGAAACAGCAGACCTCTGGTTTCACAGCCTGGTTATGCTGTCCCACCTGAATTTGAGTTACCGTGACGTATTGACGGAGCTGGAAAAACGCTTCGATCTTTCCGGTCACGCAGAAAAAGCTTCACGGCAGTAAGCCGCTTTCGAATGGTAGTGAGGGAAATAACATGGGTTTTGGTATAAAAGAACTGGTTGTCATTCTAGTGATAGTGCTGCTGTTGTTCGGCACCAAGAAACTCAAAGGTATTGGCACCGATCTAGGTAGCGCCATCAAGGGTTTCAAGAACAGCATGGCTGACGAAGACAGCAAGGCTAACAGCGACAAGCCCGAGGGCGAGGCCGAGAAAGTCGAATCCGACCCCCAGAATCCTCCGCAAAGCGCTGCGACCAACGCCGAACACAAGGATAAATCAGCCTAAGCTGGCCCTGCGATGTTCGATATCGGTTTTGCCGAACTGGTACTGATTTTTATCGTGGGCTTGCTGGTGCTCGGCCCAGAGCGCCTGCCCGGAGCCATCCGCACGGTATCCCTCTGGCTCGGCCGCTTGCGCCGCAGCTTTACTGCGCTCAAAAATGAAATAGAGCGCGAGGTGGGCGCCGAAGAAATCAAGCGGCAGCTGCACAACGAAGCCATCATGGCCAACCTGAAAGACACCGAAGATTCACTGAAAGACAGCTTTAATCAGGTGGAGAGCGAATTTCGCGAATCGGAAAAACAGCTGAAATCGCTCGAGTACGACATTAGCGATGTGGTAAAACCTGAGCCGTCAGCCGCCGACGACAACCGGTCGCCCACCCAAAACACCACACCACAAAACGACACCAAATCCTCATGAGCACCGGCGCCGAAAACGATACCGGCCAACCGCTGGTACAGCACCTGACCGAATTGCGCGACCGCCTGCTGCGCAGCATTCTAGTGATTCTGATCTTTGCCGTACCGCTAATGGCGTTCGCCAACGATATTTACACCTTTGTAGCAGAGCCACTGACGCGCTACCTGCCTGAGGGCAGCAGCATGATCGCCACCGAAGTTGCGTCCACCTTCCTGGCACCCTTTAAGCTGGTGATGGTGGCCAGCATATGCCTCGCCATGCCCTTTATGCTTCAGCAGATCTGGGGGTTTGTAGCCCCCGGCATGTACAAACACGAAAAACGTGTGGCCCTGCCTCTACTGGTTTCCAGCATTGTGCTGTTTTATGCAGGATTGGCATTCGCCTACTACGCCGTGTTTCCGCTGGTGTTTGGTTTTTTCAGCAGTGTCGCGCCAGTCGGTGTCGCCTACACGCCTGACATTAGTCGCTTTCTCGATACCGCGCTGAAACTATTTATGGCATTTGGGGTGGCATTTGAAATTCCAATAGCAACCGTACTGCTGATCTGGAGCGGCGCTGTAGAAAGGGACTCACTACGGGAAAAGCGCCCTTACGTGATAGTCGGCTGCTTTGTCGTCGCCATGCTGCTGACACCACCCGATATTTTTTCGCAGTGCCTACTGGCCGTGCCGATGTGGCTGCTGTTTGAAGCGGGTATCTTTTTCAGCCGCTTTCTCGGCACCCGGGAAACCGAAGACGGTCAGTAATCGTCTTCGTAGCCGGTAAAGGCAAGGTTATCGAAGCGAGTGTACTTACCGATAAAGGCAAGCCGCGCGGTGCCGATGGGACCGTTACGCTGCTTGCCAATAATGATTTCCGCTACACCTTTCTGATCAGTCTCTTCGTTGTAAACTTCATCGCGATAGATAAACATGATCACGTCAGCGTCCTGCTCGATCGCACCGGATTCCCGTAGATCCGAGTTTACCGGGCGCTTGTTAGGGCGCTGCTCGAGGGCGCGATTAAGCTGTGACAGAGCAACTACAGGGCAGTTGAACTCCTTGGCAATCCCCTTCAAAGAGCGTGAGATTTCAGAAATCTCGGCGGTTCTACCCTCGCCAGCGCGACCGGCCACCTGCATCAACTGCAGGTAATCGAGCATGATCATCCCCAGATCGCCATGTTCACGCGCAATCTTGCGAGCACGGGAACGCACCTCGGTGGGCGTCAACGCCGCGGTGTCGTCTATAAACAAGGGCCTGTCCTTGAGCTTGTTAACCGCCGCACTGAGTTTCGGCCAGTCTTCCTGATCAAGCTTGCCGGTGCGCACCCGCGTCTGATCGATACGCCCCACGGAAGACAGCATCCGCATCATCAACTGCTCGGCCGGCATTTCCATACTGAACACCAGCGTGGGCCGGTCGTCATTAAGCACCGCATGCTCCACCAGGTTCATTGCAAAGGTGGTTTTACCCATCGACGGTCGCGCCGCCACAATGATCAGATCCGATTTCTGCAAACCGGATGTCATATCATCAAGTTCGTTAAAGCCGGTACTGAGCCCCGTTAGCGCAGCGTCACTGCGAAACAGTTCATCGATACGATCTACCGCCGTGCTCAGCAGCGGGTTAACCGCCTGAGGCCCACCCTCTTTTGGGCGATCCTCGCTAATCTGCATGATCTCGCGCTCGGCCGCATCCAGCAGGTCGGCACTGTTGCGACCATCCGGATGAAACCCGCTGTCCGCTATGCGCTGGGCCGCTTCAATCAATGAGCGCAAGGTCGCCCGCTCTCGAACCACCTCAGCATAGGCGCGGATATTCGCTACCGCAGGCGTGTTGGCGGCAAGCTCGGCGAGATAGGCAATACCGCCGGAGCTCTCCAGCTGCTCGCTCTTGTCCAGAGCTTCTGCCAGCGTTACCACGTCGATGGGTTGTTCGCTTTCCACCAGCTCCGCCATTTTGGCGTATATATGGCGATGACGCGGCTGAAAGAAATCCGACTCTTTAACCAGGTCGGCGACCGAATCCCAGGCTTCGCCACGGATCAGCAAGCCACCCAGCACCGACTGCTCCGCCTCCAGCGAATGGGGCGGCAGTTTCAGGGAGGCCACGTCGAGATCGTCAAACGGCGGCGGTGCTTCGTCGTAGGTTTCGCTTTGCATGAATCTTATTATCGGGGTCGGGCGACCATTTTGGGGGATAACCAACCAAAAAAAAAGCACCCGCGAACGGATGCTTTTTAACAGCCGCCCACTGGAGCCATGGCGGCAGTCTGCTCAGCGCGCCGGATTACTGCTCAGCTACGACTGTCAGCTTGATAGTGGTGGTAACTTCGGGGTGCAGCTTGAGGTCAATCTCATACTCACCCACTTCACGAATAACACCTTCTGGCAGCAGCACTTCGCTTTTGGCCACTTCGCTGTTGCTAGCCTTAGATACGGCTTCAGCGATGTCGCGAGTACCGATTGAGCCAAACAGTTTGCCTTCGTCACCAGCATTGGCTTCGATGGTCACAACCAGCTCACTCAAAGCCTCGGCACGTTTCTCAGCAGCTGCCTGCTTCTCAGCAGCAGCGGCTTCAAGCTCAGCACGGCGCTGTTCAAATTCCTTGACGTTCGCTTCGGTGGCGGGAACTGCCTTGCCGAAGGGAATCAGAAAGTTGCGGCCATAGCCGGACTTCACATTGACCTGGTCGCCCAGTTCGCCCAGCTTGCCTACGTTTTCCAGCAAAATGACTTGCATGATTTCATCCTCTATTCGCGCTTACTCGCCGCTTTGGCGTACAGGCAAACGCTTTCTCACATCAATAAAACTGTCGGTTACAGCCAGTAGCTGCACTACCCAGCGCAAGGGCAACAACAAAGCCCACAGCATGTAAAACATCACCAGCGAGCCTACGCCCAAGCGACTGCGCGCCACCAATGCGTGTACCAGCCCAAATCCCGCCACACTCAGCGGCATTTGCAATATCATTGCCCAGTTGGCCCAAGCGCCGCTGCTGGCCAGCAACAACATTCCCAGAACCAACCCGACAGCCAAGGCCTGCGGCAATCGCAACGCGTGGAATTCACTGCGAAATCCACCCGGGTTGTAGAGCATCGCCTGCCACCAGCGGGCCAGAGCCAACCCTAGAACCACCGTCCAGGCATTGATTGCACCCACCATGCCAGCTACATCAGTCGCCGACAGAACGGGCATCTGCACGTCCGGATTGCCAGCTCTCAACTGCTCTGACAACATCGCCAGCATATCGGCAATCTGCTGCGACTGAGCCTGGGCCACAGTATTCATCAGCAACGCCAGAATCAAACCCGACGCACTGATTACCAGCAATGCCAGAGGCCAGCTTCCCAGCCGCAGTACACAGGCCGCAATATACACACCGATCAGGGTGGTAATTGGCCCCAGATCACTGCCCTGGAGCGCGATAAAGGCCGCCGGCACCATTGTCCATGCCAGCAACCAACCACCCTCGGAACTTCCCTTGCGCAGGGTCACCAGCGCCACTGCGGCGGCGCCAACCCACGCGAAAAACACGGTACCCACGCTCAGCACTGAGACCGCTATGGCCTGAGTGCGCCCTCGCATTATAAATTCAGCCAGAGTGCGCATAATGAGCGTGGCGCGCTAACCCTTACTGGTGGCTGTCAGTGTAAGGAAGCAGAGCCAGATAGCGCGCGCGCTTGACCGCTGAGGCCAGCTGACGCTGATACTTGGCTTTGGTACCGGTAATGCGACTGGGAACAATCTTGCCAGTCTCAGAAATATAGGCTTTCAGGGTGTCCAGATCTTTGTAGTCGATCTGCTGAACACCTTCCGCTGTAAAGCGGCAAAACTTACGACGACGGAAAAAACGTGCCATGTTTACTCTCCCAATGCTGTCCGCTGTTATTCGTCAGCGTTAGCTGTCGATTTTTCATCTGAAGACGTGTTGTCGTCATCAGAGGAGCTGCTGTCGCTGTTGTCGTTGTCATCACGACGTGGACGATCGCTGCGACCACGACGGTCACGGCTTTCTTTCTCAGCCTTCATGATGGGCGACTCTTCAGTCACGGCTTCATCGCAACGAATGATCATGTCGCGCAGAACAGCGTCGTTGAAGCGGAAGTTGGTGCGCAGCTCCTCCATGGCTTCAGCAGAAGCTTCAACATTCATAAGAACATAGTGAGCTTTGTGGATTTTCTCGATAGGGTAGGCCAGTTGACGGCGGCCCCAATCTTCAAGACGGTGTACTTTGCCGCCATCTTTCTCGATTGTCTGGGTATAGCGTTCGATCATACCCGGAACCTGTTCGCTCTGGTCCGGGTGGACCATGAACACAACTTCATAGTGACGCATGAATGCATCTCCTTGTGGGTTAAGCCACCCGCTCAAGCGGTGCAGCAAGGAGGCCAGCGCCGAAAGACGGCTCTGGCGGAAAATAAAGACGCGGGATTTTAGGCAAGTACGCCGCCCGATGCAAGAACAATCGGCTGATTTTTAGCCTACAGCAGCGGCAGTGATCACTGAGGCTGGCGCTGGCGCACCGCCTCAAACAAGCTGACACCAGTCGCCACGGACACATTCAGACTGCTGACACTCCCCGCCATGGGCAACTTGGCCAGAAAATCACAATGCTCACGGGTTAATCGACGCAGGCCGCTGCCTTCCGCCCCCATCACAATGGCGACCGGGCCAGTCAGATCTACGTCGTACAATGACTGATCCGCTTCACCCGCCAGGCCAACTAGCCACAATCCGGCTTCCTGCAGCTGCTTGAGTGTGCGCGCCAGATTTGTGACAGCCACAAAGGGCACGGTTTCAGCGGCACCGCAGGCCACCTTGCGCACGGTAGCCGTCAAGCCAACCGCTTTGTCTTTGGGTGCGATCACCAACCCGACACCAGCCGCATCCGCGCTGCGCAGGCAGGCGCCCAGATTGTGCGGATCGGTCACCCCGTCCAGCACCAATACCAGAGGCGCACCGGCAATGCCCGCCAACAACTCCGGAATCTGCTTTTCACTGTAAGTGATCAACGACTCGACACTTACCTCGGCGACCACCCCCTGATGACGCCCGGACACCTGCTCATCCAAAGCATCTCGGGGCACGGCACGCACTGCCACGCCGTTGGCCGCCGCCAATTCAAGAACACTTTGCAAACGCTTGTCCTGACGCCCCTTCTGCACCAGCAACAGCGAAATATCCGCAGGTCGCTTTTCCAGCACAGTCGTCACTGCGTGCAGGCCAAATACCGTTTCTTTCAATGCTGCATCCCCTGCACGTTACTTCTTCCGGCGCCGCGATGAGCGAGACTTGCGTGAACCGCTTTTCTCCGACGACTTTCCTGCATTTGATTTGCCACGACCTGATTTGTTTTTTTGACCGCCCGGCTTGTCGTCAAAGATCCCCTTGGCGATCTGCTCCCGACGCGTTAACTTGCGCGGCTTACCGGCCGCGCTCGTACCAACACCCACCAACCCCAGATCCACTTTGCGGTCTTCAACATCCACCCGCAGGATCTGAACGGTGACCGTATCGCCCAGAGCAAAGACCTCACGATTGCGCTCGCCCACCAAACGCTGTCGCGCGGCATCAAACTGATAGAAGTCCTTGCCGAGGGCACCGATATGGACCAACCCCTCCATATAGAGCGGCTTCATTTCCGCGAAGAACCCAAACCCCGTCACCGCTGTAATCACCGCCTCAAAAGACTCCCCTACCTTCTCCGTCAGGTACTCGCACTTAAGCCAGGACATCACATCACGACTGGCATCATCGGCGCGGCGCTCAGCCATTGAGCAGTGCTCACCGAGCGCAACCATGGCACCCATATCGTAGGGGTAGATATCCTGTGGTTTGAGTTTCTTGGCGCCTTTTTGTGGCGCAAGCTGGGGTAACGCTGCGTTACTGCGCAGCAGATAACGAATACAGCGATGCACCAGCAGATCCGGATAACGACGGATAGGCGACGTAAAGTGCGCATACGCCGGATAGTGCAAACCGAAATGACCGTGATTGTCAGGCTGATACATAGCCTGCTTGAGCGAGCGCAGCATCATCACCTGAATCACACTGGCGTCCGGGCGCTCAGCAACACTCGACAACAGCGCTTGAAAATCATTCGGCGTGGGCTCCTCACCGCCCCCCAGATCCAGCCCTATCTCCCCTAGAAAAGCGCGGAGGTTGCTCAGTTTGTCGCCACTGGGCCTCTGGTGTACCCGGTAAAGCGCGGGCATTTCACTCTTCTCAAGCAGGCGTGCCGTTGCCACATTGGCGCACAGCATGCACTCCTCAATAATCTTGTGCGCGTCATTACGCTGAACCGGCACAATCTCGGCAATACGGTGCTGCTTGTCGTAGATCACCCGGGTTTCAACGGTTTCAAAATCAATGGCACCACGCTGATCACGGGCAAACCGTAAGGCTTTATACAGGTCGTGCAGATCGCGCAGTTGCGGCAAAAAACTTTTGCGACGCGACTGCAACTCAGCATCTGCCTCACCCGTCAACAGCGCGGCCACTTCGTTATAGGTGAACCGAGCATGCGAGCGCATTACACCTTCATAGAAGGTATAGCCACTCAGGCGTCCCTGCGCACTGATGGTCATCTCACAGACCATGCACAAACGCTCAACTTCCGGCTTGAGCGAACACAAACCGTTCGAGAGCGCCTCGGGCAACATCGGCACGACGCGATCCGGGAAGTAGACTGACGTAGCGCGCTTCTGCGCCTCTTCATCCAGAGCTGAACCAATGCTTACGTAATGCGAGACATCGGCAATGGCCACCCACAGGCGCCAGCCACCGGATTTCTTGGGCTCACAAAAAACCGCATCATCAAAATCGCGGGCATCTTCACCATCAATGGTAATCAGCGGCAGCTCGCGCAGATCCACCCGCGCCTGCTTGTCCTCCTCGCCGGGCTCAACCGCGAAGCGTCGCGCCTCGCGCTCAACATCTTCCGGCCACTCATAAGGAATCTCGTGCTGGCGAACCGCCACATCGGTAGCAACCCCCGGCCGATTGATGTCACCCAGCATCTCGACAACACGCCCCAGCGGCGGCTTTTTAATTTCCGGCTGACGGGTAATCGCCACTGTCAGGTAGTCGCCAATTTCCGGCTGTGTTCCCGCCAGATCTTCCAGTACGACCACATGGGACACCTTGCCCTCGCACAACACACATGGCTCGCCTTCCTGAACATCAAAGCGCCCCACTATCTGTCGGGTATTGCGCTCTAGCACTTGAACAATATTGCCCATAGCGCGACCGCGACGGTCGTAACCTTCAATGGCAACTCGCACCCGGTCACCGTCAAACACCCGCTGCATCTGCCATGCGGTCAGAAAAATATCCTGACCTTCCTGCAGCACAAAACCAAACCCGTCTTTGTTGGCCTGCACCAGTCCTTCACACGTTTCCAGTGCCGCCGGCTCAAGACGACCTGATTTGCTGGCGGAAAGCTGACGATCACGAAGCATGGCACGCACTCGCCGCCGCAGCGCCTCCTCGGCATCCGCATCGCGGAGCCCCAAGCGTTTGGCCAGTTGCTGTTCAGTGAGTGGCTTTTCGTCCAGAACCTCAAGAATGGCCTCGCGACTAGGGATGGGGTTTTCATAGCGGGAGGCTTCCCGCTCGGCATGGGGGTCGGCCGGTGGACGGCGTTTTGCCATATAAAGTGCTTACCTCAGCTGATAGCGAATTAACAAAATTTTAAACCCATTATACGCACTGCCATTGACAAAGCATCCTTGTATCAGTAAATTGCGCGCCTCGGGTCACATGGCCCCGCTTCCCATCTATGCCCAGGTGGTGAAATTGGTAGACACGCCAGCTTCAGGTGCTGGTCCTCGCAAGGGGGTGGAGGTTCAAGTCCTCTCCTGGGCACCATTTACTCTTCCTTGATTCACCTGACTCGAACATTACCTTTAACAGGTCGAATTAACGCTTCCGGAACACATATGCCCTTTACCACCCTCGGTCTCTCTGAGCCGCTTCTTCAGGCCATCGCTCAGAAAGGCTACGAAAAACCGTCACCCATTCAGGCACAGGCCGTACCGGTCGTGTTGAAAGGTGTCGATCTGATGGCTGCCGCCCAAACCGGTACCGGCAAAACCGCCGGCTTTACGCTGCCGATCCTCGAATTGCTCAGCCGCGGACAGCCCGCCAAGCCCAATCAGGCGCGCACGCTGATACTAACCCCAACACGCGAGCTAGCCGCCCAGGTTGGGCAAAGCGTTGCCGACTACGGGAAACACCTCAAACTTCGCAGCACAGTGGTCTTTGGCGGGGTAAAAATCAACCCGCAAATGATGGCCTTGCGAAAAGGTGTCGATATTCTGGTCGCCACGCCTGGTCGCCTGCTCGATCTCTACCAGCAAAATGCCGTGCGCTTTGATCAGCTGGAAATTCTGGTGCTGGACGAAGCCGACCGCATGCTCGACATGGGCTTTATCCACGATATTCGCAAGATCCTGGCGCTGCTCCCGAAAAAACGTCAAAACCTGCTGTTTTCGGCAACTTTCTCCCCCGAGATTCGAACGCTGGCAAAAGGCATCATGAACCAGCCGGAAGAAATCTCGGTCACGCCACGCAATACCACCGTTGCCACCATCAAGCAGTGGATGGCTCCGGTAGATAAGGCGCGCAAGCCCGACCTGCTACTCGAGCTGATCCAAACCCGAAACTGGCACCAAGTGCTGGTATTTTCCAAAACCAAGCACGGCGCCAACCGGCTGGCAAAGAAACTGGACGGTTCAGGTGTGAAGGCGGCCGCCATTCACGGCAATAAAAGTCAGGCAGCCCGATTGCGCGCACTGCAGGACTTCAAGGAAGGCAAAGTTCAGGTACTGGTTGCCACCGACATCGCAGCCCGCGGCCTCGATATCAGCCAGCTGCCCCACGTTGTCAATTTTGACTTACCCAATGTTGCCGAAGACTACGTGCATCGCATTGGTCGCACCGGGCGCGCTGGCGCCGACGGTGAGGCAGTATCACTGGTGAGCGCGGATGAAGCCAAACAGCTGCAACAGATTGAGCGACTGATCAAGCAGAATATCCCACGGGAATACGTGGACGGTTTTGAACCGAATCACGAAGTGCCCGATTCCCAGTCCATTCGCCCGGTTCACAAGCCACGTCGCAACACAAATCAAAATGCGGCGCCAGGAGCTCCAGGCAATAGAAACCGTTCAAGACGGCGAAAACCTGTCAGCGCTAACGGCAACAGCCAGAAGCAGAGCCGACCACAATAAGCCCGCGACCTTCGCGAACACGAAGCAAGTCGCGCACATTGCTGCGCGACGCTACTCGCTAGCGGCGTCCACCCAGCGCAGTTCGCGTGGCAATGAAAAGGTAATGTTCTCGGGGCGGCCTTCCAGCTCGACGGGGACAGATGCGCCCAACTCACACAGACGGGCAATAACATCCTGCACCAGCACTTCAGGTGCCGAGGCCCCAGCAGTGATGCCGACGCATTTAATCCCCTTGAGCCACTCTGGTTTGATATCACCCGCCGCATCTATCAGGTGAGCCTGACAACCACGGCGCTCAGCCAGCTCACGCAAACGGTTGGAATTGGAGGAGTTGGGTGAACCTACGACCAGCACCAGATCACTCTGCTCGGCGAGGGTTTTGACCGCGTCCTGCCGATTTTGGGTTGCATAGCAGATATCATCTTTGCGCGGCCCCTCGATAGAGGGAAAGCGCTGCCGCAGCGCATCAATAACCGCTGCTGTATCGTCCATCGACAGGGTTGTCTGGGTTACAAAAGAGAGATGCTCCGAGTCGCGAACCTGCAGGTCACCCACCTGGTCAACATCTTCAACCAGGTAGATCGCCCCCCCTTCGCTGGCATCATACTGCCCCATGGTGCCTTCCACTTCCGGATGGCCCTTGTGGCCGATCAGAATACACTCGCGGCCTTCGCGACTGTATTTGACCACTTCCATATGGACTTTGGTAACCAGTGGGCAGGTGGCATCAAAAACCTTGAGACCACGCGCTTCCGCCTCCTCGCGCACCGCTCGGGAAACGCCATGAGCAGAAAATATGACAATCACATCATCTGGCACTTCGTGCAGTTCATCGACAAAAACCGCACCGCGCTCACGCAGGTTATCCACCACAAACTTGTTGTGCACGACTTCGTGTCGAACGTAGATGGGCGCGCCGAAGACATCCAGCGCGCGATTGACGATTTCAATAGCGCGATCTACGCCGGCACAAAAGCCGCGCGGATTTGCCATTCGGATTTCAATAGCACTCATGAGCTAACGGCTTCCACCTTGAGGATTTCTGCGGTAAATCGCAGTGTACGCCCCGCCAGCGGATGATTAAAGTTGACCACAACCTCATCGTCGCTGATCGACTGTACCACCCCCGGCAACTCCGCTCGCTGAGCATCGGCAAACGAAATCACCATACCCTCAGCGAGCTCCATGTCAGCGCCAAACTGATCGCGCTTGAAATGCTGGATGTTGGCTGGATTTGGTTGGCCAAAAGCGTCTTCGGGGTTGAGCACAAAATCCTTTTTCTCACCCGCGCACATACCCAGCAGCTTTTTCTCAACGCCGGGCAGCAAACTGCCGTCGCCATAGGTAAAGGTGGCTGGTGTTCGCTCAAAGGTAGAATCCACCACCGCGCCATCGTCCATGGCCAGCTCAAAGTGCAGGGTAATACGCGATTGGGTATCGATAGTCATCTCAACGGTGTTCCGGGTGCAGCACCATATCCAGCAACATGCTGGCGGCGCCCACGGTAATACAGGTATCGGCCCAGTTAAAGGCCGGAAAATAACGATTATTCCAATGCAGGGAAATAAAATCGACCACATGGCCCAGCACAACCCGGTCGACCAGGTTCCCCACTGCTCCGGCCAGAATCATGCACAGTGAAAAGGTGAGAAGTCGCTGCTGATTTTTAATTAATGCCATCCAGACAACCAGAGCCACACTGACGCCAAGCGAGACCACAATGAAAAACCACCGCTGCCAGCCACCAGCGTCACTGAGAAAACTGAATGCCGCGCCGGTGTTGTAGTGCAGTGTCAGGTTAAATACCGGCAACACATACACCGGCTGACCATAGGAAAGGTAGGTGTCCGCTAAATGCTTGGTCCACTGATCCAGTAACACCATTGCGAAGGCAAATAGATACCAGCGGATCACGCCGGTCTCCACCAGATTCCGGATAATCCGGCGACTATGCATAACGGCGCTGTTCACCATCACCTTCTATATTATCTACACAACGTACGCAAAGCTCGGGGTGAGAATCCACCGAGCCCACATCTTCACGATGATGCCAGCAGCGTGCACACTTACTGCCGGCGCTGGCTGCAATGGCGACTTCCAGATTGTCGAGGTCGGTGCTAACCGCATTACTGCTGTCAGCAATATCTGCCACCACAGCCTTCGATGTAATCAGCACAAAGCGCAGCTCATCGCCGAGCTTGGCCAGCTCATCGCGCAGCGCAGCGTCGCAATACAGGGTAACCTCTGCCTGCAGACTGCCGCCGATAACCTTGTTGTTGCGGGCTTCTTCCATAGCTTTATTGACGGAAGCTTTCACCTCTTGAATTAGATTCCAGAAGCCTTCACCACGCTCAGGGTCGTCGAAACGTGCCAGATCAGTGTACCACTCGGCAACGAACACACTACCGGACTGCTCACCCGGCAGATTGTCCCAAAGCTCGTCAGCGGTAAAGCTAAGGATGGGCGCCATCCAGCGCGTCATGGCCTGCGCGATGTGGTACAGCGCGGTCTGAGCAGAACGGCGAGCCAGACTGTTGGCGCCGGTCGTGTACTGGCGATCCTTGATCACATCCAGATAGAAGCCGCCCAACTCTACCACGCAGAAGTTATGCAGTTTCTGATAGACCTGGTGAAACTGATAGCGGTTGTAGGCACCGCGAATCTCTTCCTGCAGCTGCGCCGTGTGATGCACAATCCAGCGATCAAGACTGAGCATATTGTCGCTGGCCACGAGATCTGACGACGGATCAAAACCAGCCATGTTCGCCAACAGAAAACGTGCGGTATTGCGGATACGGCGGTAGGAGTCAGCGGTACGTTTAAAGATCTCCTTGGAGACCGTCATTTCGCCGCGATAATCGGTGGCCGCAACCCACAGCCGCAACACGTCGGCACCCAGGTCATTCATCACTTCCTGCGGCGCAATCACATTACCCAGGGACTTCGACATTTTGTGACCGTTAGTGTCCACGGTAAAGCCGTGGGTCAGTACGGTTTTGTAGGGTGCATTGCCGTTCACCGCGATGGCCGACAGCAGCGAGGACTGGAACCAGCCACGGTGTTGATCCGAGCCTTCCAAATACAGATCCGCAGGGTATTGCAGCTGATCGCGCTGATTCAGCACGGCAAAGTGAGTTACACCAGAGTCAAACCAGACATCCAGAGTATCCGTGACTTTGTCATATTGCTGAGCATCGTCGCCCAGCAGCTCAGCCGCATCGAGTTCAAACCAGCCATCAATGCCTTCTTTTTCGACACGCTGCGCGACCTGTTCTATCAACGCCGGCGTATCGGGATGCAGCTCTGCTGTTTGCTTGTGCACAAACAGTGCAATGGGCACACCCCAGGTACGTTGCCGGGAAATACACCAGTCCGGCCGCTCCTGCATCATGGATTCGATACGCGCTTTGCCCCATTCAGGCAGCCACTGCACCTCGTCGGCAGCGTTCATGGCGGTATTCAGCAAGCCATTTTGCTGCATACTGATAAACCACTGCGGCGTGGCGCGAAAGATTATCGGTGATTTGTGTCGCCAACAGTGCGGGTAACTGTGCTCGTAGGCCTCGTTGTGCAACAGCCGCCCACGTTCGTCCAGCAATTCCACAATCGGCTGATTGGCCTTGTGCACAAACTGCCCGGCAAACAACTCCGTGTCATCGAGAAACACGCCGTTACCGCCCACCGGGTTCAGCACGTCGAGATTGTATTTGCTGCCCACCACAAAGTCGTCGGCGCCGTGGCCTGGAGCGGTATGCACTGCACCGGTACCGGCATCGACCGTAACGTGGTCGCCCAGAATGACGGGCACTTGCCGATCGTAGAAAGGGTGCTTCAGCTGTAAGCCTTCTAGCGCAGCTCCGACGAAATCACCGAGAATTTCAAAACTTTCAGCCCCATAGCGCAGCAAGGCTTTTTCGTGCAGATCCCGCGCCAGCACCACAGTACGGTCACCGTAGGCGGCAACCACGTACTCCAACTCAGGATGCAGAGCCACCGCCTGGTTGGCGGGTAGCGTCCAGGGCGTGGTGGTCCAGATCACCAAATCCACTGCGTTGACCGTGACACCGGTGCGCTTGGAGAAATCCGCCGCATCCACGGCAGCAAACGCCACATCAATAGCCGGCGAGGTTTTGTCTTTGTATTCTACTTCCGCTTCGGCCAGGGCCGAGCCGCAATCGGTACACCAGTGCACCGGCTTGAAGCCCTTATGCACGTGACCGTTGTCCACGATTTTACCCAGAGCGCGGATGATATTCGCCTCGAAGGCGTAGTTCATCGTGAGGTAGGGCTCGTCCCAATCTCCGAGGACCCCCAGGCGTTCAAAGCTGGTGCGCTGCCCGGCAACCTGTTTGCTGGCGTAATCGCGACACTTCTGTCGAAAAGTACGCACATCCACTTTATGGCCTGGCTTGCCGACCTTCTTCTCTACGTTCAGTTCAATAGGCAGACCGTGGCAGTCCCAACCCGGCACATAAGGTGCATCGAACCCCTCGAGGGTTTTCGACTTAACAATGATGTCCTTGAGGATCTTATTGACCGCATGCCCCAGGTGAATATCGCCGTTAGCGTAGGGCGGGCCATCGTGCAGAATAAATTTCTCACGTCCAGCGCGCGCCTCGCGAATCGCGTTGTAAAGCTTGCTTTCCTGCCACTTCTTGAGCATACCCGGCTCACGCTGGGCCAGGTTAGCCTTCATGGGAAACGCCGTTTGCGGCAGGTTCAGAGTGTGTTTGTAATCGCTCATAGCATCCAAAAATCAAGCATCGCCGCGCTCAGCGAAATAATTGCGCGCTTCGTCAATATCCCTGTGAATCTGGGTTTTCAGGGCATCCAGTCCATCAAAACGAATTTCGTTTCGCAGCTTCTTGCGGAACAGCACCTTGATATTACGCCGGTACAGGTTACCGCTGTAATCCAGCACATGTACTTCCAGGATTGCCTTGGGCAGGTTATCCACCGTCGGCCGGGTGCCCACATTGGCCACCCCTGGGCGAATAACGCCGTCCGGGCACTCCACTTCTACTGCAAACACACCCGCCAAGGGCGATCGCAGCCGGTGCAACTCCATATTGGCTGTCGGCACACCCAGCGTACGACCCAACTGCTGACCGACAATGACACGTCCGGCAATGCTATAGGGGCGCCCCAACAGGCGCTCAGCCTCGGAAAAATTGGCCTCGGCCAGTACTTCCCGTATCCGCGTGCTGCTGACACGCTCATTGCCCTGCGTCAGGGTGGCGGTATCCACCACCTCAAAACCGTATGTTTGGCCTGCGGCTTTCAACATGCCAAAGCCACCACTGCGGTCACGACCAAATCGCAAGTCATCGCCCACCACAATGTATTTGGCATCAATGCCGTCCACAAAGAGCTTGCGGATAAACTCCATCGCGCCCATTTCCCGAAAGCTGGCGCTGAAGCGAATCCGCATTATCTGATCTATACCCAGCTCGCGCAGGGCGTGAAAGCGCTCGCGAAAGCTCATCAGGCGGGGCGGCGCTTCGTGCGGGGAAAAAAACTCCCGCGGGAGGGGCTCAAAGACCACCACTGTCGTTGGCAGGCCCAATTCGCGCCCTTTGGCCATCAGCTGTTGCAGAACCGCCTGATGCCCGAGGTGTACTCCGTCAAATGCGCCAATGGTCGCCACGCAACCCTTGTGCCGATCGCGGATGCTGTTAAATCCTCGGATTAACTCCATGAGGGGCTCGCTGCATAAAGAAGCGCGTGATTATAACTTAGTCGTCTGGCCTCTGAAATGTCTGAGACGCACACCAAGCGCGCCCAGAGTCACAATGTAGGCCAAGAGCCCGGCAAAACAGAGCAGGGCCATCTCGTAAGCCCGGGCCAGCGCAGTGAGCGCATCCCAGGCCGGCACGCGCGCCAACAATAGCACAAGCACGGCGGCCATCGCTGCTGTCGCGCAGCCAAGGCGCAGGCTATAAGCCAGCCAGCCCGGGCGCGGCTGATAGGTCCCACTGCGGCGCAAACCCGCAAAAAGCAGCCCGGCGTTCAAACTGGCCGACCCTGCCGTCGCCAGCGCAAGCCCCACATGGCCCAACTGGAAATAGTGATGCAGGGGAATGGCAAACAGCAGATTCAGCACCATATTGGCCGCCATCGCGACCACGCCGATCTTGACCGGGGTTTTCGTGTCCTGCTGCGCAAAGTAGCCTGGCGCCAGCACTTTAATGAGCATAAAGGCCAGCAGGCCAAGGGTATAGGCACGCAGGCTGAAAGTGGCCATGGCCACATCACGCATCGACAACTCACCGTACTGGAACAGCGTAATGAGCACCGGCTCAGCCAGAATGAACAGCGCCACCGCAGCGGGCACACCCAGGATCAGTACCGCACGCATGGCCCAATCTAAGGTCGCTGAAAACGACTTTTCATCGCTGCCAATATTATGGCGCGACAGGCTCGGCAGGATCACCGTGCCGATGGCAATGGCGAATACCCCAAGTGGCAGCTCCACCAGTCGATCCGAATAATACAGCCAGGACACGCTACCGGTGGGCAAGAAAGAGGCAATAACCGTATCTAGCAACAAGTTGATCTGACTCACTGACACACCAAATAGCGCCGGAATCATCAGTCCAATGATTTTCTGCACCCCTTCGTCACGCCAGTGCCAGCGCGGTCGCGGCAATAGATGAATACGCTTTAAAAACGGCAGTTGAAACACCAACTGACAGAATCCGGCCAACAGGACCCCCCAAGCCAGGCCCACGGCAGGCTCCGTCATCAGTGGAGATATCCACAGCGCGGCGCCAATCAGGCAAACATTCAACAACACCGGAGTAAACGCAGGGATCGCAAAGCGACCATAGCTGTTCAAGATGGCGCCGGCAAAACCGGTCATGGAGATCAGGAAAAGATAGGGAAAGGTAATGCGAATCATATCTGCCGTGAGGGCAAATTTAGCCGCATCGTTATAAAACCCCGGTGCGAAAATAGTGGCCACCACCGGCGCACCAATAACGGCTAGCGTGGTGACCAGCAACAATACGCCCCCGAGTACGCCAGCCACGCGGTCCACCAGATGCTGCACGGTGGCCAAACTTCCCTTTTCCCGATATTCCGCCAGCACGGGCACAAAAGCCTGGGAAAAGGCACCCTCAGCGAACAGACGGCGCAGGAAATTAGGGATTTTGAACGCGACAAAGAAGGCATCGGCGTTGGCAGTTGCGCCCACCATGGCTGCAATAACAATGTCTCGCGCCAGCCCCAGCACGCGCGACAACAGGGTCATCACGGCCACCACGGCACTGGAACGCAACAGACCGCTAGCCTTAGGCGGTTTATTTTCGGCCATCATCAACGCCAGAGATCGCGCAGACGGTTGTGATGGCGAGCAAACCAGTTCAGGGCAACGAGCGAGTGTGCATTGTCTATCCGGCCATCATCCATCATTGCCAAAACCTCGTTTACCGGCAACACATGCAGGCGGATATCTTCATTCTCTTCCGCCAAACCATGCACCCCTGCCGCTGCAGAAAGGTCTGCG
>NZ_JBFJTH010000043.1:0-24851 GCF_041625495.1 Litorivivens sp. | reverse complement strand
CAGGCGGCGGCGCGTTGCAGGGAGGCGATCATCAATAGCATCAGCAGCAGGCCCAGCAGCAGCCGGGCAATGCGCACTGGCCAGGATATCAGGTGGTCGAGCCCCGGTGGATGGAGAATGCCCACGAGACAGCAGCCCATAAAAAAGCCGATGCTACCGGTAATAAGCACATCGTGGAGGAAGAAACCGGCAAAAGCCCACATCAGCGTGGTGGCCGCAAGGGTGCAGGCCAGCTGCATCAGCTTGCCATGCGCTATTAGGTACTCTTCCAGCTGAGGCTCCCAGCGCCACACTCCATAGACGATGGCGCCGCCGAGCAGCCAGCCGCTGAGAATATCCAGCGGATAGTTGGCGCCCAGATACAGGGTGGCCAGGGCGCTGGCAACTATCATCACAACGGCAATAACCCAGCCCAGCCAATGCCGGAAATGGGTGGCCAGCATGCCCCAGTACACCACCGCCAGTTGGGCGTGACCACTGGGAAAACTGTAGCCGCTGCTGGCGCCGGTAATTTGCGGGAACTGTGCGGCGGGGCGGGTGGTGTCAAACAGATTGCCGAGCAGGCTGTTCAGAAACAGCGACAGGCCGAACACAATCGCAAGGCGCATGCCCAACCGCTGTTGAATACAGAAAACCACAGCCGGCAGCAGGAGCAGGTAGCCGCTGGTGCCAAGCCACCCCAATGCCTGCATGGGCAGGGCAAACAGCGGTGAGTGGAATTGCTGAAGCCAGAGGATGATTTCGGCCCCCCAGCTTAACTCCTCAGCCATTCTACCCCCTGATATTCGCCGGCATACTGCATGAGCAGGTATTCTACGGCTTGGGACACAGACTGTTAACACTCTCGTGAAGAAAGAGGTATGTCGATGCCAACCCCTTATCGTTCGATTACATCGCAAACCCTGCATTATTACAGTAGGCCCCATGGGCAGATTCCCCATGAGCCCATCAATACCGAGGCGGCCTGGTATGGCGCGGATCTGCGCCGCCAGCAGGATTGGGTGGTGCAATTTTCAACGACCGAGTTGGAAGAAATCGAAGCGGCGCTGAAAGCTGCACAGAACACTGACAAGCCACTTGAGGCGCTGCGCGCGGCGGATTTTCCCCTGCCGGGGCTCAACCACAAGATTGCCCAGTGGCGCGACACGCTGCGCAGCGGGCGGGGGGTTGTGGTGTTGCGCGGTTTGCCAGTAGAGCGTTGGGGGGAGGAAAACTGCGAGCGCTTTTTCTGGTGCCTTGGCTGGCATCTGGGTTTGCCCGGCGCACAAAACCGCTTTGGCGAATTGCTCGGCCACGTGCGCGACACCGGGGTAGACCCCGACGACCCCTCGGTACGTGAATATCGCACGCGCTTAAATATCAGCTTTCACTGCGACGCAGCCGATGTGGTGGGCTTGATGTGTCTGAAAACGGCCAAGCAGGGTGGCGAGAGCCGCATCGCCAGTTCGGTGACCATTTACAACGAGCTGCTGAAACAGAACCTGCCGGTGGAGCGCCTGTTTCAACCCTTTTTGCTCGACGCCCACGCCGAAGGCGGTTTACAGACGTTTCCGGTTACCCCGTGCCGGTATTACAACGGTGTTTTGCGAACCTTTTACCACAGCGGTTACTTTCGCAGCGCGGCCCGTTATGACGGTGTTGCGCCGCTCAGTGCCGAAGACACGGCGCTGCTTGATGCCTATGATGCGCTGGCCAGTGATCCGGCCATTCATCTGGATATGGCGTTGCAGCCGGGCGACATACAGCTCTGCTCCAATCACACCATTGTGCATTCGCGTACAGCTTACGAAGATCATGCTGAGCCGGAGCGCCGGCGCCATCTGTTGCGACTGTGGCTGTCGCTGCCCGAGCCGCATGAACTGGGTTATCGCTGGCGCAAAGCGCGCGAAAAGCTGCGGTTGGTGAGGCTGCTGTTGCGTGAGCGATGGCGCCAGCGCGGCCGTATCACGCACACCTTGTAAGGCATGGCTGTCGTGTGGGGTAGGTGAAAGACCGGATAACGCTATTCCGCGTAATAAACAATACTGTGAATATGTGTCTTGGTCTTGAGGTGTGAAAATGCGTGCAGTGATGGCTTGTGTGTTTGGTGCTGGGGTTGTATGCCTGCTTGCGGTAGGGTTTGTCTACGCACGTTCTCTGGCCTTTCTGCAACGCCGTTCACAAAAGCAAGATCTGACGCAGTAAGGGATTTCCCGAATGCTAGCGCGCCAGGCTCTTCTGTAGAGTGTCGGCATTGTTTACGAGGTTATGGTTATGTTGTCTTCTACGGTGTTACTCAGTATTGCGTTCTCTCTCTCAGGAGTGGCCTACGTGCTGATTTCCGGTCGACTCGCCGCTAACCAACTTTGCTCGCATTAATCCAGGGGCCCCCAATGACTGTTCTCGAAGTTTTCTTGTGTGCTTCCATCGTTAGCATTTTCTCGTGCGCCGGTTTGTTGATTGTTCGCGGCGGCAGTATTTCACACGATGCGCAGTCGCAGCGCACCGCTGAATCCTCCTCACGTCAGGCCTGAGCTCTTTAGGCTCGGGCATTTCAGGTCTGTTCCCTTCAGGTTTAAGCTTCACCCAGCAATCGCACTTCCCTCTGCGGAAACGCAATCACAATGTCTGCTTCGCGCAGGGCGTTTAACAGCGCCTGATTGACCGCAAATCGCAACGAATGAAAACGCCGCGTCGGTAGCCAGAACCGAACGCTGATATTGATCGAGCTGTCGGCAAATTCGTCGATACCTACCTGCGAATTGGTTGCATCCACATCCGGTAGATCACCCAACACCTTGCGCACGACCTCCAGCGCCTTGTCTATGTCGCTGTCGTAGGCCACGCCGAGTATGGTTTCGGCGAGTTTGGTTTCGCGGGAGTTGTGAATGATTTCGCCGATAATGTGCCGGTTGGGGATGAGAATGCGCACCTTGTCTTCGTCTTCGAGTAGGGTGTAGGCGAGTTTGATCTCTTCAACCACCCCGGTAACGCCCTGTACGGTGATGGTGTCGCCAACCACAAAGGGCCGCACAATAATAATGTTCAGCCCCGCGCTATAGTTGCTGAGCAGGCCTTGAATGGCCAGGCCTGCGCCGAGAGAAATGGCGCCTACTGCGGCCAGGAAGGGGCCGATGGAAATGCCGATTTTGCCCAGGCAGATAATGGCCACCACAAAGATGACCGACACTCTGGCGATATTGCCAATAAAGCGACTGAGGGTGACATCCATGTGATGGCGTTCGCAGAGCTTGCGCACCATATTGCCGAAGCGACCTGCGATAAACAGGCCGATGATCAGAATGATCAGTGCGCCCACCAGCTGGAAGCTGTAGTTCACAAAAAACTGCACTACCTGATCGTAGATCTTTTGGAAATCCTTCAATTCGTCCGTCATACGCTCGATCCATTCATTTTCAGGCATGATGGAATGAAACCTCCTGTGGGTAAAGGTAGTGTTCAGGGTAGCAGTATAGAGCTGTTATCAGCGGATGGGCTGAACGGCCTTGAACATGGCAATAGCGAGTTCGCGCGCCTGCTTGTGGTCGACGATTGGCGCCGGATAATCGGCACTTTTTGGAGGGCTGTGAACCTGGCGCTTGTCGAGGGCGGCCAGTTCCGGCACGAACGTGCGAATAAAATGCCCTTCGGGGTCAAAGCGCTGGCCCTGCGTGGTGGGGTTGAATACACGAAAGTAAGGCGCGGCGTCGGTGCCGGTGGAGGCGGCCCACTGCCAGCCACCGTTATTGGCGGCAAACTCGCCGTCGATCAGCTGGCTCATGAAATACTGCTCACCGCGACGCCAGTCGATGTGTAAATCTTTCACCAGAAAGCTGGCGGTAATCATCCGCAGCCGGTTGTGCATCCAGCCGGTCTCGCGCAGCTGGCGCATGCCGGCGTCTACGATGGGAAAGCCGGTTTGGCCTTCGCACCAGGCCTGAAAATCCCGATCGTTATTGTTCCAGCGGATATTTTCGGTTTCCGGTTTAAAGGCGTAGCCCTTGACCACGCGCGGAAAATGAAAGGCCACATGCTGGTAGAACTCACGCCAGATCAATTCATTGAGCCAGACGTCGGCGCCGCTTTTGGTGTCGGCCAGTTCCGCTTCCGAGCGCAGGCGCGCCAGGCACTGGCGCGGCGACAGCAGGCCGATAGCCAGCGCTGCGCCCAGCCGCGAGGTGCCTTCAATGGCGGGGAAATCGCGCTTTTTCTCGTAATCCTGCACCTGCTCCTGACAGAAGCGTCGCAGCTGTTTCAGGGCGGCTTCTTCATCCGCCGGCCAGCCGCTGATATCGGCTGGTTCGCAAAAGCGCTTTAGTGAGCGGGCAGGCACGGCCTCTGCCAGTGCACGGGGGCGACGCAGGGGTGTGCTGTCGCGTTCACCCAGCTTGCGCTTCCAGGCTTTGGCAAAGGGGGTAAATACTTTGTAGGGCAAGTCGCTGCCGTTGAGTACGGTGCCCGGTTCCAGCAATAGCCGGTCGTGATGCCAGTGGCAGGGAATACTCAGGCGCGATGCCACAGCGTCGTCGCGTTGCATCTCGTTGACCAGATACTCCCGGTTGGCGAACACGGCACTGAGCTGATGTTTATCGGCGTATTTCGCAAGCAGCGCCGGAATATCACGAAAGGTATCGGCAACCAGCAGATCGAAGGCAATGCCGCGCTCGGCCAGGGTGCCCTGCAGGGCATTCAGAGCGGCAAAGATCAGGTTTTGCTGGCGCAGGGAGGTGGCGTGTTCATGCCACTGACCGGGCGTGGCAATGTACAGCGCGCGCAGCGGCACCTGCTGCTCGCGGGCAAAGCGCGCGGCGTGGTGCAGGGCGGTGTTGTCGTGACTGCGCAGGTCGTTGCGAAACCAAATCAGGGCGGTCATGCAAAGGCCTTGTTTAAGGGTGGGAGGTCGTTACAGGCCATAACGCAGCTTCAGGTCTTCCGGATAGGGGTGAAAGTAGAACTGATCGAGCAGGTAATCCACGTCATATTTTTTGGCATAGCGTTCGAGCAGGGCCAGTGGTACCAGCAGGGGCAGGGTGCCGGTACGGTATTTGTCGATTTGATCGCTCAAGTCCTGCCGCTCTTCGCTGTCCAGGTGCTCTTTTACAAAGCCCTGCATGTGCATCAGGCTGTTGGTGTGATTGCTGCGGCTGGCGGGCCGGGCCAGGGCGCCCATAAAACGTGCAAAGTATTCGGCGGCACTGGCTTCGAGGTCATTTGTAGCGTCGGCAACCAACGGCCCGAGTTCACGGTAGATTGATTGGTTGTGGGCCAGTAACAGGAATTTGTGGCGACGATGAAACTCCTGCAGCCCGGCAGCGCTAATACCCGCGCTTTGCAGTTCCTGCCAGCGGCGGTAGGCGATCACGCGCATGACAAAATTTTCTCGCAGCAGCGGGTCGTTCAGGCGCCCGTTTTCCTCTACCGGCAGCAGCGGCAGCTTTTCCATCAGTCGCTGGGCAAAGGCGCCCACGCCGATCTTGCCGAGGCCGTGGCCATCTTCTTTGTAAACCGGCACCCGTTCCATGCCGCAGCTGGGGGATTTGGCGCATACTACATAGCCGCTGATATACGGCGCGTCGGTAACGGTTTTGTCGGCGACGGCGGCCAGCTCGTCGGTCACGTCAATGCTGTTGTCTTCACTGCGCCGCACCCGGATGGTGTCCTGAGCACTTTGCACCAGACGCAGGGTGGGGCGCGGTGTGCCCAGACCAACGGCCATCTCCGGGCAGACAGGATAAAACTCGAAATGCCGGCTAAGCTCTTTAGAGGCAAAGGGTAGATTCTTGTGGCCGCCGTCAAAGCGTACTTCCTGGCCGAGCAGGCAGCTGCTGATGCCGAGGGTAATGGTCTGGGGTAAATTCATGGTTTGTTATCATCGCTCACGGTGTATGGAATTTACGGTTGCAGGTAGACATCGGATGACGTGGCTCCTCTGTCTTACCTGACACTACACTCATTCTAGTAATAATAAAAAGGATAGAACATGAGTCAGTATCGCGCGGATCGCCGTGCCTGGTATGCATTGTGCGTTTTAACGGTAGTGTACGCCTTCAATTTTATCGACCGGCAATTACTGGCGATACTGCAAGAGGCCATTAAGGCCGATCTCGGGCTCAGCGACAGCCAGCTGGGTTTGCTTACCGGTTTTGCTTTTGCGCTGTTTTATGTAACGGCAGGCATTCCCATCGCGCGCTGGGCGGATCGCAGCAACCGCCGCAACATTGTGGCCTTGTCGCTGGCGGTGTGGAGCTTTATGACTGCCATCAGCGGGCTGGTAAATAATTATGTGCAACTGCTGCTGGCCCGAGTGGGTGTGGGTATCGGCGAAGCGGGGGGCAGTCCGCCCTCCCATTCCATGATTTCCGATATGTTTCCGCCTGAGCAGCGCGCCGGAGCGCTGGGGTTTTATTCCACCGGTGTGAGTATCGGCATTCTGTTCGGCTTTTTACTGGGTGGTTGGCTCAATGAGTTTTTTGGCTGGCGCGTGGCGTTTATGGTGGTGGGTGCGCCGGGCCTGATTCTGGCGTTAGTTGTGCGGTTTACGGTGACCGAGCCCAGGCGCGGGATGTCGGAGGCTCGGGAAATGAGCGACGACAGCACCAGCCTGCGCGATGTGGTGGCGCTGTTGTGGCAGCGCAAAACCTTTCGACACATGGCTTTTGCCGCGTCGCTGTATGCCTTTGCCGGCTATGCCACAGCGAACTGGACAGCCTCGTTCATGATTCGTACCCATGGCATGAGTACCGGTGAGTTGGGCAGCTGGTTAGCCCTGATTATTGGCTTTGGCGGTGCGGTCGGGGTTTTGGGCGGCGGTGTGCTGGCCGACCGGTTGGGGGCGCGCGATGATCGCTGGTATTTGTGGGTGCCGGCCATTGTCGGTGTCGTTGCCACACCCTTTGCCACGGCGGTGTATTTGATGCCGAGCGCCGGGCCGGCCTTGGCCATGATGGTGGTGCCGGCCGTGTTGTCTAACGTCTATCTGGGTATCACGATTGCTACCAGTCACCGCTTGGTGGGCTTACAGATGCGCGCAACCTCTTCGGCCATTCTGTTTTTTGTTTTGAATATCATAGGCTTGGGCGGCGGGCCTTGGATAGTGGGGCTGGTTAGCGATGCGCTGGCGGGTAGTTATGGCCTGGATTCACTGCGCTTGGCCATGCTTTATGTGGTGCCGCCGGTCATGCTGTGGTCAGCGAGCCATTTCTATTTGGCGTCACGGCATTTACGGACAGATTTGTTGGCGGCACCCCAATAGGCGGGAAATCAGTGAGCGGCGCTGACGGTCCAGCGCACGCTATTGCCCTGATGGTCGCCGTCTATCCAGGTGGAAACATAGTTGCATTGCATGTGTAGCGGGCCGACCGTAATTTCCTGGCCAATGGCGTAATCTTTGCCCCAGGCGGTCGCACAAGTGTCTCGGCGGGCGGAGGCTGTCAGGGGTACGGCACTGTGGTGGATGCCCGGTAATAATTGGGCGGCACCATCGGTGGGTAGATAGCTGAAAGCGAGGTAGGTAGCGAGTAGAGCGTTCACAGCTTCACCTTTTTGTGTCGTAGCGGGGAGTGTCACCCTAATCGGTCAGGGCCTATAACCCTATACGGGTATTGCCGGATTGGCAAATGACACTATCTCTGATCATCGGCAAAAACCATTCTAACACAAGAGCTTATGCGCCCTGTTGGAAGACTGGCCATTGCTGCGTTATGTGATGGCCATCAAAAACCGCGATGTCGCCAAACTGCAAAAACACGTGTTCGCTCTGGCTGGGGCGCAGGAATACAAAGTCGTCTACCGCCAATTGAACGCTGTCGGAGCCGTTGAGCATCTCCTGATTGGTGGAGCGGCCATAAACGCTATTGGTCGTAAGGCCCGGCGGTGATTCCGGCGATGCTTTCCAGTAGCCCCCATAGGTAAAGAAACTGCGCGACTTGTTGGGGTCTAGCACTGGCCAGGCTCCGGCCAGGTTTTCCAACCCGGGAACCTGCACGGAATCGAGGGTTTTCAGTACCGGGGTGGCGATAAAGGCGGCGGGAATATGGTCCGCCAGATAGGGCACATCAAAATCAGAGGGTTTCACCAGCCCCGACCCCACGGCCAGTTCATTGCAGGGCGCCCCAGGGGCATACATCTGGTAGGTAGAGCTGCCACCGGCGTTGAGGGTGAGCTGCTCTGGTCGAAAGCTGTCTTTCAGCACGCCTTTGGCGGCGCTCAGGCAGGCTTCGTAAAACTCCATGGCGTTTTGCATGGCTTTTTCCGGCCCGCCCACAATGCCGGGCATTTTGGAGACATGGGCTTCATAACCCATAAAACCGGCAAATTCGAGCTGCGGGTGCTGGCGGATACTCTGAATGGCCAGCCCGACCTCACCGGCGTCTGTGAAGCCGCCGCGATGCAGGCCCACGTCCAGCTCCAGATTAATGCGCATTGTTTGGTTCAGCGCCGCTGCCAGCTCACCGTATTGCTGCAGTCGCTGCGGAGAATCGATCAACCACTGTAGCTGGGTTACCGGATTGAACGCGCGATTGGTGTGATAGGCGTAAAAGCGTTTGGCGGCATTTACTGGCATGGGCTTGCCGAGCAGCAGATCGGCATCGGGCATTTTATCCGCCAGCAGGTTGAGAAAGGGCTGGTGAAATACCATGACCCGGCGGCTGCCAGTTTGCGCTCTAACGGTGTTTATCAGTGGCACGCTGGGCAGGGATTTGCCCACAATCCGGTAGTGAAAATGATTATTAAGGTGGCTCAATAGGCGGCCGGTGTTTTGATGCAGGCGCTCGGAATCCAGCACCAGCGTCGGACGGTACAGGCCGGCTTCTTTCAGGGCCTGCTGAAGGCTAAGAAAATAGCCGTTGTGGGCGCCGCCCTGATCGCCCCGACGAAGTGCGCCTGCACCCAGCGCAAGCGCGCCGAGTCCGCCTGCCCACAACACTTGCCGACGGCTGGGGCGCCATTTGTTAGCCATGCCCGAAAATCTCACGCAGGTGGGGGTTGAGCATGATGCCTTGTGGATCGAGCTCACGTCGGATCTCGTTAAAATCCTGCCAGCGTGGGTAACGGTTGGCCAGCGTTTTATGGGTTAGCGAGTGCAGCTTGCCCCAGTGTGGGCGGCCCTCCAATGGCTGGTATATCGGTTCAACGGTTTTGAAGAAGGCCTCGAAGGGCTCCTCAAAATACCGGTGAACGGCCAGTGACGCGCTAGGGCGTTTATAAAAAGGGCTGAGCCAGGCATCGTCTTCCTGTACCACGCGCACTTCTATCGGGAAGAATACATCCGGATTTAACTTCTCCACCGTGTCGCGCACTTTTTTCAGGGCGCCGACAATGCTTTCTCTGGGCAGGTGATATTCCATTTCGTTGAAACGCACGGCGCGATCGGAGGGGTAGATATTCCACCACCAGTCGACATGTTCTTCCGGCGGGATGGTATTGCTGACACCGGTGATGAGTTTTTTACGCAGCCAGGGCCACCAGGACGCGTAGTCGCGCAACATTTTCAGTTCGCGCACCGCATCGTTGTCACCGTCTTCACCGCGTGGGGAGATCGCTTCGTCGGTAAGGTCTGTGGTGATGATGAGCGCGTTGTCGCTGTGCGGAATGTAGTACATCTCAAAGTTGCGATGCTTTTCTGCCAGCTGATGAAACTCGGCAAAGGTCTGCTCCAGTGGTTGCATCCAGGTGCGACGCTTGAGCTTGTAGGGTGTTTCATTGCGCAGAGTGTACTGGGTAATCACACCGAGACTGCCCAGCGATACTCGTGCGGCATCGAAAATATCCGGATTGCTATCGCGGCTGCATTCAAGCACCTCGCCACGGGGTGTCACCAGCCGCAGGGCCTCCACATAGGCGTGCATGGCGCCGAAGTTTGCGCCGGTACCGTGGGTGCCGGTGGAGAAGGCGCCGGCCACGCTCTGTTCGTCGATGTCCGGCATATTGGGCAGGGCTTGCCCCAGTTTATGCAGGGGTTCGCCCAGACGATTCAATTTAACCCCGGCGCCAACGATGGCGCGGTTGTCGGCTATAGCTTCCACCTGATCAAAGTGTCGGGTAGAAAGAATGGCTCCTTCGGTAGGAACCAGCGGGCTGAAAGAGTGGCCTGCGCCCACGGGCCGAATGGTCTGCTTGGCCGTTTTCAGCAAGCTGGCCAGTTCGTCTTCGGTTTTTGGGCTGACTCTGCCTGCCGGTGTCGCTTTCTGGTGCCCGGACCAGTTCTGCCAGGGGATTTTGCGCCCGGCCTGTGCACTCTGCGGCACCGCCGATAATGTGGTACCTGCCAGCAGCGGCGCGGCCGGTGCCAGCAGCAGTGAGCGGTTAAAGTCGCGTCGTTTCATCGTTATTTTTCGCCTGCCATAAAGCGGATCAGGGCTTCAAATTCCTCTTCGCCGCAATCCATGCACAGGCCCAGTGGCGGCATGCCGTTAAAGCCATTGATGGTATTGTCCAGCAGCGTATCCATGCCCTTGGCCATGCGTGAATCCCACTCGGCCGTGCCGGTGCGCGGCGCGCCGCCAGCACCCGTGCCATGACAGGAAAAACAGCTTTGCACATAGAGTGATTTGAGGTCCGGATCTTCCGGCATGGTCTTTTTGCTTGAGGTGCTGGTGCTCGCGGTATTGGTCGCCGTGGTCGCGGACCCCTGACCGGATTCGCCGGAACAGGCGCTAAACAGGAAGGTTGAGGCAACAAGCAGTGCAGTGATCAGCCGGTGGTTCATGTGAGGTTTCCCGATTCAGTCTATGACACGGTTTGTATACGACTACACTGGCGGGAAAAACTCAAGGGTATCAAGGGTAATTGAGCGTTGGCTGGCAGGCATGGGTATTGGTGCTGTGCACTCAGCGTTGTAGCCAGTATATTCAATAACGATGGAATTGGGCTTTTGGGGATGTAAGTAATGAACTACCGCAATTCATTGGCGCTGCCGCTGTTGGCGATGGCAGCGGTATCGGTGCAGGCGCAGCAGCGTGTTTTGGAGGAGGTGGTGGTTACCGCCCAGAAAACCAAACAGAGCATTCAGGATGTACCGATATCAGTCACTGCAGTAGACGGCGAATTCATGAAAGACGCTGGCATATCCGATTTAAAAGAGCTGTCGGTGTATGTGCCCAATGTGCGAATCGACGCTAACGATCCCGGCTCGCCGCAGATTTTTGTGCGCGGTTTTGGTACCAATACCTTTAACCCCAGTTTTGAAAGCTCGGTGGGGTTTGTGCAGGACGAAATGTTTTTTGGTCGCGCCGCCTATTTTACCGAGGCTATGTTTGATATCGACCGGGTAGAAGTATTGCGCGGCCCGCAGGGCACCCTGTTTGGCAAAAACACGGTGTCGGGCGTGTTTAACGTATTTTCGCGTCCGGTAGGCAATGAGTTTTCGGCCGACGTGGAGCTGCGCGCGGGCGAACACGGTGAGCAGCGTCTGGAAGCGGGCGCCGGCGGTATGCTCAACGAGTGGTTTGGTGTTCGGGTTTCAGCGCTGACCTTTGAAAAAGACGGTGAACTGGAAAACCGCTTTCTCAATCGCGACGAGGAAAACCCGGATCAGGAAGCGTGGCGGTTAAAGCTCAATTTTCTGGCCAGCGCCAACACCGACATCGAGCTGATTGCCGTAGAGTCGGACACCACGATTAACTACTGGCCGAAACAGCTGGCCAATCTTGACGCGGATACTCGCGATTATCTGGACGATTTTGATCCGGAGATTGAAGGCGACCCCGAAGACTTTATGACCAGCTACAACGTGGATGGCGTGCTGGAAAAAGGCTCCAGCAGTTATATCGGTAAACTGAGCCACAGTTTTGGTGCGATAGGCTCGCTCTATAATCTTGATACGGTGGTGGTGCTGGGTAATACCGATCTCTACGTTGAGCAAGATCAGGATCTTGACGTTTCACCTGCGGATATCGCGACGCTGCTAAACCGTGAGGATTTCAAACAGAACACGGTTGAGTGGCGTTTTACCGGTGACGGCGAAGGCCTTTTCGGGCTGGGCAGTTCGATGCAGTTTGTGGCGGGCGTGTTCTATTTTGAATCGGATTATCAGCTCGATGCTGGCGTGGTATTGGGTCGTGATGTGGGCAGCTGGCTGGGTACAGAAGATGCACGCCAACTGGCGGGAGATGATGCGCCACTGTTACCCGGGCTGCAATTGGCAGCGGCCACCACGACAAACGACCGCTTTGATTTTGACTATGTGCAGAACACCAAAGCACTGGCATTGTTTGGTCAGATGACGCTGAACTTTGGGGATAGCTGGGTTGTTACCCCCGGACTGCGCATAAACCGGGAAACTAAAACCATTGATACCGCCGGTACCGAGCGTTGTGAAAGCACAACGCCGCTGCCGCCAGCTTCCTGTGTTAACGGACTGCTGTTGGGGGCTAACAGTTATGACCACCGGGATCTGGAGCGCAAGGAAAGCGATGTGTCGCCCAAGCTGTCGGTGATGTACTACCTGAACGATGAGGTGAATGTTTTTGCCACCTACAGCAAGGGGTTTAAAAGTGGTGGCTATAACTCGATTTCATTTACCGGCGAAGACCTGGAATTTGAAGACGAAAATGCCGTAACCCTGGAGCTTGGTACCAAGGGTAGTTACTTCAACCGCACCCTGAACCTGAACGCGACGCTGTATCGCACTGAGTACGACAATCTGCAGGTGCTAGCCTTTAACGGTGTGTTTTTTGATGTGAGCAATGCCGCTACGGCGATATCGCAGGGTCTCGAAGTTGACTGGCAGTGGCTTGCACCCTGGGAGCCGCTGTCAGTGATCGGCTCGCTGGGCCTGTTGGATGCGTACTACGAAGAATATACCGGCGCGCCGGCGCCGGTAACCCAAGGTGTGAATACCCGCCAGGATTTGAGCGGTGAAGCCATAGCTTTTGCGCCGGAAAGCAGTTTCATGCTGAGCCCCACGCTAACCTTCGCTTTGTGGGATGAGATGTTGAACCTCAGTGTGGATGTTATCCACCAAGGCGATCAGTTTACGGATACCGACCTGGACCCGGCGTCAAAAGTGCCGGCCAACACAAAGTTCAACGTGCGGGCATCGCTGCTGGATGGCGACGAGCGTTGGAACCTGACTGTGGGTGTAAAAAACCTGACCGACAAGCTAACCCAGAATCAGGTGGTGGATTCGGTTTTCTTTCCGGGTACTTACTATGCGCAGCAGAACGCTGGTCGTCAGGCTTACGCCGCACTGCGACTTAATTGGTAATTGCGCGGTTAGTGGCGCTATTGGATTGGCGCCACTGCAATATCGTCGGCAAGGGAGCGCCCCGGCTTAGTGGCTGCGTCCGATTCCAGACGCTGTGACACGGTAGCGTCGAGGCTGCGAAAGGTGGGGCTCAACAGATAAAACAAGGCCACTGCGACAAACAGCATGGCACAGGCGCCAGTGATCGCATTGGCGGCGCCAAAGTGATCGGCGGCGATTGCCATGGGGAATACGCCTAAGGGCATGAGTCCAAACGAAGCCATCATGAGACTGCTGACCCGCCCGCGGACGTTTTCGTCAGTCAGGATTTGAACGGCGGCGCTGTTCACTGTCTGCGCTGCACTGATAAACGTGTTGGCGAGCAGGAGCGGCAGCAGGGCAAGCAGGAAATAGGAGGTTTGTGCAAATGCGCCCAGCAGCACCGCGAAGCCGAGTGTTGCCGTTACCATAAACACCAATCGGTGCGGCGTATCGCCGCGGCGAATAATCCACAGTGCACCCACCACCCCACCGACACCGCCGGTAGAGATTAATAAGCCGACACCCTGCTCGCCCTGCTGCCAGGCCTGCTCGGCCAGCATGACCAGAATACTCTGAAAGGGCATGGCCACGAGCATGGGCAGCAAGCTGAATAGAATGCACATCATCAGTGGGCGATTGCGATTGACGTAGCGCAGCCCCAGCCCGATATCGCTCATGAGTGATTTTCTTTCCCCGGTTTGTGGCGATGAAAAGCTCGGCTTAACGCCTAACATGCAGGCGACAGCGATCGAATAGAGCGCGACAGATAAGACGTAAGCGCCGATGACTGAGAACTGCGCGATGATCAGCCCCATCACCGCTGGCCCGGCGATACGACTAACGTTGACCACCCCGCCGGTATAGGCCATGGCGCGCTGCATGCGCGAAGCGCCGGCTACGGAGGCGGTGATGGCCATTCGTGCCGGCATGATCAATGGGAATGCGCAACCGGTGATAAAGGCGGTACACAGCATATGCCAGAAGGCCAGTTTGCCAAGTAGCAGCAGCGTGAGGATGGTGATTTCGTTCAGCACGATCAGGCTCTGGCCAAGAATTACCAGCTGCCTGCGCTCAACCCGGTCTGTAATCGCGCCACCCAGCAGAGACCCCAGCAACATCGGAATGGCGACGACGAGATTGATGTAGGCCAGTGCTGTGGCTTCACCCACCAGATCCCAAGCCAGAATGCTGCGGGTGAGTATCTGGCCGTTCATCGCGAAGAAAAAGGCGGTATTGCCGGCCAGCAGCCAGCGGTACTGGGCATCGGCGAGCAGGGGGGCATCGCTGCCCGATTGGCTGGGATGTGGCGGTGAAATGGATCTTGCTCCTGAAAAAGCCGTGCACGTTATTGGCGGTAAGTCTACGCAGCCCCGGGTGTCGTGTCTGCAGCTTTCATTGCGTCAAGAGCTTACTGTCTTGCGTCTCCTGTCGGGTTGCGTGCGTCAGCCTGTGGGAACATAGGGGCGTATGCGGTGCCCAGGCGTCCAGGCGTAACGCATAGCCCTACAACAATAACAAACAGCGCAGGTGACACGCCGATATGTCCTCCTTTTTTCTGCTTGGCTGGCGCCAGACCGCAATCTGCTTTTTGATGTTGGCGGCAGTTGGCATGATCGCGGCAACTTATTCGCTGATCGCGGTACCCATTGCGCAGGAGTTTCAGCCGAGCCGGATGGTATTGATGTTGGCGATGACGGTACTGTCGGGTACCTGTGCCGTGCTTTCTCCTTTGATCGGCAATCTGATGGATCGCTATTCTCTGCGCGCAATGATGGTGACAGGTGGGCTGTTGCTCGGGCTGGGCTATGCGGGCCTTTCTCTGGCCGCGTCGTTTACGCATGTGCTGATCGTGTTTGGTGTGCTGATTGCGCCTGCAAATGTGTTGCTGGGCCCGGTGGCGAGCACGGTCTTGTTGTCGCGTTGGTTTGTGGTAAAGCGTGGCCGTGCGATTGGCATTGCCATAGCCGGTATTTCGGCTGGTGGTTTTCTGTTTCCCATGATCATCCAGGGCTTGCTCGACACTTATCAGTGGCGTGAGGCCTTGCAACTGCTTGGACTGGTGCTGGCGCTATGGACTATCCCAGCCGCACTGCTGGTGGTTAATCACCCGGCGGAGGCAGGTGTGCAGCCTGATGGTGCAAGCGAAGCACTACCGCAAGTGCAGGCAGAAATGCAGAAGACGGTGGTTTCTCCGCTGCAAGTGTTGAGCGATCCGGCATTTTGGATGATTGCCGGCACGGTGGCGGTTGTCACATCCGGTATGAAAGGCATGATTACCAATCTGGCGCCACTGGTGATGGACGCCGGTATCGATGTCAGTCGCGCCGCAGCGCTGGTGTCCACCTACGCCGGATGCAGTTTTTTGGCCAAGCTGACCTTTGCTGCGTTGGCTGATCGGCTCGGGCCACGCATTTTGATGAGTCTCGCGCTGGGTGGTTTCTCGCTGGGATTGGCGTGCCTTACCCAATCGCATCTGGGTTATGGCGTGATAGCGTTGGGGGTAGGGCTGACCGGCTTGCTCGGCGGTTTTATGGTGCCGATGGAAAGCTATTTGGCGCCGCGGGTATTTGGTCAGCATGTTGTAGGGCGTGCAATGGGGCTGCTGACCGGGGTGGTGCTGATCGCCTTGTTATGTACGCCTCCTCTGTTCGGACTCATCTTTGATCTCACCGGCAGTTACAAAGGGATATTCTGGACTTTTTCGCTGCTGGCGCTGGTCACGCTGTTGTTTGTGCCCTCGCTCCGTCTTCACCCGCGAGTGCCCTAACACGACCTGCGGCGCCTGAGCTGGTGCGTGGCGGGGTGTCGTCGGTGAGTCATTTTTGTGATTTGACTCATCCGGCGCCTTTCGCTTAAATGTCGCCTCGACATTTTCCCCGGGGAATCTTCTGTGAATCAGCCTGAGCTTGCGGTAGAGAGCGGCCTGCCCAGTGTACTGGCACTGGCCCGGGAACGCTGGGTGGAGACTGCCCGGCTGGACCTCGGTGAGCTGGCGCGCGAGCTCGGCATTGGCCGGGCCACGATTTTCCGCTGGGTGGGTTCGCGCGATGCGCTTATGGGTGAGGTGATCTGGTCATTTCACGAGCCTGAACTGCACCGCGCGTTACAGCAAAGTGGCAATCGCGGCGCGGCGTTAATGGCGGACCTGTGTCGTGAGTCGATGGAATCGGTGCTGTGCTTTGAGCCAATGCGACAGTGGGCCCACCGCGATAGCGAATATGCTCTGAAAATACTGTCTTCGGAAACCGGTGTGATTCACGGTCGGGCGGTTGCCTTTGCTCTGCAGGTGCTGCGTCGGGAGATGGCGGATGGTCACATTGCGCCGGTACTGGCGCTGGATGAGCTGGCGCGCCTTCTGGTGCGTATTGAAACGTCGTTTTTGTTCAGTGATCTGGCGTGTGGACGCGAACCGTCTGTGGACAGCGCCTGCAAGGCTGTGGAAATTCTGGTGGCCGCGCGCGGCTGTCAATAATAACAACGGGTAAAGTAATGAGAGCTATCTATCCTCTGGTTGTATTGTTTGCGGCAGGCACTGCGCAGTTGCAGGCGCAGCGTGTGATCGAAGAAGTGGTGGTGACCGCCCAGAAAACCGAGCAGAGCTTGCAGGAAGTGCCGGTATCGGTCTCCACGCTGTCGGGCGAGCTGATGCAAAGCGCCGCCATTTCCGATGTGCAGGACCTTGTGCAGTACACGCCGAATGTAAAGTTCAGTACCGCGAGCTCCGAGCCTATTGCGTCTATTCGTGGATTCGGTACCGGTGCCGGGGGACGGGGCTTTGAGTCGCCGGTCGGCATTGTGATCGACGATGTGTTTTATGGTCGCACCAGTTATGTCAACGACGGGGTGTTCGACCTTGATCGGGTAGAAGTGTTGCGCGGGCCGCAGGGTGCGCTGTTTGGAAAAAATACCATTGCCGGGGTCATGAGTTTTACCACCGTGCAGCCACATTGGGAGCGCCGTGGCCGGTTGTCTGCAACCGGTTCGTCTTTGGCGGGGCGCAAACTGGAAGGTGGCGTCAGCCTGCCGCTGGTGGATGGGGTCTTGACCAGTCGCCTTTCGTTTCGAACCAACGAGCAGGAACTGGGTATTTACAACAGCACTACTGATCACGAGATAGCGCAGGACGATTATTCGGCGCGGGCACAGCTGCTTTGGCAAATCAGCGAGGCGGCGGAACTGCATTTGAACGTATGGGGCAGCGAGCGGGATCTTAATGGTTTTACCCGGCAGCTGTTGAAAGCAACCGATCAGTCACTGTCGGAGTTTCGTGAAATTGACCCGGAAACCGAGGCCGATGGATTCGACGAAAATCTTTCGACCAATGAGCCGGGTTTTCGGGAGCGTAAAACGCGGTCGGTTTCGCTGAAGGGGAAATGGCGGCCAGACTTCGAGGCCGTTTACAACGCGGAGCTCACCGCGATTATTTCGCATGGCGACATTGATATGCCGTTTCTGTTTGATGCGGATTATTCACCAATCGATTTTATCACTGCCGGTACGCGCGGCCCGGAAAATCAGCACCACAATGCCCTGGAACTGAGGTTTACCGGTGCGACGGCTGCGCCTTTTGGTTGGGGTGAGGGGCTGGAATTTGTATCCGGGTTGTTTTATCAGGAAGCGAGTCTGGAAATCAGTCAGGTGATCACCGCCAACGTGAGTAACTTTTCCCGTTATCTGGAGGCGGGCGCGCTGGGTGCGCCGGATCTTCCTGCGGATCTGGTCACCAATCTGGTGGCGCTGCAATCGATTGTTGGCGACCAGATAGAATCTGTTGATTCTTATACGCTGACTAACAGCACGACCGAGGCGCTATTCGGGCAGCTTATTTGGTCGCTCAACCCCTTGTGGGATGTAACCGCCGGTTTGCGGCTGGGGCGTGAGCGCAAGGATACCGAAGTCTATTCCCAGCATAGCGGCGAGACCCAGATCGCAAAACCGGTGCTGTCACAGGAAGACTTTGTTGCCAATCGCTCGCGCAAGGAAAATGAAGTTTCCCCCAAACTGGCGGTGTCCTGGCATGCCTCCGATGAGGTGAGTGTTTTTGCGACCGTGAGCAAGGGGTTTAAAAGTGGTGGCTATCAGGCGGCTCCCGTTAACAGCGAATCGCTGGAGTTTGACGACGAGCGTGCCTTGTCCAGAGAGGCCGGCGTAAAAATGCGTTTGCTGCAGGGATCGCTGGTCATGAATGCGACGTTGTATCAGACCGATTTCGAAAACCTGCAGGTGATCGATTTTGACGGCACCAACTTTATTACAAAGAACGCGGCGAACGCTCAGTCGAAAGGGTTTGAACTCGATTTCCTCTGGCTGCCGCCGTGGGAGCCCCTGACCTTTGCGGGCAGCGTCGGTCTGAGCCGGGCCCGTTATACGGATTACCCGTGCGCACCGGCTGCTCAGGAAGGTGAAAACAAGCCGGCTGCACGGCAGTGCGACCCCAATAATCGCGACGCTGATCCCACCAACGACAGCGATGCGTCTACCTATCAGGATTTAAGTGGCCGCGAACTGGCGTACGCGCCCGAAGTGTCATGGAGTCTGTCGCCAAGCCTGAAGTTTCCGGTGGCCGATGGGCTGTTGCTCGTAGCCGGTTTCGATCTGCTGCATCAGGGCGATTATTACCTTGAGGCTGACCTTGATGAAAACTCGTTTCGAGAAGCGACGACCAAGGTCAATTTGCGGCTGGGATTGGCTGACTCACATGAGCGCTGGCACGTAATCTTTCACGCCAAGAATGTGAATGGGGTTCAGGAGATCGGCAGCATGGCGGATCAGCCGTTGCTGGCGGGTAATTACATTGGGTACTCGCTCTACGATGAGCCGGTGTACAGTGTTGATGTGCGTTATCAGTTTGGGCGTGATCTTTGAGCGGGAGGGCGTTGGCGCAATGAACTTTGAAGTAGCGGTGCTGTTTGCCATTCCGGCATTTATGCTGTTGATGGTACTGGAGTTTGTCTGGAGCAAGTTCAAGGGGCCGGACACATGGCATCATCAGGCCGATGCGGTGTCGAGTATCAGTTCCGGGCTCACCTATCTGGTATTGCGTACGCTCGGTTTTGGCGTACTTGTTATCAGCTATGACTGGGTGGCACAGCAGATTGCGGTGGCGGAGCCGGTCGTGACCGGGTTCTGGCTGTATGTGCTGGTTTTTGTGTGGAAGGATTTCACCAGTTACTGGATGCACCGCTGGGCACATGCAAGCAGCTTTCTCTGGGCCATGCACCTGATTCACCACAGCAGTGAGGAGTTTAATCTCGCTGTTGCCCTGCGCCAGAATGCGTTTAACTGGTTCTCCTACGGTGGCCTGATGTTGCTGCCGCTGGCGCTGATCGGTGTGCCTGCCGAAGTGGTGGCGGTGGTGCTCCCCATCCAGTTTTTTATGCAGTTCTGGTATCACACGCAGCATGTGGGCAAGCTCGGTTGGCTCGAGTATGTGATAGTGACGCCGTCGCAGCATCGTGTTCATCACGCCATTAACCCTCGCTATATCGACAAGAATTTCGGTCAGATTTTTTGTTGGGACCGCTTGTTCGGTACCTTTCAGTCAGAACTGAAAGAAGATCCGCCAGCTTATGGAATTACCACGCCAGTGCGTCACTACAACCCGGTGATGATCGAATTAAATTATATGGGGCGGCTGCTGCGCGATGCGCTGGCGACACGACGCTGGCGCGACAAGCTGGGGGTGTTTTTTTCGCGTACTGGCTGGCGCCCGGAGGATGTCAGTGAGCGACGGCCGTTGCAAAAAATTGACTATCGCGATGCGTCGCAGAAATTCAGTCGTCAGCAACCGTCTTGGCTGGTGGTTTGGTCGTGGTTGCATTTGGGGCTGCTGCTGGGGCTGGCGGCGTTTACGTTGGCAAGCATTGGCAGTTTGGCTGACGCGGTGAAAGTGGGGCTGTTGGTGTATGTGTTGCTGGGCGTGGCGGTGAATGCCCAGCAGTTGATGCTGGAGGCGGCGCTGGCTCTGGATGGTCTGCGTTTCGGGCTGGTGGGCGCCCTGGCTTATTTTGGGGCCGGGGACTCTGTGTTGGGTAGCAGCATGCTATTGCCGATGCTGGTGTTCATCTCGCTGTGTTCACTGACGGTGTCCCGAAGGAGCAGCAAGCTGGTGTCTGGCGGTGTGCCGCCGACGGTTAATCTGAACCCAGCGGGTAAATAGCTGGCTTCAGTCGCGCAGTGACAGCACCGGCCAGTTGTTGCGCACGGCTTCTTTGAGCAGGATGCTGTCCGGGTCAACAGCGACCGGATTTTCTACCAGGCGCAGCAGTGGAAGGTCGTTGTGCGAATCTGAATAGAAGGTGCTGCCCGTTAGCTTGAGGCCTTTTTCCCGGATTCGCTCCCGCAGCAGAACCACCTTGCCTTCCTGGAAACACGGCGTGCCGACTACGTTGCCGGTATAGCGGCCATCTACGACTTCAGGTTCTGACCCGATGATGTCGGGTATCCCAAGACTTTCGGCGATGGGGCGGGTAATAAAGGTGTTGGTGGCGGTCATGATCATGCAGTGATCGCCGGCGGCTTTGTGTTTTTCGATCAGCGCACTGGCCTTTGGTAATTTCATGGGCTCGATATAGTTGGCCATGAAGTCCCGGTGTAACTCGTCCAGTTCGGCGCGGCTGAATCGGGTCAGGGGTTCCAGCGCAAAGCGCAGATAGGCGTGTATATCCAGACCGCCGTCTTTGTACTGCTCATAAAAGCGGTCGTTGGCCTGGCGGAATGCTTCGCCATCAACCAGGTTCCGATCTACCAGAAATTCGCCCCAGGCGTGGTCGCTGTCGCCACCGAGCAGGGTGTTGTCGAGGTCAAAAATTGCCAGTGCCACGTTGCTTGTTGTCTCTGGTTGCGAAAGAGGGCGTTAGGATACCGGCCTGCCCGTGAATTTTCACGGACTTTGAGGGAGTTGCGGCTGGCGATTCCCTGCGGCGGGGATTTGTGGAACAATGAATTTTTAGTGTGGCTGATAAATTGCTGTACTGACAAGGTATTACGTTGCGGATAATGTGAAATAGGCGAGTTCAGAGTGATCGACGCGGAAGGCTTCAGACCTAATGTAGGCATGGTACTGGCAGACGGCCAGGGCCGCGTACTTTGGGCGCGTCGAGCAGGTCAGGATGCCTGGCAATTTCCGCAAGGTGGCATTCAGCAGGGCGAGAGTCCTGAGCAGGCCCTGTTTCGTGAATTGGAAGAAGAAATTGGCCTCAAGCCCGAGCATGTGCGCGTGCTGGGTGCAACGCGAGGCTGGTTGCGCTATCGCCTGCCGCAGCGTTTGGTGCGACGCAACCATAAAGGGCCGGTGTGTATCGGCCAAAAGCAGAAGTGGTTTTTGCTGGAATTTCTCGGCGACGAAAGCTGCGTGAATCTGACGCGCGATCCTACCAAGCCTGAATTTGATGCCTGGGACTGGGTAAGTTACTGGTATCCGGTAAATCAGGTGGTGGCGTTTAAACGCGATGTGTATCGTCGCGCACTCAAGGAGTTGTGTCCCCGTCACAGTCGGTTGGTTAGTGACGGCGAGCGGAGGGCCGGCTGATGATGCTGGATGCCCTGCGCCGCATAGTTCAGGCGGTCAACTCAGCCGATGACCTGGAGTCGGCGCTCGATATCATGGTACAGCGTATTGCCCAGGTCATGGGTGTGGAAGTCTGTACCGTTTACCTGAGAAGCCCCGATTCAAAACGACTGGTCATGATGGCTAACCAGGGCTTTAACCCGGAGCTGGTGGGTGTTGCCAGCCTTGGAGAAGATGAAGGCCTGGTGGGTGTGGTTGCCCGTCGCGAAGAACCCCTGAATCTGGATAAAGCCGAAGAACACCCCAGCTATTTCTATCTTGAAGGTATCGGCGAGGAGCTTTATCACTCCTTCCTCGGCGTGCCGATTATTCACCAGCGTCGCCTGCTGGGCGTGCTGGTTGTGCAGCAAAAAGACAGTCGCCGCTTTGACGAAGACGAAGAAGCGTTTCTGGTCACGATGTCGGCCCAGTTGGCAGGCGTTATTGCCCATGCCAAGGCTACCGGTGCTATCGGTGGCAAAAATCGGCGACGTGACCCCTCGCGCAGTGCTGAGTTCAAGGGTATTCCCGGTGCGCCTGGCATTGCCATGGGGATTGCGGTGCTGGTTATTCCCGAGGCTGACCTGTACTCGGTGCCGAGCCGCCCCTGCGATGATGTAGAAGGTGAAGTCGCATTCTTCTTTCAGTGTCTGCAGGCAGTTCGCGAAGATATCACTGACATCAAAAACCGCTTGCAGGATAGGCTGGCCAAGGAAGAGCAGGCGCTGTTTGATGTTTACCTGAGCATGCTGGATGACCGCGCGCTGGGTATCGAGATTGAAGATAAAATCCGGGAAGGAGAGTGGGCTCAGGGCGCTCTGGCGCAGGTGGTTATTTCCCATGTTCGCACCTTTGAAAGCATGGAAGATGCGTACCTGAAAGAGCGGGCTACCGATGTTAAGGATTTAGGTAGGCGAGTACTTGCCTACCTGCAAACTGCCAACACGCGAGACATTGAGTACCCGGACCGCACAATTTTGGTGGGTGAAGAGCTCACCGCGTCGCTGCTGGCGGAAGTGCCGCGTGAAAAGTTGGCGGGATTGGTTAGCGTGCGTGGTTCCAGTAATTCCCATGCGGCTATTCTGGCGCGGGCGATGGGTGTTCCCACCATTATGGGGGCGGTCGATCTGCCGTTTACACAGGTGGAAGGCGCCAAGCTGGTAGTGGACGGTTACAACGGTATTGTTCATTACAATCCGGCGCCGGAATTGTACGCGCGGTTCGAAGCCATTTACGAAGAGCAGCAACAGCTGACCAAGGGGCTGGAAGCACTGCGTGATGTGCCTAGTGAAACCCTCGATGGCCATCGTGTACCGCTGTGGGTAAATACCGGTTTGATGGTGGATGTGGCCAAATCGATTGATCACGGGGCGGAAGGTGTGGGCCTATACCGTACCGAGATACCCTTCCTGCTGCGAGAGCGATTTCCCAGTGAGGAAGAGCAGCGGGTCATCTATCGCGAGCAGCTGCAGGCTTTCTCGCCTCTCCCGGTGACGATGCGCACGCTGGATATCGGTGGCGATAAATCCCTGCCGTATTTCCCCATTGAGGAGGAAAACCCGTTTCTGGGTTGGCGCGGTATCCGGGTTACGCTAGATCACCCGGAGATTTTTCTGGTGCAGGTGCGGGCGATGCTAAAGGCCAGTGTCGGCATGGACAATCTGCGTATCATGCTGCCGATGATCAGTAATGTGCCGGAACTGGAAGAGGCGCTGGAGCTGATTTACCGGGCGCATGATGAGCTGGTGGATGAAGGGGTCGAGGCCAAGTTACCGCCTATTGGTGTCATGGTGGAAGTGCCTTCCGCTGTTTATCAGGCGCGGGAGTTGGCGCGACGCGTAGATTTTCTCTCGGTGGGGTCCAATGATTTAACGCAGTACCTGCTGGCGGTGGACCGCAACAACTCGCGGGTGGCGGATCTATATCACTCCATGCATCCGGCGGTGTTGCGAGCGCTGCGCGATGTTGCCTTGGCGGCAGATGCAGAAGGCAAGCCGGTGGGTATCTGTGGTGAACTGGCTGGTGATCCGGGCGCGGCCATTTTACTTATTGCGATGGGTTACGACATGTTGTCGATGAACGCCAACAGCCTGCTGAAAGTTAAATCCGTGATACGCAGTCACAGTGTTGAAGCTGCCGAAAATCTGCTTGAGCGCGCATTGAAAATGGAGTCGGCGGTAGAAGTGCGGGAATTGGTCCGCAACGCGATGGCAGCGGCCGGGGTTGGCAAGATGTTGCAGCCGAACCTGGGTGAGGAGTTGCGGCCCCCGCGGCAATAACTGCGGGGTGCGTCAAACTGGCATTGCCGCTGCCTGCAAGGTAAAGCGCTTGGGTTCACCGAGTGGTCCCTTGGCATCGAATTGCTGTTCGCAAAATAAACCGTTACCTAGGTTGTCGCGCAGAAACAATGTGGATGCTCGAGTGCCGTAGTTGCGCTCGATGGCGCGAATGAAAAACGCCGACAGGGCGTTTTCCAGTGGGTCGGATGAATCCGAGGTGGGTTTCGGGTCGGCAAGCATGGCAAACAGCTGCTCCTCGCTGGGCCCCTTTTTCAGTCGCTTTGCCATTTCCACACGGGCTATGCTGGTTTTGCGTTCGTCGCTTTCCAGGCGCTGGTTGCCGATAGCGTGAATGCCGGGGGGCAGTTCCTGAAAGCTATCGTGGATGTCGCTGGTGTACACCAAGGCGTTGCCATCGCAGATCAGCAGGTTGAAAGGATTGTATTGGCTGCGCTCGCGGTCCACGCCACCCATAAAATGTGTGGTGGATTGCTTGCTCAGCAAATAGCGGGCAACCAGCTCACCTCGGGAACGCCCTTGCGGGGGCAGTTCGCCGCCGCGAAAGTTGGTGACGGCGGCAAAGTCTCCGCGCTGGTTTACCCCCAGCCAGGTGCCGCCCTTTTCCAGGTCGCGGCCGCCCAATACCTCGGGGGATTCCTTCCAGTAATGTGCGGCGATACTGGGGCGCTGGTAGTATTCGTCGCGGTTCGCCGCCACAATGAGCGGGTACTTGGGGTGGGCCTTCCAGGCCACTACAATCAGGCACATGGCTGTGGTTTACATTGAGCATGTGGGCGCCATAATACCAAGGTTTTCT
>NZ_JBFJTH010000042.1:0-25402 GCF_041625495.1 Litorivivens sp. | reverse complement strand
TGGTGTAACAGCAATCTTGACCATGGAATAAATTTCCAGGGGAAGGGTGGAGCTGCCGACACCTGCGGTGAAAAACGTCACGACAAAATCATCGATAGACAGGGTGAAAGCCATCATCATGCCGGCAATGATACCGGGCGCGAGTAGGGGCAGCGTGACCAGTCGAAAGCTTTGCCAGGGAGTGGCTCCGAGATCGCGGGCAGCTTCAAGCAAACTGTCGTCCATGCCTGCCATGCGTGACTGAACTGACAGTGCAACAAAGCCGATGCAGAAGCTCACGTGGGCAAGAATAATGGAAACCATGCCCAGACTGATATTCATCAGCATAAACGTGAGTAGTAGGCTGACACCAATCAGGATATCGGGCATGGCAACCGGGCCGAGCACCAATGCGGTGAGCCATTTTTGCCGAAAGCGATGCAACGCAACCCCCGCAAAGGTGCCGAGCACGCCTGCCATAACGGCAGCGCAACCGGCAATAATCAATGAGTTGGCGGCTGCCTGCAGCATCGCATCGTTTGCGGCCAGCTGACGGTACCACTTGAGTGTAAAGCCAACCCACTCCGCATTCAGGCGCGAATCATTAAATGAAAATATTGCGACTACAACCAGCGGAATATACAGGAACAAGTACACTGCAATCGCCGCGCAGGTGACAAAGGGGTTGCGCTGTCTCATACGATCACCTGCGGAAAACTCACGACAAAGCTCCCGGAGTGCGGCCCAGTTTACCGGCGATCACGACCAATACCAGGGTGATGGCGGTAAGCACCAGTGACAACACGCTGCCAAAGGGCCAGTCACGTGATTCCACAAATTGCTGCTTGATCACGTTGCCTATCATAATGCCATTGGTGCCACCTAACAGGTCTGGTATGGCGAAGATGCCGAGTGTGGGGATAAACACCAGCACTGCTCCGGCATAGAGGCCTGGCAGGCTCAGCGGCCAGGTTACTTTCCAGAACCGCTGGCTGCGATTGGCACCGAGATCCTGGGCAGCGTCGAGCAGTGCAGGGTCGTGCTTTTCCAGGTTGGCGTACAGCGGTAGAACCATAAACGGCAGATGTACGTAAACCAAACAGGTAATAACGGCCACGCTGCTGAACATCAGGTTGATGGGTTCGAGCCCCAGCGCCGCGGTTACCTGATTCAGACCAGCCGTAAGTGCACCCTGTGGGCTGAAAATGATCATCCAGGCGTAGATGCGTACCAGAAAATTGCTCCAGAAAGGCAGAATAACCAGCAGCAGCAACAGGTCGCGGTTACGTTTCGGGCTTTGCGCAATGGTCAGTGCCAGTGGGTAGGCCAGTAGCACACAAATAGCTGTGGTCAGCAGAGCAAACAGGAGCGACTTTACCAGCAATTGCAGGTAGAGAGTGCTTTCAAACAGGCGCTGCCAATTTTCCAGTGTCAGATCGAAGGTGATGGAACCCTCTTCGATGTAATACCACGGAGCAAGGCCGCCGTAGTCTCCGGGAAAGCGAAACGATGCCAGCAGCATCAACAGGCCGGGCACGGCGAAAAAGGCAATAAGGTAAACCGCCGGCGGCAGGGTCAGCAGCAGTTTGGCGCGAGCTTTCATTCAGCGCACCAAATGGCCAGCATCGCGCGGCCAGCAGATTTCCACGGCGTCGCCGGCATCGAGCAGTCGAGCCCGCCCCGGCGCACTATTGGCCAGCAATGCTTCGATCAACACGGGCTTGCCCTGAACTTTCACTTCAATGATGTAAACTGTTACGTCACCCAGATACAGCATGTCGTGCACGGTGCCGGGGAAGTGCACTTCATCGCTTTCCGGAGCCACACTTTTTGCCAGGCGAATTTTTTCCGGGCGCAGTGTGAGGGCGCAGTCATCGCCGGCAGAGAACGGAATCTGCGGATTGCTTTTTACGTCCAGCTCGCCAAGACCGTCTATCGCAATGCGGGTGGTATCGTCGCTACACCGCACGACCTTGCCATCGAGCAAATTGCACTGGCCGATAAAGTCCGCCACAAAACGGTTTTTTGGGCTGCTGTAGAGCAGCGATGGCTCGTCGATCTGGCTGACTTCGCCGTGATTCATTACGGCGATACGATGGGACAGGGCCAGCGCTTCACCCTGGTCGTGGGTTACATAAACAAAGGTAATGCCCACTTCTTTTTGCAGGTTGATCAGCTCAATCTGCATCTGTTCGCGCAGTTTCGCGTCCAGTGCTGAAAGGGGTTCATCGAGCAGTAGCAGGCGCGGCCGATTGACCAGTGCACGCGCAATGGCAATGCGCTGGCGCTGTCCACCTGAAAGCTCTTCGGGAAAATGCCTGGCCTTATCGGGCAGCCGTACATCGTCCAGCACCTTGGCTACGCGGTGGTCGATCTCACTTTTCTTTACTCCGGCCATGCGCAGCGGAAAAGCGATATTGTCGGCCACGGTTAAATGCGGGAAAAGTGCGTAGCTCTGGAAGACCGTATGCACCGGACGCTTTTCCGGCGGCAGCGAGAGCAGAGATTTACCTTCCAGCAAAATATCTCCGCTGTCCGGCGTATCAAAGCCCGCAATAGAGCGCAGCAGTGTGGTTTTGCCACAGCCAGACGGGCCCAGCAGGGTGAAAAACTCCCCGGCCTGTACCTGCAAGCTGACGCTGCTGAGCGCCTGAAAGTCGCCAAAGCGGCGTGACACGTTAACAATTTCCAACACGCCTGGGAGACTCTCCTTTGGCCCAAAACAGGGGGTGGTTAAAAACCGCGCTAATGTCGGGCTAAGTGTGCCTGTCGTCAATACCTTAGGCAAAATATTTTTACTGTAGACCGGTTGTCCGGTGCCATGCGCGCTTGCCGGTTAACTTCTCTTAACTATACGCTCGGATAGTCTTTGGCTACACTCGGCCAATAACCCTAATAAATTCGAGGTATGTCATGCTCTCGCAAATGGACGATTATCCGTTGCATCAGGTCGCGGATGTAATGCGCTTTGTCGGCACGTCTGATCGCAATTTTTACGACCGCTATTATTTCAACATGCACGCCTCCAGCGATGACCTGTTTATGGTCATGGGTATGGGGCAGTATCCGACGCTGGGGGTGCAGGATGCGTTCGTTGTAGTGCGTCGTGGAGACCAGCATCACGTGGTACGTGCCTCCCGCGAGCTTGGCGACGATCGTATGGATACCTCGGTGGGGCCGTTGCGGGTGGAGGTCATCAAAGGCCTGGAGAAAGTCCGTTTTATTGTTGAAGAATCTGCGGACCATCCTATAGCTATGGATGTGGTTTGGGACGGCGCGATCCCCGCCTTTCTGGAGCCGCGGCAGTATATTCGCAAGCATGGTCGTGTGTTGTTCGACTCTGTACGTTTTGCCCAGACTGGTTGCTGGACAGGAAGCCTGCGGGTGGGAGATGAAACCTTTGACGTGACTCCTGATCGCTGGAAGGGAAGCCGCGATCGATCGTGGGGAATTCGTCCGGTGGGTGAACACGAGCCGCCCGGGATTCACGCCGGTACCGCCGTGATGGAGGGCATGTGGAATTACTGCCCCATGCAGTTCGATGACTTTTCCATTCTCTATATTCTCAACGAGCACAACGATGGTACCCGGGTGCTGGAAGAAGCGGTTCGGGTTTGGAATGACCCGGAACGCGAGCCGGAATGGTTGGGTCGCCCGGAACACGAACACAACCTGGTCGTTGCTAAACCATACCAGACCTTTATTGATTCGGCGGTCATCCGGTTTCCGGAGGCACCCGAAGGCCCTCTTGAGGTGAAAATCACGCCGCTGACTCATGTATGGGTCATGGTGGGTACCGGCTACGGTCTGGAAGCGGATTGGAAGCACGGCATGTATAAGGGCAAGCAGGTGGTGGAGAGCTTTAGCCTGGATATGGAGGCGGATAAAGACCGCATGTTTGGTCTGGTCGACAACGCGGCCCGTTTCGAGCTCAATGGGCAAGTGGGTTACGGCCTGTTTGAATATGGTTTTTTCGGCGACTTTGACCGCTATAACGTGAAGTAACGGGATTGGATTATGGCGAATATCGACGCAGTACTGTTTGATTTTGGCGGCGTATTTACCCTGTCACCCTTTACCGAGTTCGATGCCATTGGTCAGCGGATGGGGGCCAAGCCGGGACAGATCCACGAGATCATGTTTGGCAGCTACCACGAAGACGGCGACCATCCCTGGCATCAGGTTGAGCGCGGCGAAATCTCTCTGGATGAGTGTCGCTCGGCGATTCTTGCGCTGGCAGAAACACAGCATGGTATCGCGCTGGATATTTATGAAATTTTCGGCGCCATGCCCCGCGATGGTGGCATTCGCAGAGAGTTTGTCGACAAAGTGTCTGAGTTGAAGGCCCGTGGCTTAAGGCGCGCCATCATTACCAACAACGTTAAAGAGTTTGCCGATGGTTGGCGTTCGCTGCTGCCGGTGGATGATCTGTTTGAGCTGGTGGTAGATTCCTGCATGGTTGGTCTGCGTAAACCCAATCCGAAAATCTTCGAGTTGACGCTGGATCGCATGGGAATTGATGATCCGTCGCGCGCTGTCTTTCTCGACGATTTTGGCGCCAATATCGATGCCGCCCGGGCATTGGGACTGCAGACGGTTCACGTGACTGACGATATTCCAGCGGCGATCGCAGAGCTGGATGCGTTGCTGAGCTGAAGACTGCTGTCGCCGGCTAGCCTACCGAACGACGACCTGGCCGCGATAAATCTGTTTGCTGTGTTTTGCTTGCGCAGGCTCTGCGGTCGGCGTTGCTTGCTTGCTGATCTTTTGCCCGCGGTAGGTTATTTCTGTTGAGCGTGTTTGTGCTGCGTGTTCAGTTGTGTCCACACTTGATGCATAAGGTATTTCCGCCAGCCGCATCAGCTTGGTAATGGTATTGCGGGTAAACGGGTTGCGGCTGCGGTGCCCGATATCACCAAGACTCAAAAGCAAATCCGGATCCGCGAGCCGTATCCTCACCCCGAACTCCGACTGAATGGGCAAGCGCAGCTGCTGTAGCAGCGCCACCATCTCATGGCTGTAAAACATAAAGATTCCTTGCGCTGTACGGTAGAGCGATCGGCACAATGCCGTCGACAATCTGTAATTGCAGCAACAACCATTCAATCTGCAATCACACCTAGGGCTGGCCGGAGTAACGCAAGAAGTGTTCCAGCGCTAAACGGTGATAGCGACGGGCTGTGGTTGTAAAAACTGCCCGCTCGCGGGGCAATGTTGGAATAGCGCACCAATTTGGTGGTATGTCATGCGATGCAGGGTTGGTGCGAATCGAGAGAAGAGAGGAGCGTGGACGAAAACGAAATGGGGGCAGCCATCTGCCCCCGAGCGTGTATCAGCCTAGGCTGTCTTCCGCGACAAAATACTGCGGATCCTCAATCACGTTTACTTCAACCAGATTGCCGGCTTTGCGCAGCAGCTTCTTGCATTCGGTGCTCAGGTGAACCAGATGCAGAGTTTTGCCAGCGTTGAGGTAGCGTTCTGCCAGTGAGTCGATAGCTTCAAGGCCCGAGTGGTCAGCAACGCGCGAGCGAGCAAAATCGATAACCACATCGTCCTTGGCTTCTTTCGGGTCAAACTGCTCCAGGAAGGACGTTACTGAACCGAAAAACAGCGGCCCGATAACAGCGTATACGGTTGAGCCTTTGTGATCTTCGCGCTTCTCGACACGAATATGCTTGGCGTTTTCCCAGGCAAACACCAGGGCTGATACGATAACGCCAACCACAACAGCTACGGCGAGGTCGGTGGCGACGGTAACGGCAGATACCAGCACCAGTACCAGTGCGTCCTGCTTGGGCACTTTATGCAGGATGCGAAAGCTACTCCACTCAAAGGTGCCAATCACCACGATGAACATAACGCCGGTCAGCGCTGCCAGTGGAATCTGTTCGATCAATGGTGACGCAACCAGGATAAACGCCAGCAGAAAGAGCGCGGCGCTGATGCCGCTCAATCGACCGCGACCACCGGAGTTCACGTTGATCATGCTCTGGCCTATCATCGCGCAACCGCCCATGCCGCCGAAAAAGCCGGTGACGGTGTTGGCCACACCCTGGCCGATACATTCACGGTTACCGCGACCACGGGTTTCGGTAATTTCGTCAACGAGGCGCAGCGTCAGCAGCGATTCGATCAGGCCTATCGCGGCGAGAATTACCGAGTAGGGGAAAATAATGCTCAGGGTTTCCCAGTTCAGCGGCACCATCGGGATATGAAAGCTGGGCAGGCCGCCGGCTATCGAAGCGACATCGCCGACAACGCGGGTATCGAAGTTCATGCCAATGACCAGCAGGCTCACCACGACAATCGCGGCCAGTGAGGAAGGGATGGCGCGAGTCAGTTTTGGCAGGAAGTGAATAATGGCCATGGTCAGTACAACCAGGCTGAGCATTGTGACCAGGTCGTTACCGCCCATCCAGGCAATATCAATTACAGAGCCTTCCAGCGAAGTGCCGGTCAGCCAGCCTGCTTCGCCTGGATTGCCAAACTGCTGCAGTTGCGCAAGGAAAATGACGATAGCGAGCCCGTTAACAAAGCCCAGCATAACCGGGTGGGGCACCATGCGGATAAACTTACCGAGCTTGAATATACCCGCGCCAATCTGGAGTATCCCCATCAGTACGACAGTGGCAAACAGGTATTCCACACCGTGATCTTTCACCAGAGCAACCATGACCACAGCTAGCGCGCCGGTTGCACCGGAAATCATGCCCGGTCGGCCACCAATGCAGGCGGTAATCAGGCCCACCATAAAGGCGGCATAGAGGCCTACCAGGGGTTCAACGCCGGCGACAAAAGAAAACGCGACGGCTTCGGGCACTAGGGCCAGGGCCACCGTCAGACCAGAAAGCACGTCGTTTTTGGTTGAAGCGACGCGACTGGGAGAAATTTCAAACATGAATTACCCACGCTGTAACTACTGTATGAAGCCGTGCCACGGCACGGAAGAAAACCTATCGGCAGGAGTGGTTATTATTTCGGCGAAAGGAAAGGTCGCGTATTTTACGGCTTAGCGCCACTGGTTACAATGTAAACAATAGCGGAGGGCAGCGTGTGAGCAAGGCATACCATATCTCAGAAGACCAGTTTGTACGCGCTAACTGGCATGCCCAGCGTGGCCGACGTGGGGTCTTGGTGCTTGCGCTATACGCTGTGCTCGCGTTATTCCCGCCCGCGATGGGCTTTGCTTCGGCGGCCATAACAGCCACCGTGGTTGTGGCCGTGCTACTGGCGGTGTTCTGGCAGATAGTGCTGCCAGGTATTCACCGTTGGCGTTATCGTCGACTCTATCGACAGAATCCTCTGCTGCACAAAGAACACCGGCTGAACATATTGCCCACCGGGTTTGTGTTGAGCTCAGACAACGGCGAATCTCGCTATCAATTGGCAGAACTAAAGAAAGTCGCGGTGCTGGAAGACATGGTGCTGGTTTACCCGACGACTACCCTGTTCCATATCATTCCCGTCGACCTGTTGGATGATTTTGCGCTGGCACAGTTTCGGGGGCTGGCCTGAAGCGGTCAGGGCTCAGGTGGTGTTTACGGGGCGCAGCAGCGGAATAAGCGCAAACGCCAGGCCAATGACCGCCATAATCGTTGCCAGCGCGGTGTTGTAGCTGCCAGTGGTTTCATTTACCCAGCTGATAAAAGGCGCGCAGGCGACGATTAGTGGCACCAGCAGTGGGTTCATCATGCCCATGACCTGGGCAAATTTCTGCTGGCCGAAATAGCTGCCAATCAGCGCGCCCCAAACCGGTATGGCGCCGCCACTCGACAGGCCAATAAACGCTGCAGCCGTCAGCATCAGGTAAAAGTCGGGATTTCCCCAGAGCAAGGCGCAGGCAATAATCAATGTCGCCAGCGGCAGCATCAAAGCCTTGCGCGGGCCGAGCGTGTCTGCGGAAAGGCCAAACAGGATTTTTCCAATTACGCTGAAACTGGCGGCCACCGACATCAGCCAGGCGGCGGTGGTGGGGCTTGTGCCTTGATCTACCGCCATAGGGATCAGGTTGATCGTCAGGCCATTAAACCCTGCAAAACAGATACTGATGCAGATGCCAATCAGCCAGAAATCTCGACTGGTCAGAATCTCGCGCCAGTGATTGCCGGTCGGCGCCGGGGCCGGTGCGTCTTTTGCGGCTTCCGGTCGGTCCCGGTACCAGCGCAGAATAACGGGCAGGGCCGCCAGCGTAATACAGCCCAGTACCGCATAGGCCGCACGCCAACCGTGAGTCACGATGACCCAGGTAATCAGCGGCGGAAACGAAAACGACCCGAAGGACATGCCAATGGCGGCAATGCCCAGCGCCTTGCCGCGACCCGCTTCAAACCAGTTGGACACCGAAGTGTTGGCCGCCAGTGCGCCGAACAGGGTGTTGCCGACGCTCCAGCTCACCGCGTAAATCACCGCGATATGCCACCATTGGTTAATGGCTGTCATCGCGAAAAAGCCCAGGCTAAGTGCGATACAGCCCAGCATAATCAGCTTTTTCGGGGAGTGGCGCGACAGCCACAGGCCGGCAAAGGGAGATATGAATCCTGAAGCGATCATCGCGATACTGGCGGTTACACCCAGAACCTGCGCACGCGACAAGCCAAATGCTTCACTTAGTGGCAGCGCAAACACGCCGTACAGCGCATTGGTGCCGCCAGTGACAATCGCGTGCATCATCATCGCCAATGCCACGATAACCCAGCCGTAGTAAATGCCGTTGTTTTGGAGAGTCGTAGAGCGCACGGGTTTGTTCCTCGCGAATTCACGGCACTGTAACAGCTTGGTAAGATCAGGCAGCGTGACCATTCGTTAAGATGCGCTCAGACAACTCACCAGAGGAATTCACCGTGGTTGAATACGATTACGTCAAAACCAAACGGGCCGACGTAAAGCCCATTCCGCAGGAACATTTTGGCGCCATAAAGAAAGTCATGAAATGGGTTACCGCCGCCAATGTCTGGGTATTTAAGAAATCGAAGGGCCGACTCTGGAAGAATTTCCCGGGCGGTTATCCGATCTGTGTGGTGGGTATGAAAGGCGCCAAAACTGGCGCTTGGCGGGAGATTGCCCTGATCCATCTGCCCGAAGGCGATAATGTCTATTTGGTGGCCTCGCAGGGAGGCATGGACCGGCACCCGGTGTGGTACCACAACATTGCCGCGAATCCCGATATCACCGTGATGTTTGGCGGCAACACCCGCAACATGCGTGCGCGACAGATCAGTGACGAAGAAAAAGCCGCCGCCTGGCCCCATCTGTGCTCCCTGTACCCGGATTTCGACGAGTACCAGGCCCGCACAGACCGCAATATCCCCGTGTTCCTGTGTGAACCCGTGAAATAAAAAGACGGGGTCGTATCGAGTATTTTTTGAGCAGTCCGTGCTGTTTGGTTTTGGTTGCCGGTTTGTGCGGGTATTGCCAACGGATCGCGCAGATAAAGAGGGCAGACTAAAAACCTCGATGCGACCCCGGTTTTTTTCCCAGCTTTCTGTTCAGAACTGTCGCTGTGTCCGTCACACCTGGTATCACCCCGTTCAGGAGATACCGAGATGAAAAAGACATTCGCGTTAACCGCACTGGCACTGGCTCTGGCAGCTTGCACCGTCAATCAGGACGATGCCGCGACGGTTCTTCCCTCCGAGCCCGAGGCTCAAACTGCCGTCACCATCGATGAGGATGCCAGCTCGGCACCGGAAAAACGTGAGGTTGCCGGTAAGGGGGCGGGAAAATTGCAGCCAAAGTCGATGATGGCCGATTCCAGCCACCCGGTGGCCGCGCAACGTCTGGCGCCGTCTATTCACCCGCAAGGTCACTACCGTCATCGTTTGCCGGATTACCACCTGCCACCGCAGGGTGATCGTGAGCGCTACGAGGGTACAGCAGATAATCCGGTGAAGCGGGTTGTCGACGATCCGCTGTCTACCTTCTCCATCGACGTGGATGCGGCTTCTTTTACGGTGGCGCGACGGTATCTCAACGAGGGGCGCCTGCCACCGGTAGACGCGATTCGCACCGAGGAAATTATAAATGCACTGGCCTACCAACCCTTGGCTGGCCTGAACAAGGCACGGCCGGTGGGTGTGGAAACCCGCATTTTCAGCGCGCCCTGGAATACCGCAACGCGTCTGCTGCAAGTTCGCCTCAATGCCTGGGAGCCGCAGGCGACCGAACTGCCCGATAGCAACTATGTGTTTCTGATTGATGTGTCCGGCTCTATGCAGGGCGAAGATCGGATCGGCCTGCTCAAGCGAGCCTTTGCGGTGATGCTGGGCAAACTCAAACCTACGGATACAGTTGCGCTAGTGACCTATGCCTCGGGCTCACGCACGGTGCTGGAACCTACCAAGGCGAGCGAAAAGCAGGTTATTCAGCAGGCCCTTGCGGCGCTGACGGCGGGGGGATCAACCCATGCCAGTGACGGTATTCAGCGCGCCTACCGGCTGGCCGAACAGGTATTGATAAAAGGCGGCAACAATCGCGTGATATTGGCTACCGACGGTGATGTGAATGTGGGATTGCAAGGCGATGCATTGGTCGACCTGATCGAGACAAAGCGTGATGCGGGTATCTATCTCACGGTGCTCGGTGTTGGTCGCGGTAACTATATGGACGCCCAACTTGAGCCGCTGGCCAATAAAGGTGATGGAAACTATTACTATCTTGACGGTTTTAAAGAGGCGCAGCGGGTGCTGGTCAATGGCCTGAAAGGCACCGCATATACAGTGGCAAAAGACGTAAAGTTACAGGTGGAGTTTAACCCCGCTGTGGTCGCTGAATATCGTCTAATTGGCTATAACAACCGGCAGCTGCAACATGCGGATTTTAATAACGATGCCAAGGGCGCTGGCGACATCGGTGCAGGCCACAGTGTAACCGCTCTATACGAAATAACCCTCGCCAACAGCGGCTTCCGATTTATCGACGATCGCCGGTATGGTGCGACCCGCCTAGCTCACGGCAATACCAGCGAGCTGGCTCTGGTGAAGCTGCGCTATAAGTCCCCTGAAGGCGGCAACAGTGTGCGTCGCGACCATGTGGTGTACAGCCGTGAATTAGCTGAAGTCCGGCAAGCAAACGCGGCAGTGGTGGCGGCCGGATTCGCTGAGAAACTGCGGGGTTCATCCTACGTGAAGGGTATGGATTGGGCCGGCCTCCAGTCGCTGTTAGGCGCGCTGGATCTGTCTCGGGAAAATCACACAGACCTGAAAGAGATGGTCGAGATGGCAGCGGTATTGGCGGCGACAAACGGTTAGACAGGCCACGCTCAGGCGCAGGACTGAGGTGCTGCGCTTTTTACTGCGTGAACCGTAGTAATGCAGCGTCTGACCAACTTGTAATGGTTATCACATCGCCAAGCCTGCACTGTGTACAAAAACAATAACAGGGCATCAGGCGATGAAACGCATTTTTTGGATGTTGGTGATTGGTGGTACCGCGGTGGTGGGCTTTCAGTGGTTGACCGCCCCCGACGTTGTCGACCCACAGCAGCGTCGCCAGCTTATGCGTGAGCGTTACTACAGTACACCGGCGGTACAGCCGCCGTTTGCGACGGAAACTCGCGAGCCCTGCAGCAATCGGGTTGCTCATAAGCAGCCGTTGTTTGGCGATTTGCACGTGCACACGGCGTACTCGACCGACGCCTACGCTTTTGATACCCGGGTAACGCCGACTGAAGCCTATCGTTATGCCAGAGGCGGGGCGGTGCTTTTGCCGCCATTGAATGGCGATGGCATGGGAACCCGCGTGTTGCGTAATGAGCAGCCACTTGATTTTATGGCGGTGACCGACCACGCGGAATATATGGGTGAAGGAAGTCTCTGTCTGGATCCAGCGCAGCAAGCCTATTCTACAATGGTATGTAAGGTTTACCGGGGTGATCTAAAGCCGCCGGTGTCGCCGGTAATGCAGCCCCTTATCCGTATGCTTGCCTTCGTCATATACGGTAAAGAAAGGCCTGCCTCGGTGTGTGCGGCGGATGGCAGCGCATGTATAGAGCGCAGCGAAAGTGTCTGGCGAGATATACAGCTGGCCGCAGAACTGGCTTACGACCGCAGCAGCGAGTGCCGCTTTACCAGTCTCGTAGGTTACGAATATTCGCTGGCTGAAAAGTCCAGCAACCTGCACCGCAACGTTATTTTCGCTAACGCTACTGTGCCGCCCCTGCCGCTGAGTGCCAAAGAAGCGCCGCAGCCGTCGTTGCTTTGGCAATGGCTGGCGCAGACCTGTCTGGATAGCGCTACCGGATGTGATGCGCTGGCTATTCCACACAACAGTAACTGGAGTAGCGGGCGTATGTTTTTCCCTGAATACCCAGGGGCAGAAACACCAGCCGAAAAGCGTGACGCAGCGGTGTTGCGTCAGCGCATTGAGCGTTTGGCCGAAGTGATGCAGGTGAAGGGTGATTCCGAATGTCGACGTGGTCTTTATGGCGTGGTTGGCAGTGCTGATGAGCAGTGCGACTTTGAAAAGCTCCGCGCGCCGGATGAAGCGGCAGAAGATTGCCGCGATGGTGTCGGTGAGGGCGGTATGATGCTCAAGGGTTGTCTGTCCCGTTTCAGTTATACCCGCTATGGTCTTACACAGGGGTTGGCCGAACATAAAAAACTAGGGGTGAACCCTTTCGAGTACGGGCTCATTGCGTCTTCGGACAGTCACAATGCGACCGGTGGTGACGTAGATGAAGAGCAATACGATGGCGCCCACGGCATGGATTCCGATGCCGCAAAACGCCTGATCAAGGAATACGATGTGCCCGGTGGCATTGCGACCGGTTCGCCCCTGCGCTACAACCCCGGCGGCATCGCCGGTGTCTGGGCCGAAGAAAATTCACGACAATCCGTTTTTGCCGCGCTCAAGCGCCGGGAGACCTTTGGCAGCAGCGGCCCAAGAATTGTGCCGCGCTTTTTCGGTGGCTGGGATCTGCCCGACGACATGTGTGGTGAGGATTTGGCGCGGCAGGGGTATACCCACGGCGTGCCAATGGGCGAGGTGTTGCCGCCCAAGCCTGAGTCTTCCGATGCACCGGCTTTTGTTTTATCTGCGCTTAAAGATCCCCGCGGGAACCAACTGCAGCGTTTGCAGGTGGTGAAAGGCACGATGCGCGACGATGGCCAGATGCAGGAAACGGTATACGATGTGGCGGGTTACGCAGCGGGTGAGGCAAGTGTCGATACGGCCACCTGTGCGGTCGCCGGACCGGGTCGGAGCAGCTTTTGTACACGCTGGGTTGACCCGGATTTTGATCCGGAACGCGCTGCTGTGTATTACTTGAGGGTGTTGGAAAACCCGAGTTGTCGTTGGAGTGCCTGGCAGTGTTTGCGCGTTGAGGGCGAGCGGCCCGCTGCCTGTGGCGATCCCGATATACCGCAGATCATTCAGGAGCGGGCCTGGACTTCGCCTATTTGGTACTACCCAAACACGTAGTTGCAAGCATCTCGCCCGAGGTGAGCTGCCATACGTGCCCCTACCCGGCGCCGTTTTCAGCCTCTGGTTTACGTAGCAGGCTCTCCCGCGTCGCCTCAATTAGCAGTTCATAATCATACTTGCTGACGGTAAAGGTTTGCGCTCGATCACTGCGTTGTATTACGTGGTCGTCGCCATTTTTCCAGAAACGAAATTCGTAGTCGCTATTGCCTGCTCGTACTGACAGCACGAGCTCGGCGTCGCCTTCGGGTTTATCGGCTATACCCTGCACCCGCAGGTTTTCCAGTGAGCGTATCAGTGCTTGGACTCGGTCAGGGTCCAGTTCGTCCTCGCCGGCATCTGCCAGGTGCCAATCGCTGTCGGTTTTACGCAGATGGTAGTCGGGTCCATTCAGCTCGGTTATTGCCGACACGGCGATCAAGCGCTTGTCGAGCCAGTCTTCGTTTTGGCTGGGAAAGTCGTAATTTTGCAATGGGACGCTGTACACAGCTGTTTCATCGGCTCGCCGAAGGTGGGTTTGTCGATAGCCGGGTGAAGTGCCGAGGTAAAACTCGATCGACTTGTTGCCGTCCTGCCAAAGACTGACATGACGCTGAAACTGTTCAGGCGCAACCTCGAAGCGTTTGTGGCTGGAGGCGGTCGTTGTCTGCGGCCAGCGGGTTTGGGTCTGCTTCAGTTTGCTGAGCAAGCCTTCTATCTTGCTGGTGTTGGCTGGCAGGTTGTCCAGGTCTGGCAGGCGCCATTCTCCGTTTACCTTAGCTACATCGGCGCGATGTTTGCCGTCGTCAATCACCAAGCGTTCAGGAAGGGTGCCCGCGCTGAGCAGCGGGCGGCTCTCCGTCTGGTCTTGCGACTGGTTCGACGCGTATAGCGTAAGGGCGATCACGATCTGGAGGCCGAGTAGAATACCCAGCCAGAATAAAGCTTTTTTCATGGCGTGCCTCATACGTTGATAATCAATTGGCGATAGCGGTGTTCACGATTGCGTCTGCGGTGACGCTGCACCAGGGCAATGGTTATCAGAGCAAAGCCGGCAAACGCGTAGTTCAGGTATTCCCAGAGCATTTGTGTGGTTGTGCCCATAGGGGGAAGGGTGCGGTTAAAATGACCGCGTCCGCGGATACTCAGCAAACCGCTGTCATCCAGCGCCCACTCGACAGTGTTGGCCGCCAGCTGCAGGCTGTTTAGGTACTCGCTTCGCGCAGCGCTGGAAGCCAATCCGATAGCCTGATCGCTCAAGAAATCGTTGGAGCTGAAAATGATCAGTCGTGCGGATTCCGGTGAATGCTTGATGGCTGCGCTCGCAGTGATTGCATCATCAGGGTTTTGTGTTGTGGCCTCATTGCTTGCCTCGTCGTCTGCTGTTTCGGGCGTTAGCACAGGCGAATCCTTGTCTGCAAAGTATGATGTGAACCTCCCTGTCAGGCTGATCCCGAGTACTTCACTGCCGGTTTCGTCAGTTGGGGTGAAGGTGCTGGTGCCACTTGAGTCGACGTTGGGCATGACATCAGTCGAGTCGGACAGCCAAGACCCGGGGGAACTTTGCAGTAGATTTGTCGCGGCTAGTCCACTGGTTTCGTCCAGCGAGACCTTGATCGGCGAGGCCCAGGGTACCGTCAGCTGCAGCAGATCAGCTGTGACGGGGTGCTCCTGATTGAGCCCAGAACCGCGCAGATCGATAAAATACGGATAATCGAGCATACGCAATTCCTGTAGCTGAAAGCCGCCGACAGTGCGCGTGACAGGAACTGGCAGCGCTGCGTTTTGTTTGTCGAGCACCAGTGCGTTATCAATGTGCACGCCGTGATGCTTCAGCCAGTCATCCAAGCCGGAATTTACCCGACGCACTGACAGTTGTCGGCCGCTTAGATCCGATCTAAATGGCGAGCTAGCCAGCACCACGGTACCGCCCTGCATGAGGAACTGATCAACGGCAAACAGGGCTTTAGCGTCGAGGTTTTCCGGTGCAGCCAGAAATAGTAGGTCGGCGTCACCGGCTACTGCCCCATCGCTGAGATCTTCGCGCTTGACCTTCATTTCCTGAGATAGAAATTGCTTAAGCTGGCTAAAGCGGCTGCCGTAACGGCTGTATTGAGGTGCGGCTTCAGGAGCGACGAAGGCAACAGTTTTAGTAAAACCGCGCGCAAAGCGTTTGATGCCCGCTTCCAGGTTACGACGAAATTCATTTTCGCTCAGATCACCCAATGGAATCTGCACATGCTGATCTTCGTCTGACAGCACCATGTAAAAGTAAAAACGTTCGTCGCTAAACAGGCTGGTGGTCATGGGCTGGAACCCGAAATCTTCAGCCAGCTGGTTTTCGAGATCGTCGGCAGTCGGATCGACAATATTGATGCTGAAGCGACCATTGGCTTTATTGGCCATGCTATCGACAACGCTGCGCACCTGTTTGCGAAATTCCCGGAGGCTGTCGGGCAGCAGTTCGTTGCTGGAAATGTAGGCGGTGAAGGTCAGTTGGTCTTGAACCGTGTCAAAGAGGTTGCCACTGGCCTGATAGCTATTCTGCACTTTGCGAATAGCCCGGGTAATATCGTGCTCCGGATTTCGCAGCCGTACGTCGAGGTCAGTTTCTGAGCCTGAACGAACTTCGATGAGATCCTGAAAGCCCAATACCTCATGTTCGTCCCCATATTGCACCAGCACATTGAAATAGGAACTCACAATAGCGGCTTCGTAGCGGTCTGCTACCTGAAACGGGGTGGGCTGAATGCCGTAGCGCTGGTTGGCTTCTTCCTCTTGTTCAGGGTTGCGAGCAGGGTCAATAAATTCCACTCGCAACCGGTCACCTCCAACTACCGCGTATTCACGCAGCAAGTCTTTTAGTTGTGGTGCCAGTGGTGCTAGTAGGGGGTGTGTCTTGGCGCTGAAATAGCCGCGCAAAAGCAGAGGCTCTTCGAGTCGATCGAGATAGTTCTCGGTGGCCTGCGACAGCGAATACTGATTGCCTTCGGTGGCATCTACCCGCAGCGGCAGCTGTCCTATCCAGAAGTTTGCTGCTAGAGCGTTCAATGCAATGAGTGCTGTCATATTTCGCCAATAGCGGTGATGACTGGAGCGGCCTGTATTGGTCCAACGCTGACGTTCCAGCACGAAGGTGTTCAGTACCAGAAATACGACGATCAAGCTCAGGTAGTAGTAAAGGTCGCGAAAATCGATCACACCGCGGGTAATGGAATCAAAGCGAGACCCGGTACCGAGACGTCGCAACCACTCGCCGAGCTGTTGGCCTGCAAAATCGGTAAGCGCTGGATTGCCCAGCATATAGAGTGCAGCGCAAAGGGCTGTGGCGCTGATCAGGCTGACAATGGGGTTGTCACTTCGGGCAGACACAAACAGACCGATGCTGAGATAGGTGGCGCCGAGCAAAAAGGTGGCAAGGTAGCCTCCGAGTACCGGCCCCCAATCGAGGTCGCCCATTAACGCCACGCTAAATGGGAGCGGCAGAGTGATTAGCAGAGCAATCAGCAGTAGCGCGAGGCAGCCAGCAAATTTACCAACGACAAAATGCCACAAAGGTACGGATTGTGTGAGCACATGTTCGATTGTGCCGCTGCGTTTTTCCTCACTCCATAGCCGCATAGTAAGCGCGCTGGCTAGAAAAATTAACAAGATAGGCATCCACTCAAAGAGAGGGCGCACATCGGCGATATTCCGGGCAAAGAAAGCTTCTCCCCAAAAAAACACAAAAAGGCTCACGGCCGCAAAGGTGGCAAGAAAAAGCCACGCCACAGGTGAGGCGAAAAACAGCGTGATTTCCTTTTGTGCTATGCGCTTTATCGTGGGCAGATGTCGATCAGGCTGCATTGCTCTGTGCCTCCTTCTGCTGAACCTGGTTTTGTTTAACTGATTCACTGCCGGACGCGGCATGGCTTACTTCCCGAAACAGCGTTTCCAGATCACGGTGTTCGGCCTGAAGCTGGTAGAGGTCTGCGCCGGCGTTTATCAGCTTGCGCGACAGCTCCGCGCTGACTGGGGTCAGGTCTGCCTCGCTATGCAAGCGCAAGCGAAAACGCTGCTGTATACCCGTCGGGTTGAGAGTCTCAATATGTTCTATGCCGGCGATGTCGTTGCTGGCGATGTTGAGATCGTTCATCGTGGCAGACGTGCTCACCAGTAGATGATTGCTGTGGCGCAGGCTGTCCAGTTGTTCGTCGACCTTGAGTTGGCCCTGGCTGAGAATCAGCACGCGCTCGCACAGTGCTTCTACCTCTTGCATGATATGAGTGGAAAGAATCACCGTGGCTTGTTGCGCAAGTTCGCGTATCAGCGCACGCATATGTTCGGTTTGGGTGGGATCAAGGCCGTTGGTGGGTTCGTCGAGTATCACTAGCTTGGGGCGTCCGAGCAGCGCCTGTGCCACGCCCACTCGCTGGCGATAGCCTCGCGACAGCGTATTGATGGCGGCGAGCAGCTTCTCTGTCAGTTCTGTTGCCCGGACAACCCGGCGGATTTCTTCAAACTTGTGATTGCCTCGCAGGCCTTTAAGTTCAGCGGCGTAGTCGAGGTAGTCGGCCACCGACATCTCCGGGTAAACCGGGAGATTTTCCGGCAGGTAGCCCAGCTGTGCCTGAATGGCTTTGGGGTTTTCGGCCAAGCTGAACTGGCCCATGCGCACGCTTCCCGTGCTGGGTTCCAGGTAGCCGCTTAGCATTTTCATAATTGTGGTTTTACCGGCACCGTTGTGGCCTAGCAGGCCGACAATCTCGCCGGGCTCAATGCGGAAGCTCACCTTGTCGACCGCAACAAAATCGCCGTAGTGACGGCTGAGCTGGCTGACATCCAGCATAAATCCTCCTTCGCTTGGTTGAACGGATTGCAGGGCCGTTCAAAGCGGCGGAGGACGGGCGGGCCGGGGCATGTTGTTAGTAGTCTGGCAAAGCACCGTTGTTGTCATTTTCGTTCAACCACACACCGAGACTGAGTAGCTAGTAGAGCCTTGTTCCGGTTGACTATTGAATTGTTCAATAAATAGGGACGGTTTTCTGGAGTTCAATACCTCGATGTTTGTCCGTATGATGGATTTTTTGTGAAGGAGAGCTCCATGGCCTCAACCCTGAATCTGATCGGCTCGCTTGCCGCCTCCTCTGCGGCATTGTGGCGTGGAACCATGAGTCGACCAGCGGCGCGGCAGCCGGTTAAAACCCTTCAGCTCTATGAAATGGAGAACTGTCCATACTGTCGGCTAGTGCGCGAGGTGCTGACCGAGCTTGAGATTGATGTCTTGATCTATCCGTGCCCGAAACGCGGCGAGCGCTTTCGGCCCGAAGCAATACGGCTGGGTGGGAAGGCGCAGTTTCCCTTTCTGGTAGACCCCAACACAGACCTCCAGCTCTACGAATCGGCAGATATCATTGCCTATCTCTACACCACCTACGGGGAGTGCAAGATTCCTTCAATGTGGCGACTGAAACTGGTTGATACCACGTCGTCCATGCTGGCCTCGGGGCTGCGCACTACCAAGGGCATGTTTGCGCGACCTTCCTCTCCCGCGCAGAAGCCTTTGGTGCTGTGGGGCTTTGAATCGAGTCCTTATGCGCGATTGGTGCGTGAGCGCCTGTGTGAATTGGAAGTGCCTTATATTATTCGCAATATTGGTAAAGCCCAGTGGCAAGACTTTGCGCTTACGCCTATTCGCAATCGGCTATGGCCGGACTTCGAGCATCTCAGCGAGAACCGTCAGGCCCTCAAGGCGAAAACGGGGCAGGTGATGGCGCCTTATCTGGAAGACCCGAACTCGGGGGTGTCGATGTTTGAATCGGATGAAATCATCGACTACCTGGACGAAACATACGGCCGACTGACCTAGTTGGGCAGCCATAAAACCGTCACACTGTTCTGCTAATGTCTTCGCCTCCAACATATGGCTTATGTTTGAGGTAGTGTTGTGCCCATTAATCGTCGCGCCTTTCTTTCTCGAATGGGGCTTGCAGGAGCGGGTGTTGCGACGCTGGCTGCCTGCAACGACTCCGGCAGTTCAGGCGCCGCGCCGGCTACTGAGAATGTGCCCGACGTTCTGACCTATCGCGCCACTGGTCGCTTACAGGTGTCTGATGCAGGCCGAAATCTGAGCTTTACTGTCGAGGACTCGAATTTCCCGGGCGATACCGCGCCGCTGGACGCTCAATTTGATATTGCCGTGCATGGGCTGATGGTCGACAGTATGTTCTGGCGCCACCGGGTGGGGGAGCGCGATTACCTGATGCAGTGGCTGCGTGTACCAGCGGAAAAAGCGGCGCTGACCGTTGACGGACAGTGGTTGAATAGCTTTGGTTTTCAGCTGACCCTGAGCGACGGCGCGTTTGCGCTGAGCTGGTCAGGGCAGGGTGCATTGCCCAATGGTTTTGCTGGTCAGGATGATTTGTCCGAGCAGCCCTTCCAGCAGGGTGTCGCTGCTGGTGATCCCGGCGCCAACTCACTGATTCTCTGGACTCGGCTGGCCTCAGCCCAGCAGGTTGACTGGGAGGTGGCGCGAACGCCGGATTTTGCGCAGCTTGTCGCGGCGGGGAAAACGGTTGTGCGCAGCGAGGCTGACTATACGGTAAAGGTTGTTGCCACTGGCCTGGAGCCTGATCAGACCTACTACTACCGCTTTCAAACGGCGTCCGGCGCGTACTCGCTAGTCGGGCGGGCGCGAACCCTGCCCGAAGCAAGTGCACAGGTGGAGGGGCTAACCTTTGCCGTGGTGTCCTGCGCCAGTTATCCCCATGGCTACTTTATTGGCTACCGCAATATTGCACGGCGCGATGAAATAGACTTTGTTATCCACCTCGGCGACTACATATACGAGTACACCGAAGCCCAGTACGGCAACGACGCGGTGGTGGCTCAGGGCCGCACCTACGCTAGTGATAATCAGGTCGAAATTGTCACTCTGCAGGACTACCGAGCCCGCTATCGCCGTTATCGCGAAGATCCCGATCTGCAAATGCTGCACGCGCGGTTCGCATTTATCACTACCTGGGATGATCACGAAACCACCGACAACAGTTTTGACCCGGATGGTCGAGGTGCCGGCGGCGGCGCGGTAAATCATAGCCCTGCAACGGAAGGCGAATGGGAAATCCGCAAAGCCACCGGCGTTCGGGTCTACAACGAATGGATGCCAATCGCCGATATTGCAGACCCCTTTGATCCGCAGATTCACCGCAGCTTTGTGTTTGGCCGTCTGCTGGAGCTGATGATGCTTGATACCCGGATAGGTGGCCGCCACCAACAGCCCGATATTGTCCACGAGGATTATCACGATGCGAATCGACGACTGCTAAGCCCGCTGCAGGAGGCTTGGCTGCTGGAACGACTGGGCAAAGCTAAAGGTACCCGTACCTGGAAGGTGCTGGGGCAGCAAGTCATGATGGCTCCGTTTCAGGGGCCGCCCCTGCTGGCTGAGCAACCTTCTTCCCCACCCTCCGGGCCAGTCTCGCCGGAATGGGTAAACGTGTTAAATACCGATGGCTGGGACGGCTATGCCGCCAGTCGACAGACCCTGTGGGATGCTATTGAGAACCTGCAGATTGATAACGTGGTGGTGCTCACCGGAGATATTCATACTTCTTGGGCTATGGAGTTGCAGCAGCCGGTACTGGTCAATGCCGCCGTGCTCAATACTAACCCCGGGATTGAGCCGCTGGTAGAGCTACAGGGGCCAACCTATGGCGTGGAGTTTGTAACCCCCTCGATTACCTCGCCGGGGCTGGAGGCAGTGGTGCCTTTCGAGACGGGTATCACCGCACTGGAAGAAACTCTCAAGCTCTATAACCCCCATATCCATTACAGCAACTTGAGTGAGCGTGGCTACGTGGTGCTGGAGGTGACGCCGACGCACTGCCGCGCCAGCTGGTATCACCTGCGCGACGTAACAGATTCGGAGAACGATGGTGAAGTGCTGGCGGCGCGCTATCGTGTGCGAAATGGTGAAAATTCCCTGCAGGCGGACCCCCTTTCCTGACGGCAGACGCTATGCTGCAGTTTTCGGGTAGAATGACGCCGCTCTTCTACTCTGAAATCTGGATTACTTATGTCGCAGTTTGAGAACGTCACCATTATTAAAGCCGCCAATCTTTACTTTGAGGGCAAGGTCAGCAGCCGCACGGTGCTATTTGCCGATGGCAGTCGCAAAACCCTCGGGCTGATGCTGCCCGGTGAATATACCTTTGGCACCGAAGCCGCCGAGGTGATGGAGATTCTGGCGGGTCAGCTTAAAGTGCGTCTGCCGGGTGAAGACTGGAAAAACATTGTCGGTGGCCAGAGTTTCGATGTGCCCGCCAATGCCAAGTTTGATTTGATTATCGAAGCGCCAACCGATTACTGTTGTACTTATATCGAATAATCCGGGTCTTCGCTTGCGACTGTTCTGGTTACTGAATCTTGCCTCTGGCTTTTTGATACTCGCAACCCTGCTGCCGCTGTGGCGGCGGGAAGTGTGGTGGGTGCGGGGCTGGGATTTTCCGCGCTTGCAGTTGGCGTGGCTGGCCGGCGTACTGCTGCTGTTACAGATTGCGTTGCTGGACATCACGTCAACCCTGGGGCTGGGGCTGATTTTCGCCACTGCCGCCTGCCTGGGCTATCAGCTCTGGTGGATCTTTCCCTATACCCCGCTAGCGCGTCGGGAAGTGCTGTCCAGCGATACATGTGATGAGCGCAACAGCCTGGCCATGCTGACCGCCAACGTGCTCACCACTAACCGACAGGCCGCGCGTTTTCTGGCGTTAGTTGACGAGATGTCGCCAGATATCGTGGTTACTCTGGAGTCTGATGCCTGGTGGCAGGATCAGCTCGACGCTCTGGAGCCACGCTATCCCCATACGCTGAAATGTCCGCTCGATAATCTATACGGTATGCATGTGTATTCCCGCCTGCCGCTGCACGACGCGCAGGTGGACTATCTGGTGGAAAAGGATGTTCCCTCGATGCATGCCATGGTGGAGTTGCGGTCAAAGCAGTATGTGCGTGTGCACTTCCTGCATCCGGCGCCGCCGAGCCCGACCGAGAATGAAGCCTCATCGGAGCGAGACGCGGAGCTGATCATGGTGGCCAAAAGCCTGGATGGGTATCGCAAGCCGGTGGTGGTTACTGGCGATCTGAACGATGTGGCCTGGTCCGAGACTACGCGGCTGTTTCGCAAAATCAGCGGACTGCTCGATCCTCGTGTAGGGCGCGGTATGTACAACACCTACCACGCGGGCCTGCCGTTGGTGCGTTGGCCGCTGGACCACCTGTTCCACAGCGAGCATTTTACCGTACGTTCTCTGCGACGGCTCGCACCCTTTGGTTCGGATCACTTTGCGCTCTACGGGAAACTGGTGCTGGACAGCCGTTACGTAGGTGAGCAGGACGGGCTGGAGTCTGACAAAGACGACGAGGCCTGGGCCGAAGAAAAGCTGGCCCAGGAAAATGTTGATCCGTCAGACGTCCCCGTCCCTCGCGTCTGAGCGCGCAGCTTGCAGAGCTTGCTTGAGCAGGCGTTCCAGCATCATCAGGCAGGCGATGGGAATAAGAAAACTAACCCCGAATCGTAAAAATAACAGCCAGCCGGTGACCGACCAGTCGCCTTCTGTTGCCGATAGCGCCATCAGAATGAGCGGCCCGAACACAAACACCAGCGTCGGTACGTAACGCCACAGATAATAATCGCGACTGGCAGAGATCTTCTGGTCGGCACGCCGATAACAATACAGTGTTATCAGTACAGTGCCGATGCCTACCATGATGCTGTAAAAGGTGCTGAACAGGCCGCTCATCACCGTCAATACAGCGCCGAGCAGTAGGCTGATAAGAGCAGTCGAGGTGAGTGCACGCAGAATCTTTAGCTGTTTAGTTGTCATCGATTCACCTTTGGTTGGCCCGATTGTGCCGCGCGGATGGGGTAATTGTTGATCCAGTGCACGTTTTCATTGTGTATGGTGGCAATAAGCCCCCCAATGTCAAGGACATAGGCTTGAAAATTCAAGGAGATAATGCGATGTTAGCCCGCAATCCAAAAACTGTTCACTGTATGTGAAGATGGGGGTTGTCATGACAGCTTTTAAATCGCTTCCAGGGATGCGTGGCCTTGCGGTGGCGGCTCTTCTGGTTGGGTCGGTGCTACCCGCGCTGGCGGAAAATAACTGGTACGTTGGTGTTGAATACGATCGGGTCAATCTCGATGACTCGGAAGGTCGCCTGTTCACGCAGGGACAATTGGCAAACGGCAGCCTGTGTCTGCCTATTATCAACGTTGATCCAAGCGGCGGTACCTGTACGTCGACACTCGGCACGTTTGAAGATATCGAAACCAAATTCGACGATGACAACGGTTTTGCCTTGTCATTGGGCTATGATTTTGAAGGTCTGGTGCGTGTCGATATCAGCGCCAAACGTATGAAAAACGAAATCAGTGAGATCGGTGGCGTAAAGGTGAGCACTGGCGAGATCGAATCTACCTCGCTATTGAGCAACCTTTGGTTTGATTTTAATCGTAAGGGTGTTGTTCAGCCGTATGTTGGTTTGGGCGTAGGCGCAAGCGAGATTAAATCTGATGATGGCGACGATACTGTGTTGTTCGGACAGGCTGGTTTGGGTTTGAACTTTAAAGTTTCTGACGAATTTATGATTGATCTTGGCGGTCGTTATTTCGACAGCCGCCAACCCGAGTTCGATAACTCGACCATTGAATACAGCGGTACCAACCTGGTGTTAGGTGTGCGCTTTAATTTCCCCGGTGAAGTGCGTGAGCGCACGGTGATCCGCTTTATTGATTCTGACGGCGACGGTGTTGCCGATAGTCGCGATCAGTGCCCGGGAACCCCGCCGGGTACACCGGTAAACGAAAATGGCTGCTCTGACCTGGATGGCGATGGTGTCATTGATCCCCAGGATCGCTGTCCAGGCACCCCGCTGGGAACGCCGGTTGACGAGTATGGCTGTTCTGACAGCGATGGCGACGGGATCGGTGATCATCTGGATTCGTGTCCCAATACTCGCGCAGGTGAATCCGTTATGACCAATGGTTGTGCGGTTCAGCAGTCAGTGATTCTGGAAGGCGTTAACTTCGGGTTTAATAGCGCCAAACTGCAGGTTAATGCGCAGCGTATTCTGGATCTGGTGGCCAGGTCCTTGCTGGATTCGCCGAGCTTCGTGGTTGAGCTGCAGGGTCATACCGATAACGTAGGTACCGATAGCTACAACCTGATGTTGTCCCAAGATCGGGCCAACGCGGTCAAGGCTTATCTGGTAGGTCGCGGTGTCGCCGCTGACCGGATGGTCGCCCGCGGCTATGGTGAGCGTCAGCCCATCAAGGACAACAGCACCGAGGAAGGTCGCGAGCGTAACCGTCGCGTTGAGATGAAGGTGCTGGCGGAGCGATAAGCCCATTTGGTTCATTGCGTGTGTCTGCGAGCACATAGGCATAAAAGCCCTCTTAGGAGGGCTTTTTTTTGGTTCATCGTAAAGCGTGGTGGATAGGCTTTGGTGTTATTGGTGCACGCTTATACCGATGCATAGCGATTGTTGAAGCACTCGACTTCCACTTGACGTTAAAAGGGGCGCAAATCGGAGATCCCGGCGTGCCATCGGTGATTGCGGTTTGTGGTGCTGCTTAACGTCAGTCGGCTTTCACAAATTCCAGTAAGCGATTATTGGCCGGCATGGCGTGGTCATGTCGCAGCGAAATATCCTGCGCCAGCGCTAGCTCGCAGATCCGTTCAAAATCTCGAATACCGCTGCCGGGGTCACGCTGTCGCAGCCATTGATCAAACTCAGCATTGCTGTCACTGGTGTATTTGCCTTCATAGTTGAAGGGGCCGTACAAGCAGAACGTGCCGCCGTGGCGCAGTACACGGCCCAGACCGTGAAAAAACGCTTCGACCTGATGCCAATGCATAATGTGAACCGTGTTAGCGGAAAAAACAGCATCAGCGCTGCTGACCGGCCAGGGCGCACAAACCTCCAGCTCGATGGGCGGCAGCAGATTGGGCAGGCCGGCATCCTCGCACCAGGCACGGATGCCCGG
>NZ_JBFJTH010000041.1:0-25929 GCF_041625495.1 Litorivivens sp. | reverse complement strand
GAGTGCGCTGCCGGATCTGGCTGGCTATTTTATCGCGCCTACCCTGATTACCGGGCTTGATGCAGCGCAGGCCAGCGAGGAGATCTTTGGTCCGGTTGCTACGGTGCATACCTTTTCCGATGATGCTCAGGCAGTTGCACAGGCTAACGGTACGCCCTTTGGCTTGGCAGCCTATGTGTTTGGCGCGGAGCCTCATGCGTGGACGGTCGCCAGCGGCATCCGTGCAGGTAATATCAAGATTAACGCGGTGAGCATGCTGAATCTGAACCCCATGGCCCCGCGTCCGGCCTGGGGGCTAAGTGGTCTCGGCGACGAAGGTGTTGTAGAAACCTTCGAGTTTTTCCGCGGTACCCGCATTATCGGCGTGGCCGGAAAACCGGAGTTAGATGATGCCTGACTTTCACAAAAGTGATCTGCTGATCGGCGGTCGTGACCAGAAAGCGCAGAGCGGTGAGTATTTTGATGTGCTCTCGCCGGCGACGGAACAGGTGATGGGCCAATCGGCCCGTGCCGGCAATGCCGACGTCGAACTTGCAGTTGCGGCCGCACGGCAGGGTTATCACGAATGGTCGGCATTAGCGCCGAAAGAGCGTGAAGCGACACTGCTGCGCGCCGCAGATTTGATGGCTACGACGGGGGAGCAGCGTTATCTCGACCTGCTGATGGATGAAAGTGGCTCCGTTATCAATAAAGCCCGCCACGAAATTTACTATACCGTTGATCTCTTGCGCACGGCTGCAGGCGAAGTACGTCGCCTCTATGGCGATACTTTTCCCAATGACAATCCAGCGCGTATGAGCATGGTATTTCGCGAACCTCTGGGCGTGGTTGGTATTGTGTCGCCCTATAATGCGCCGCTGGCACTGCTCGCGAAAATGACCGCCTTTCCACTCGCGGCGGGAAACAGTGTCGTCATCAAACCCTCGGAAGAAACACCCCTGATCGCCGTAGCCTTTGGCAAGCTGCTGGTAGAAGCCGGCGTGCCGGCTAATGCCGTCAGTGTCGTTACGGGTTTTGGTCAAGAGTGCGGTGCCCCCCTAGTAAGTCACAGTGGGGTTGATGCCATTGCGCTGACGGGCTCCACGGCCACGGGTCAGGTGATTGGTGCGCAAGCCATGCAGCAGATGAAGCGGGTGCAGCTGGAGCTGGGTGGCAAAAGCGCGCTGGTGGTGCTGAAAGATTTTGACCCGCAACAGGCGGCCGAGATTGCGGTGCAAGGCATGTTCAATCACGCCGGCCAGATTTGCATGGCCAATTCCCGAATTGTGGTTGAAGCACCTGTGTTTGATGCCTTCTGTAATGCCATGAAGCAGGCTTGTGAAAACCTCAAGATTGGCGATCAACGCGATACTGAATGTGTTTACGGACCGCTGATTAATCGTCGCGCCGTGGAGAAAGTCGAAGCCCACTTGAGTGATGCCTTGCAGCGTGGTGCCACCGTTCTCACCGGCGGCAAGGTGAAGCAGGGATTGGTGTTTGAACCCACGGTGCTGCTTGAACCGCCGCGAGACAGCAGCGCCTGGCGTGATGAAAGCTTCGGACCGATGACCAGTGTCGTCAAGGCGGCAGATTTCGACGAGGCAATCGCGCTGGCGAATGACAGTGAGTACGGTCTTTCGGCCGGCGTTCTCACCCGTGATATTCAGCTGGGATTTAAGGCGGCGCGTGCCATTCGCAGCGGCGCCGTGCACATTGGCATGCACGCTTTCCAGAGCAATGCGATGGCGCCTGTCGGCGGTCTCGGTTTATCGGGCATGGGTCGCAGCGGTGGCCATTACAGTACCGATGAGTTCACCGAGTTGAAATGGATCAGCGTGGAGTTAGGGCAGTGATCAGGCGCGGCTACTGCGATATCGATGGTGGGCAGATGCATTACCGCCAAGCGGGAAGCCGCGACAAATTGCCCCTGCTTTTACTGCATCAGAGTCCGAGCAGTTCTGTGATGTATGAAGCGCTGATGCAAGTACTGGGTGACGACTATTGGTTGCTTGCGCCCGACACACCCGGCTTTGGTCAGAGCGACCCACTGAGCGAACCGGTCTCGATTGTTGCCTATGCGCGGGCGATCCAGCAGTTCCTCGATGCGCTTAAGATTGAACAAGCGTTGGTGTTTGGTCATCACACCGGTGCGTCCGTTGCAGTACAGCTTGCCCACGACCATCCACAGCAGGTTGTGGCGCTGGCCTTATCGGGGCCAACCCTGCTGAGTGATGCCTTGAAGAATATATTGCCAGAAAAGGCCAAGCCATTTCCCTTGAGCGCCGATGGCAGTCACCTGTTGAGTATGTGGCAACGCATGCGTGATAAGGAGCCCGACGCGCCGCTGGCACTGACCCTGCGGGAAACGCTGTTGGGCCTGGCTGTGGGCGAGGCATACCCTGATGCGTATCGCGCTGTCATTGAGCAGCCTTTTGGTGAGCAGTTGCAGGCGCTGACTTGTCCGGTGTTGGTGTTTGCCGGTGACGGCGACCCTCTTTACGGGCAGCTTGACGCCGCATATGGCCTGCTCGCCAAGGGCGAAAAACAGGTTATACAGGGTGCGCGCACCTATGCCTGTGATCTCTATGCCAATGAGATTGGTGCGCACCTGAAAGCCTTTTTTTCGCGCGCGTGCAAAGGAAACTGACAATGGATCTGGAACGCAACAGTGTGGGTATTGGTCAGCGTCCGGCCCTGATACTGGTCGATATGATCAAGGGCTTTACCAGCTCTGCCTGTCCCCTGGGTACTGATTGCCCGGAAGTGGTCGCGGCGAACGCAGCGTTGCTGGAGGGTTTTCGCGCCCGCAATCTGCCGATATTTTTTACGACGGTGGTTTATCGAAATCCCGATCAGGCCAGCGTATTTCGCAACCGTATTCAGGCGTTGAACTGCCTCACTCCAGACTCTCAATGGGTGCAGGTTGATTCGGCGCTTACTCCGCGCGAGGGCGAAGCGCTTATCGAAAAGTGTTGGGCCAGTAGTTTTTTTGGCACCGACCTGGCCGTGCGCTTGCAAAGTTCAGGTGCCGATTCGCTGGTGGTAACCGGGCTCACGACCAGTGGCTGTGTTCGGGCGACGGTGGTGGACGGACTGCAGCACAACTACCCGGTGGTAGTACCGCGCGAGGCGGTGGGAGATCGCAACCCTCAGGCTCACGAAGCTAACCTGCACGACATGCACGCTAAATATGCGGACGTCATCGCCATGCAGGAAGTGCTGAATACCATTCGGGGTTTGTAAAAAGTAGAGGGCGAGATCACAATGTCTCTAAGCTATAATGATATAGCTTTTGGTTGGGCGGCGACGTTCGGCCCCGTGGGAGACAAGGAGATAACAAGATCATGAGCGCTATGGATCCGCTGTTCAGCAAACGCGATCTGGAATTAATGCAGGGTGATACACCGACCCCGCTTTATCACCAGATGTATACGCTGCTGAAGAGCCGCATTATGGACGGGACAATTGCTCACGGTACCCAAATGCCAACTGAGCAGCAATTGGCGGAGATGTTTGGTGTATCGCGTATTACCGCCAAACGCGCTATGGACGAACTCGCGGCCGAAGAGTTGGTAGAGCGCCGCCGTGGCAAGGGTACACATGTGACCCACCACTACGCGCCGGAGCCGGTACAGGCACCGCTGGTGGGTATGCTGGAGAAGCTGGCGAGCATGGGGCGCCACACGCGCGTCAAAGTGCTCGATGTGGAGAGGGTGGTACCACCAGGCGACATACGCGCCGAGCTCAAACTGGCGGCCGGTGAAAAAGCGCACCGGATAATTCGCGTGCGCAGCAGCGAAGAAGGAGAACCCTTCGCTTACTACATCAGCTGGACCGTTGGCATACAAAAGGGCTTTACCAAGCGTGAGCTGGAAAAAGGTGTACGCCTGGACATCATTAAAGAAAACGGGCTCAACCTGACAAAGGTGGAACAGTACCTTGGAGCGGACAAGGCCTCGTTGGAAGTGGCGCGGGAACTGGAAATGAAACCCGGCGAACCAACACTGACACTGGTTCGTCACTCCTATACCAGTGATGACAAACTGGTGGATATTCTGTATTGCCAGTACAACCCAAAACGCTTCCAGTATCGGATGAGTCTGAGTATGGATGAGTATAAAGGCGGCTAAACGTTCTCGGTAATACCCACGGCAGGCGGGGGCGGCCAGCGGGTTTTGCCAGTATAGACAATTAACGAGAGGCAACAATGCAACACAACAATCCGATTATCGTCGCCGGTTCAGGCCCCGCCGGCTCGCTGCTCACACTGTATCTGGCCCAGCATGATGTTCCGGTTATCCTGCTGGAAAAAGCCGATAGCCTGCCGATTGACCTACGCGCTTCGACCTTCCATCCGCCGTCACTGGAAATGCTGGCAGAGGTGGGACTGACCGACGAGATGTTTGCCAAGGGGCTCAAGGTCGATAAGTACCAGTATCGCGATCGCCGCACCGATGAGGTGGCGGAATTCGATATGAAGCTGATTGCGGATGAAACCCCGTTCCCGTTTCGACTCCAGCTTGAGCAGTATGAAATGACACATATTGTTGGGGAGCGACTAAAAGCCTTCCCGCATGTGCAGGTAAAGTTTGGACACGAAGTAATTGAAGCGCGCAATGTGGCGGATGGTGTCGAAGTCGATGTGCGTACAGCCGCCGGCAAAACAACGCTTAAAGGCAGCTTTTGTGTTGGTGCAGATGGAGCGTCGAGCAATGTGCGTAAGTCGGCGGCCATTGGCTTTGGGGGCTTCACGTACGATGAGAAATTTCTGGTTGCCAGTACGCCATTTCCCTTTGAAGAGGTGTTCGACAACCTGTCCTATGTGAATTACGTGTCGGATCCCGACGAGTGGTGCGTGATTTTGCGCACCGACAAGATATGGCGGGTACTGTGGCCAACGGAACCTGGCGACAGTGATGAAAAATTACTGTCTGACGACTTTATTCAATCGCGGTTGAAACACCTTTACGATAAAGGCGATGACTACGAAATAGGTCATCGTACCCTGTACAACGTGCATCAGCGCGTGTCGGAAACCTATTTTAAAGACCGCATTGTATTGGCGGGTGATGCTTGTCATATCAATAATCCGCTTGGCGGCATGGGGATGAATGGTGGCTTGCATGATGCTTTCAATTTGGCCCAACGGCTGGTTCGCCTTATGCATGATGGCGGAGATCATCTGGCAGAATTTGGGCAGTACGATCGTCAACGTAGAGAGCTGGCGGTAGATTTTGTGCAGAAGCACACTATCGAAAATAAAAAGCTCATGGAATCGACAGATCCGGATATTCAACAAAAACGGCAGGCCATGCTGATGGACACTGCGAGCGATCCCGTAAAGGCCAAGGCCTTTTTAATGGAGCGGGCCATGCTCAACTGCCTGCGAGACAGTCTTGCCGTGCAATAACGAGCGTTTGAGGAGGGGCTATGGAAACAACGACAAAGACCGCCAAGGAAATCTATCTTGAGGTAAAAGCCAATCCGGCGCGTAAACGCTTCGGCTTTGGTGAGAAAGCCATTCTGGTCAATATTGATCCGCAGAAGGCCTATACTCGAACCGACCTCTTTAAAACGGCCTACGAAACCGATCCGCGTCAGTTGGAGTATATCAACGAGCTGGCCAAACGCTTTCGCGCGATGGGCTGGCCAGTAGTGTGGACGCATGTGGCCTATATGGAGTCTGGTGAAGATGCCGGAATCTGGGGTACACGCACTGATACTCCAGATAGTTTGCAGAACATCAAATTTGGCTCTGAGCGAAGCGAATTCGATGACCGTCTCGAAATTGATGAGGTCAACGACGTCATATATCTGAAAAAGATGCCATCTGCGTTTTTTGAAACCCAGCTTCAGTCGCTGTGTGTGTGGCACAAGGTGGATACGGTTATCCTGACGGGTGGGTCAACGTCTGGCTGCATTCGGGCTACGGCGGTGGAATCCCTGTCACGCGGCTATCGCACCATTGTGCCCGAGGAGTGTGTGGCCGATAAGCATGAAAGCTACCATTACGCCAATCTCACTGACCTCTCGCTGAAATACGCGGATGTTCTCGGAGTTCAGGAAGTCTTTGATTGGCTAGACGCAAAGGGTTAAGAGCATGAAAGAAGACCCGGGGTTTTACGATTACTGGGCCTACCAGAACCGGCCAAAGATTGAATGGCCTAACGGTGCAAAAGTGGCGTTCTGGGTGGCACCGAATATAGAATTTTACGAGTTGAACCCGCCGGATAACCCCCATCGTAAACCCTGGCCGCAAGCGAGTCCGGCAGTGGCGGGTTACAGTATTCGCGACTATGGCAACCGTGTTGGTCATATGCGGCAAATGCAGGTGCTGGAGAAATACGGTGTGCGCGGTTCCATTTCGCTGAGCACTGCCCTGTGCGACCACCATCCGGAAATTATTGAGCTTTGCAAAGAGCGAGACTGGGAATTCTTCAGTCACGGTATATACAACACCCGCTATACCTATGGTATGAGTGAGGCCCAGGAGCGCGAGATGATTCGCGACTCCATGGAAAGCATCTACAAACATACCGGGCAGAAGTGCGCCGGTTACCTCGCACCGGCGTTGTCTCACTCCGAAAAAACCCTCGACTTGTTTGCCGAAGTAGGCAGTGAACTGTTTGGCGATGAGGGGGGCATCTATACCTGTGATCTTTTTCACGATGACCAGCCCACACCGATACGTTTGCGCAGTGGCAAAAAGTTTGTCTCGATCCCTTATTCGCTTGAGATGAATGACACCATTGCCTATGTGGTAAACAAGATTGAGCCGCGCCGCTACGGCCAGAACATTAAGGACAACTTCGATCGCTTGTATCAGGAGGGCGCGGACAGCGGCACCATCATGTGTATCCCCACCCATAATTATCAGGTGAGCTGCCCGCATCGGCTTAAAGCCTTCGAGGAAGCTTTGGAATACATCACCGGCCATCCCGACGTGTGGGTGACGACAGGGCGTGAGATAGCGGAATTCTTTATTGAAAACTACTATGACATCGCGCTGGCGGATATTGCAGCGAAACAGGAAGGTGCCGCATGAGTCTGGATACTTCATCGTTGGATAAGAGCTATCTGGAATATTCCGAACGCAGCTATGGCATGGATCACGACCGCTATGACTGGTCTATGCTGACCGAGCGCAAGCCTGTTCAGTGGCCCAGCGGCAGTAAATTGGCACTGTGGGTGAATGTGGGTTTGCAGTTTTTCCCTCTGAATCAGCAGGGAAAGCCTTTTAAGGTGCCGGGCGGAATGACGATGCCGTACCCGGACTTGCGACACTACTCCCTGCGCGACTATGGCAATCGCGTCGGTATTTACCGCTTTCTGAAAGCCTTTGATCGCTATGGTGTAACGCCGACGTTTGCGGTCAATAGCCGCCTGGCCGAACGCACGCCCTATCTCATGGATGTATTGAAGGAGCGTGGCGAAGAAATTCTTTGTCACGGCGAGCATATGGATGCGCTGCACTACGGCGGGCAGGACAAAGCCGAAGAGTCGGACCAAATTGAGCGAGCACTGGAAAGTTTGCGCAAACTCAGTGGTCAGAATGTTCGGGGTTGGATTTCACCGGCCAAAAGCGAGTCGGCCAATACCCCGGATCTGCTCGCTGCAAATGGTATCGAGTATTTCTGTGATTGGGTGAATGACGATATGCCCTATAGCTTTCGTACCGAAAGTGGCGAGCTTATCGCCATGCCGCTTTCCACCGAACTGGAAGACTTTTTCGTGATCCAGAATAACGGTCATTCAGAGGGAAGCTGGGTAGAGCAGGTGTGTGATGCCTGTGACTTTTTGTTGCACGAAGCAAGCGAGCAGGGTGGCCGGATTCTGGCGTTGAATATTCACCCCTGGTTGCTGGGGCAGCCGCACCGAATCGCACGACTGGAAAAGGCGTTGGACTATATTACGTCGCAGGATGGGGTCTGGAGTGCCGGGGCGGGAGAAATTCTGGAGTGCTGGAAGGCTCAGCAGTAATCCCATCACCCTGACCTTGGCTTCAAGTGGCAGGGTGGATTTTTCTCTCTGAAGAAAAGAGGGGGGCGGCGAGCGGTCAGCTCGCTCGTGCAAAACCCTTCGGTAGTCCGGCTTCCGGGGTAAATCCGTACATCTCTTCGTCCGGCAGTGCCTGCTGTACCAGTTTCCGTACTGCCAGCAGCTTTTCAATATCAATTCCGGTTTTCAGGCCCATCGCCTCCAGCATAAACACGAGGTCTTCCGTCACGATGTTACCACTGGCGCCGGGCGCAAACGGGCAGCCGCCGATGCCTCCCAGAGAGCTGTCTATCGTGGTCAAGCCGATATCCACAGCGGCTAACGCATTCGCCAGTCCCTGACCGCGGGTGTTATGCAGATGCACACCATTTAATTTTTCGCGACCGCAGTTTTCCCAGATTCTTTTGGTCAAACGCTTTAGCTGAGCGGGGTTGCCGTAGCCGGTGGTATCCGACAACCCTACTTCATCTACGCCCAACGCCACGGCTTTAACGGCCAATTGAACGACAAGATCTTCAGACACAGGCCCCTCAATCGTACAGCCGAAAGCCGTTGAAAGGCCTACTTCAAATTTTGGCCGATCTGCCTCGGGCAGTTCTCGAATACGCTGCACTATGCGGTCGATTTCTTCCAGCATCTGTACGTGGGTGCGCTTCACATTTTTCAGACTGTGAGTCTCGCTGACTGACAGGGGGATGGAAATTTTGTGGGCACCGGCAGCAATAGCATTCTCGGCCCCGCGCAGGTTGGGCACCAGGGCAGCGACTGCCAGACCCGGTATAGTGCGCGCATAGCTGACGATTTCAGCGGTATCGGCCAGCTGTGGAATCACGCTGGGCGGAACAAAAGAGCCCACTTCAATCTCCGGTACGCCGGCGGCGGCTTCTGCTGCTATCCAGGCCTTTTTGTCCTCGGTGGACATGATGGATTTGATGCTTTGCAGACCGTCGCGGGGACCTACTTCGCTAATTTCGATATCGATGTTTGTCATGTAGGGATAAACACGCCTGTTGAATCAAAAGATATAAAGATATAACATAATAGCAATTGTAGCTCGTGTGGCTGGCAAATACCACCCGCACAATACCCAGAACAAGACAGGTGAATCGCGTGACTGAACAAGCCAATCTGCCGTTGTCCGGTATCAAAGTTGTTGAATTTACCCATATGGTAATGGGGCCGACCGTGGGTCTGATACTGGCCGACCTGGGCGCTGAAGTGATCAAGGTGGAGCCGCTGAAGGGCGATAACACGCGTCGCCTGATGGGGTCCGGCGCCGGCTATTTCCCGATGTACAACCGTAACAAACAGAGTTTGTGTATCGACCTGAAAAATGACAAAGGTCATGCAGCGGCGCAAAAGTTGATAGAAGGTGCGGATGTGCTGATTGAGAATTTTCGGCCCGGCGCGATGGACAAACTGGGCTTTGGTTACGAGGCCATGAGCGAGAAAAACCCACAGTTAATTTACTGCTCGCTAAAGGGTTTTCTCGATGGTCCCTACCAGCATCGTACGGCGCTTGATGAAGTCACCCAAATGATGGGCGGGCTGGCGTACATGACCGGTTTGCCCGGGAAGCCCATGCGTGCGGGTTCATCGGTTGTTGATATCGCCGGCGGTATGTTTGGGGTAATAGGGGTGCTTGCCGCGCTGGAAGAACGTCACCGAACGGGTAAAGGGCAGGAAGTTAAAAGCTCGCTGTTCGAAAGCACGGCCTTTATGGTGGGGCAGCACATGGCTCAGCAGGCTGTGAGTGGCAATGAGCCCAAGCCGATGTCGGTACGTACCTCCGCCTGGGCGGTTTACGATATTTTTGATACCGCCGATGGCGACCAAGTATTTGTCGGCGTGGTGAGTGATACCCAGTGGCGGTTGTTCTGTGAAGCCTTTGAGCTGACCGAGTTTGCGCAGGACAGCACCTTGGATGGTAACACTGAGCGCGTGAAGCAGCGCGAGCGTATTTTGCCGGTAATACGCGAGCGTTTCTCGGCTTTGAGTAAGGAGGCGCTGATGGCCAAGCTGGACCAGACGGGCCTGCCTTTCGCGCCGATTAACAAGCCCTCGGACTTGTTCGATGATGTGCACCTGAATGAGTCAGGTGGCCTGGTAGATGTGACCTTGCCGCACAATGGTGAAAAAACCAAATTACCTGGACTGCCGGTACATATGGGTGGTCGGCGTTTTGCCTTGCGTCAGGATTTGCCGAAAGAGGGTGAGCACTCGCGCGCGGCGCTGGCGCAGGCGGGGCTCAGCGAGTCGGATATCGAAGCCTTGCTGGCTGATGGAATTGTGAGAGCAGGTGGTCAGTAACTCACCTGCTGTCTAGATTTCCGGTGGGTTGAACAGACGTTTCAGAATTTCAAACTCCTTGACCAGGCTCATGCGCGGTGAGTCTTGGGGCAGTACCCAGGATTGCAGCGTCCAGGCACGGTGTTCGTTGTTCCAGCCGAGCTTGAAAGTTTTGCGGTCTTGATCATCCGGGTCAGACACTGTCACCGTGGCGACCTTGCCGCCGGAAGAAAAGCGGATGCTTTCGATATTCTGGCCGGACTGCAGGCCGCGGCAATAAAAACGGTCTAGAGGCTCTACGATAACCACCATGCCCAGATAACTGTGGATAAATTTCTCGTCCCAGAAGGTTTCTCTGGCGCGAGGTTTGGGGCGGGCGGCCCGACAATCAGCCATAGCCGATTCGAATTGCTGGGTGTTTCTCGCTATTTCGGTTTTCTTCTCGATCACGCGCAGCGCCAGTTCGCTTAATCTCAGCACTTCTGATGCGTTAGGATTTACTTGCTGAAGTAGTTGACCTAAAGCGTGAATTTCCTCCAGATATTCTCTGTCGCGCAGCGCCGGTGTTCGGCTTTTAAGCGATTGGGCAAGTTGGTTGTCGGTGTGCTGTGCGTGTTCTGAAATCGCCGCGTTAATTTTTGCGCGAAAAGGTTCCTCGACGCACAGTGGCATGCCTGGCAACTCAGGTGTTGCCAGTAGTGAGGCTTCCATCTCAGCAGCACGGGTTGTCATGCTCCGCTGGTAGTTGAGCCATTGTGCGGTCGAGTTAATCGGCCTCTGCGTACTTGCCAACAAACTTTGCAATTCGTGCTCGCATACAGCGCGTTGATAGTCGCGCAAACTGCTTGTCAGTGCGAAATAGCGAAAGCGGGTTTGCATAACCATTGCTGCGGGTACGCGGGGAGGCGAGTAGTTTCCCTGGGCTTGGAATAGGCTGTCATTCTCGAGGGCAGTAGCAATAAATGCTCGCTCATTGCTCAGCAGCGATAGGTAGCCCACAAAGTTGGGCGCTGACTGTTCAATTGTGTCCTGAAAGCCTTCCATTTGCTCAAAGAAGGCTCTCCATTGTGGCGCGCTTGCGGTGTATCCGGCTTGTTCTATGGCGCGTAATTGTGCGCAGCCTTGCAGGAGAAGCGCCAGTCCCAAGATGAGCGTGGCTTTGTAAATTATTCTGTTGCCGATAGTCATTCCCGGCTCCGTTAGCGGATTTTGGCGCGTTTCGTTTGCGTGGCACTAAAAGTATAACGGAAAGCGACCGGGTAACGAATGTGGAATTCAGTCGAGGCTTCTTAGTAAGCGCCGATGTTTAGATGGGTAAGTGCTTAAAGGTAGGCCCAGCTGCGACGTTTTCGATCCTCTTTTTCAAAGGCGTCAATCTGCGTCTGGTATTGCAGGGTGGCACCGATTCGGTCCAGTCCGTTTAGTAGCATATCGCGCGCATCTTTTTCGATCGTAAATGCAAAGCAGTCGCCCTGAGGGGTGCAGACCTGCTGTTGTTGCAGATCGACGCGCAGTTTCTGCTGTTGCGGAGATGCTTCAATGGCCTGCGCCAGACGGCGGATGGTAGCTTCGGAGAGCACCACCGGCAGCAGGCCGTTGCCAATGCAGTTGTTATAGAAAATCGAACCGAAGCCCGGTGCGATAATGGCCCGAATACCGTATTCCGCCAGCGCCCAGACAGCGTGCTCTCGGGACGATCCGCAGCCGAAGTTGGGTCCGCCAAGCAGTATGGTGGTGTTTTCGTAGGGAGGCGTGTTGAGGATGAAGTCAGGATTGATTTCACGACTGCCGGGGAGCTTATAGCGCCAGGCGGCGAACAGCCCCTCGCCGAGCCCCTGTTTGGAGACCAGTTTCATTTCTCGCGAAGGAATAATGGCGTCGGTGTCGATATTAGCCTGTAACATCGGAGCAGCAACACCGGTGTGAACAGTAAAGGGCTCGATACTCATAGCTGATGCTCCCGGCGGGTAGGGGCTTGTTCTGTCAGCATTTGCCTTGGGTCAGTGATGGCGCCGGCCACTGCTGACGCGGCAACCGTCAATGGGCTGGCTATATGGGTTTTGACGCCGGGCCCCTGTCGATTTTCAAAGTTACGGTTTGTTGTAGACACTACGCGCTTGCCAGCACCAAAGGTTTCGCCGCCGGCGTAAAAACACATGGAGCAGCCCGATTCGCGCCATTCAAACCCGGCGCGCTGGAATGTCAGATGTAGCCCTTCCGCTTCGGCAGCCCGCTTTACCTGTGTAGAGCCGGGTACGCACACTGCCGCTACGCCGGGGGCGATGTGTTTGTCTTGTAGAAACTCAGCCACCGCGCGCAGATCGCTGAGCCGGCTGTTGGTGCACGAGCCGATAAACGCAGCATCAATGGGCGTGCCGGCAATGGGTGTGCCGGGTTTAAGCTTGATGTAGTCGATGGCCTTTTGCATGTAGGCGCTTTTCTCTCCGATCGGTGCGGGGATGGAAGCGTCTACAGCAATCGTCTGTTCAGGATTAATTCCCCAGCTGATCGCCGGTGCTATGGTGCTGACGTCGATGGAAATTTCGCGATCAAACACGGCGTCGTCATCGCTGCGTAATTGTTGCCAGTAGGCTACGGCTTTGTCCCACTGCTCGCCTCTGGGGGAAAAGGGGCGATCACGGACATAGTCGATGGTTTTCTCATCCGGGGCGATCAGACCGCTGACAGCGGAAAATTCTACGGCCATATTGCACAGTGTCATCCGCTGTTCCACATCCAGTGCGCGGATAGCGCTGCCGGCAAATTCCACCACATAGCCTGCACCGCCGTCTGCGCCGTGCTGGGCGATCAGATGAAGAATCATGTCCTTGGCGGTGACGCCGAAGCCGAGTGTACCTTCGAAATTTACCCGCAGGGTTTTCGCTATACGCAATTCCAAGGTGCGTGTTGTTAACGCGTGTTCTGCCTCTGTGGAGCCAATTCCCCAAGCCAGTGCACCCAGGCCGCCGAGCGTGCACGTGTGGCTGTCGGGGCACACCAGGGTCAGGCCTGGCAGGGCAATGCCCTGTTCGGCAGCCACGACATGGGCAATGCCCTGATTCTCATCGCGCACGTCGAACAGATGAATGCCGGCGTGATGTGCTTCCTTGCGGGTTGCCTGAATAAACTGGGTGCCTGAGGGCATGAGGGTCTCGTCGCCGCGCCCGGGGAAGGTATCGACGATATGGTCCATGGTGCAGAACACCTGCTGCGGACGAGCAACCTGGCGGCCGCTTTCCTGCAGGCTTTGAAGGGCAATGCTGCCGGTGCGCTCGTGCAGAAAAATGCGGTCTATATAAATCAGTCGGCGGCGGTCGCCCAGATCAATGGCGCTGTGGTCGCTCAGTATTTTTTCTATCAGGGTGCTGCCCATAGTCTCGCGGTCACCTTGCATGCGTGATGCTATGCTAGCATAATAAGCTATAAAGTAATAACATTATATCTTTATGGCGTTACATGGCAAGTCCAGCGCCGAACACCCTGATAGTAAGGAAAGGGCAAACTGATGAACAAACCACTTGCGGGCATCCGCGTCCTCGATCTGACACATATGCTGTCCGGCCCCTTTTGTACCATGACCCTGGCTGATCTCGGGGCAGACATGATCAAGGTGGAACCGCTGTCCGGTGAAGGTACCCGTAAACTGCTCGCCACCGATCCGCGAAACTCCATCGACGGTATGGGTGCTTATTTTATTACGCTGAATCGCAACAAGCGCACGATGTCGATGGATCTTAAAACCGAGCGCGGTCTGGAGCTGTTTTATGAGCTAGTGGCCAAGTCTGATGTTGTCATCAATAATTTTGCCGCGGGTGTGCCATCCAAGCTGAAGATAGATTACGAGCACCTGTCCAAGATCAACCCGAAAATCATTACCTGCTCGATTACCGGTTTTGGCGAGCAGGGACCGGGCGCTAAGCGTCCGGCCTTCGACCAGGTAGCGCAGGCCTTTGGCGGTGGCATGTCCATTACTGGTGAAGATGCCGCTCACCCCATGCGCGCTGGTATCCCCATTGGCGATCTCGGTGGTGGCATGTTTGGCATTATGGGTGTATTAGCCGCGTTGGTAGAGCGCGACCGGTCAGGTGTTGGGCAGCACATTGATATTTCCATGCTGGATGTGCAGATTTCGCTGCTTAACTATATGGCGACCATGTATTTCCTGTCAGGTGATGACCCTCACCCGATAGGCAACAGCCATTTTGTTCATGTGCCTTACAACAGTTATCCCACTGCCGATGGCCACTTGGTGATCTGCGTGATTACCGACAACTTCTGGCAAAACCTGAAACAGGTGGTTAACTGTCCGGGTTTCGATAAGCCCGAATACGATGGCCAGCCCGGCCGCCTTGCCGACAAAGCGTACATTGATTCCACTTTGGCAGATATCTTCAAGCAGGACACCACCGATAACTGGCTGACCAAGCTTAACGAAAAGCGTATTCCGGCGGCGCCGGTAAACACCTTTAGTCGGGCGCTGGCAGATGAGCAGGTGCAGTATCGCAATATGGTGGTTGAACTTGGTCACCCGTCTGGCAAATCCACCAAAGGTCCGGGTTGCCCAATCAAGCTGTCACGCACCAATGAAGAGAGTTATAAGCCGGCTCCTTTACTCGGTGAAAATACTGATGAGCTGATGCGTGAAGTACTGGGTTACGACGAAGCCAGTACGGCTGAACTGAAAGCGAGCGGGGTGATTGGTTAGTGATGAAAGAAAAAATAATCATCAATGACGTAGGGCCGCGTGATGGACTGCAAAACCAGGAAAAGATTCTTACGCCGCAGGAACGCGTTGCGCTGATTGAAAAGCTGATAGAGGCGGGCGTGCGCCATATTGAAGTTGGCGCGTTTGTATCTCCCAAGGCAGTGCCGGCGATGGCGGGAACAGATCTGGTGGCGGCTCAGTTACCCGTCAGTGACAGTTCTGGTGAGCCGTTTGGCTTCTCCGCATTGATCCCAAATCGCAAGGGTTACGACCTTGCTAGGGCGGCAGGCATCAACACAATGGGGCTGGTAATCGCGGCCAGCAATACCATGAATGAAAAGAACGTGCGCATGACTACCGAACAGGCGCTGGCCGTTTGTGAGGATGTGCTGGCGCAGGCAAAGTGTGATGGTGCAAATGTGGTTGCCTACGTTGCCACTGCTTGGGAGTGTCCATTCGAAGGCATTGCCGACGAACAGGCAGTGATCGAGATTACCGGCAAACTGTTCGACTATGGTGCGAGTGAAGTGATACTGGCCGACACCATTGGGGCGGCCTCCCCGGGTCAGGTGAAATCACTGATGACCAAACTGGTGGCTGCTTATGGCGCAGAAAAATTGTCATGCCATTTCCATGACACTCGAGGTATGGGGGTTGCTGATGTGTATGCGGCCGTGGAGTGTGGCATTCGCAAATTTGATGCGTCTATTGGCGGTCTGGGTGGGTGCCCGTTCGCGCCGGGCGCCTCGGGCAATGTGGCCACAGAGGATGTGGTATTGATGCTCAATCAGATGGGTTTTGACACGGGTATCGATCTGCTGAAGCTGTCAGCGGCTGCGGATCTCGCGGCTGAGCTCACGGGCAATTGCGACGGCGGCCACGCGGGGCGCTGGATTAAGCGGCAGATAGAAAAAGCCGCAGGCTAGCGGCGGCTCGTTATCCAGGGTGTTAGCTGGTAGCGGTTTCCACTTCCAGCGGCTCTTCCCTGGTTCCCAGAGTTTTGACATCCTCAAGGATTACGTAGAGGCAGGGAATCAGTACCAGCGTGATTACGGTGGCGAAAATAATGCCAAAGCCAAGTGATACCGCCATCGGAATCATAAATTGCGCTTGCACGCTGGTTTCTGCCAGCATCGGCGCCAGACCGAAAAAGGTGGTCAGTGACGTGAGCATGATGGCGCGATAGCGCTGGGTGCCGGATTGCACTACCGCTTCTATGACGGGCGTGCCATTGGCGATTGCACGGTTGATAAAATCCACCATGATCAGGCTGTCGTTCACGACCACGCCGGACAGGGCAATAATGCCGAAAAACGACATCATATCGATGGGTAGCCCCATCACCAGGTGGCCTACCAGTGCGCCGATAATGCCGAAGGGGATAACACCCATAATGATAAGTGGCTGCAGATAGGACTTTAGTGGCACCGCAAGCAGTGCATAGATGCCAAACAATGCCAGCGCCATGCCGACAAACAGGCTGCCGAAGACCTTGTTGGACTCTTCCGTCATGCCGTCTACCTTGAAACTCAGTCGTGGATATTTCTGGGTCAGCTGTGGCAGAAAGTTATCTTTCAGGTCGTTAGCGATGTCGTCGGGAGAGGCGTATTTGCGATCGACCGCCGCACCGACGGTGACTGCGCGTTCGCCATCTATTCGAGTAACCTTGGTAAAGCCGGGCTCGATGTTAGCGTCAGCGAGAACGGTGAAGGGAATGGTTTCGCCATTGCGGGTGCTGAGGTAGAGGTTTTCCAGGTCCGAAATGGCGCGACGCTCGTCGCGGGGCAGACGCACCATCACTTTGACTTCATCGTTACCGCGCTGCATGCGCTGGGCCTCGACGCCATAGAAGGCGTGTCGCACCTGAGTGGCAATATCTGAAAGTGTCATGCCAATGGAGTCCGCCATGGGTTTGGTGGTAAGCACCACTTCGTCCTGCGAAACTTCTGCGCTATTGCGAATATCGTAGGCGCCGTCGTAGGTTTCCAGTTTGGCGGCAAACTCTTTGGACGCAGCTTTAAGGGTGTTGTCGTCGCTGCTGATCAGCTTGAACTGAACATCCTGTCCGCCGCCCATATCTTGCGCGGTTGAAACCGAAATGACCCGGGCGCCGGGCACATTGCCGATCTTGTCGCGCCAGAGTTCGGATAGTTCATCACTTTGCAGTGTACGTTCTTCGGCTTTGGTCAGCTCTGCCATGAAATTCACAAAGCGACCGTCATAGGCATAGGCAAAGACGTGTTTGACCAGGCCATTCTGGTTGCCGGTGTTTTCTATATATTCGTTATTGACCGCTTCAAGCGCGGTGGCGTACTGACGGTAGCCAGCCAGTAACTGTTCTTCGGTGGTGCCCTCTACCATCTCCAGTGAGGCCTGAACAAAATCGTTGGGCAGTGCTGGCAGGAGTACCAGACGAACAAGCCCCCCTGCTACCAGGCCGACTGCGAGAATCATGGCCGCCACAAATACCGATGTAGTGATGTAGCGTGCGGCGATGGCGCGAATCAGGAAGGGCTGGTAAATGGTGCGAATAAAGCGTTGCAGGATGCCATTACAGGTTTGTTGCAGACGGGTAGTCAGCGCGAAAAACCCCTTGCTGGAAGGCTTGGAATGAATCAGATGCGCTGGCAGGATCAGCTTTGATTCGATAAGCGAAAAGCTCAGGCAGCACAGAACGACCCACCCGAAAGAGGCCGGGAACGGCGCGAATACCCCTTGGGCAAACAAGGTTGGCAAAAATGCCATGATGGTCGTCAATACACCAAAGGTTGCCGGGGTTGCTACGCGCTTAGCACCCGCGATAATCGAGTCGGTGCTATGGCCGTACTTTTCAGAAAAGTTGCCGGCACTCTCCCCGATAATAATGGCATCGTCCACCACGATTCCTAACACCAATATAAACCCGAACAGACTGATCATGTTCAGGCTGATATCGATCATCGGTGTGCTCATCATGGCAAATGTACCGAGGAAGCACAGCGGCAAACCAACCATGACCCAGAACGCCAGTTTGATATCGAGAAACAGCGTGAGCACGATAAACACCAGCAGCGCACCCATGCCCAGGTTTTTCAGCATCATGGACAGCCGGCCTTCCAGGTAATAGGTGGCGTCGGCCCAGTAGTCGATATTGACGCCCTGAGGCATCTGATTGCGTTTGCGCTCTACATAGGCCTTTGCAGCATTGGCAACTTCCAGCAGGTCTTGATCGCCAACGGCGTACACGGTTACGCCCATGCTGAAACCGCCATCGAACAGCGAAAACCCGGTGGATTCTTCAAAGCCGTCGTTAATGGTGGCGACGTCGCCCAGTGTGAGCCGCGTACCGTCCGGAAAGTTGATTAATGGAATGCGCTCAAATTCGTGCTGCTGATAGGCCTGACCTTTGGTGCGGAGCATGATCTCGCCGGTATCGGTTTTAATGGCGCCGCCGGGCAAGTTGAGAGATGAGCTGCGAATCGCACTGGCAACATCGGCCAATGTCAGGTTGTATTTCAGCAGGGTTGCTTCGGGCACTTCAACTGACACTTCGTAGTTGCGGCCGCCAAACACTTCAGCGACACGAATTTCCGGCAGCTGCAACAATTCGTTTTTTACCTGGTCGACCAGAGATTTCATATCTCGTTCGGAAAGGTTGCCCCATATCTGGATGTTGGCCGCGTGTTCGTGAAACTCCAGATGCTTGATGATGGGTTTTTCAGCTTCTGCCGGGAAAGACGATATGCCGTCGACAGCGCTTTTGACTTCGTCTAGCACCTTGTCGATGTCGGCTTCTTCGTCCACGCGCAGGGAGATCATTGCAACCGACTCCTGAGAGACAGTCTGAACCTTTTCCAGGTCATTAATGTCTTTCAGGGATTCTTCGATTTTCAGCGCGATACCCTGCTCGACTTCTTCGGGAGAGGCGCCGGGGTAGGGTACGGTAATTTGGATGGTGGCTGATTCAAACTTTGGCTGCATGACCTTGGGCAGCGTGAGCAGTGCGGCGCCGCCAGTGCAGAAAATCAGGATCATCAGCAGATTGGCGGCCACAGAGTTGCGCGCGAACCAGGCAATCAGACCGCGCTGGGTATCGATACCTTCCATTGTTACACGCCTTTGTTGGTTGCGCTGCGCTTCTCACGCGTGACGGATTTTTCGCTGAGCAAGGTGCTGGTTTTGATCGAGCTATTCAGTAACACCTGCGTGCCAGCCACGGCGAAGGGGGCAGAAGAGAGGGAGACCCGTTCACCGGATTCCAGGCCCTGGTAGATATACGCCAGCGCGCCATCAGTTCTGAGCAGCTTCACCTGGCGGTTGATGAGGCGGTTACTGTCATCGACTACCCACACCTGGTTGCCTGTGCGAAGGATGTGGCGGGGCAGTACGACGATATCGGAGATGGTCTTGCCGGCTATGTTGGCCTGCACGAAGGTGCCTATCCGCAGCGGTGCTTCACGCGGGGTTTTCAGGCCGTAGGGATCATTGATTTCCGCCACGGCGAACAGTACTCGACTGCGTTCGTCCAGAACGCCCTCTGTGCGTACCAGTTGTGCCTGCCATTCGTGGATCTGATCACCTTGCGTTGTACTCAGGGTGACAGAGGGCGCTGTTGTGAGATCGCCGTTGATGGCTGGCAGGTTCACATAGTTGAGGCGGTCGTCTGGAATGGGCAGCCGAACCTCTGCTACATCGACGGCGAAGGTCTTGCCGAGTTGGGTGCCTAGCGTGACGTACTGACCGATATCGACCTGCTTTTGCTGAACCATGCCCGCGTAGGGCAGGCGAATGGTCGTGCGATCCAGATCATCCCGGGCGCGAATCAGGTCGGCTTCAGCTGAATCGAGTCTGGCTTGGGCTTCGGCCAGTTGCGGTTTGCGCTGTGCCAGTGCGTCGGCTTCACCATTGCGTTTTACACCGTTGGAAAACTTGAGCCAATCGCGATAGGCCACTTCGGCGCGCCCTTTTTCAAGCGCCAGGTTGCTGCGGGCGCTGGCGACAGCGGCTTCAGCGCGTTTGAGTTCTGCGCGGTAGTCGCGATCATCAATTTGCAGCAACATGTCGCCGGCTTCAAAAAAACCACCGGCTTTGAATTTGGGAGAAACCTTCACTACCCGCCCGCCCACTTCGGCGATGAGAATGGTCTGGGTCCGTGGGCTAATGGTGCCCTGGGATGACACCGAGACGGGTACGTCCTGCTTTACGACTTCGGCGACGTCTACGACCAGCGGCGTGGCTTCAATCTCGACTTTTGCCGGCTCCGGACGGTTTAGATAGAGGGTCACGGCGCCCGCTATGGCCAAGCCGAGGATAACGGCTGAGATGAAAAAACTCTTGAACAATTGGCCCACGGGACGCTCTCGGAAAAATTCATTTTAATACAGTGCGTTATAGCACGGTCAGCAGGGGTGATCATTACCGGAGGCTTACCGACTAATTACCGCTTGCGCAGGCTATTGTACGCGCTATTGCGAGGCGGTGCCGCTGTTAGGCTGGAATGGCAAAAACGGACGATATTCGCTATTAGGTGCCGGTGTTATAGTGCTGCCCATCTGAAAAACAGCATATAGGAAGGGAGCATGACCAGAGTTTTCAAACACCCGGCCGACCTGAAGGCCGCCGCTGGCGAACATCTTGGTTACAGCAACTGGCTGGAGATTGACCAGAATCGCATCAACCTTTTTGCCGAAGCAACCGGTGATCACCAGTGGATTCACGTTGATCCAGAGCGCGCCAAGGACGGGCCTTTCGGTAAATGTATCGCGCATGGCTATCTGACCCTGTCGCTGGTGAACCAGTTTCTGCCAGAAATCATCGATGTGCAGGGGATTTCCATGGGCGTGAATGTTGGCTGCGAAAAAATCCGCTTTCCGTCTCCGGTGCCTGTCGGCTCCAAAGTCCGGGGCAGTGGTGAGCTGGTGTCGGTCGACGAAGTAAAAGGCGGTATTCAGTCGGTGGTGCGCGTTACCGTTGAGATAGAAGGGCAGGATAAACCCGCCTGTGTGGTGGATACCATCAGCCGCTACTTCCCTCAATAGTCCGGCATATTGGGGATGTCTGCGGCGCGCAGCGGCGCCGCAGACAATTGGCAATAGCCCGCACAGTCGGGAATAATGAACCCATAACGATAATAGGGGCTGGCCGATGCATTCGCTGAAACGCTATTTTGTAGTGCCTTATCTACTCGCTTGCATGTTAAGCAGTGCACATGTGCTGTGGGTGCTCGTTGCGCTGCGGCCCGCAGACCCTGCTTGGTATGGCGCGGCACTGGCGCTTTGGCCCATGCTGGGCTTTATGATTTACCTCGGCGTTTTTTCCCGTGCGCGTACTTCAGCGCTGATGCCCTGGCAGCTCGGGGCGGTTGCGTTGGCTGCAGTGATCAGCTTATTGGGCGAGCGGCCGGCACTGGCCATGATTTATGTCTGGTTGCTCGGCGTGGTTGGTGTGGTCGCCTATGTGTTCTGGTATTCCCGCCTAGGGCGCGATCCTAATCGCGTGCTGGTTAGAGGTGAGAAACTTCCGGCGTTCGAGTTGGAGGATATGGAGGGCAATGCGATATCTTCCAGCAAATTCCTAGGCCGTAAGCTGTTGCTGCTGTTTTATCGGGGCAACTGGTGCCCTTTGTGTGTTGCCCAGATTAAAGAAATCGCTGGGCAATACCGCGAGCTGGAGCAGCTTGGGGTGACGGTTGTGATGGTCAGCCCTCAGCCCCACAAGAAAACCCGCGAATTGGCTCAAAAGTTTGATGCGCCCATGCAGTTTTGCGTGGATCGTAATGCTCGAGCAGCCAAGACACTGGATATCTTCCATCGAAACGGCATTGCTGCTGGTGTCGGAGGCTACGGGGCCGATACGGTGCTTCCCACCGTGATCATGACCGATGAAGAGGGTCGCATTCTTTATTGTGACCTGACTGATAATTACCGTGTAAGACCTGAACCCGCCGAGTTTCTGGCGGTATTGAATGGCGGAGCTGCAAACGCATGACTGATAAGCCCCTGATTCGACCTGCTGCGACATTGGTATTGCTGCGCGAGCAGGCCAACACACTTGAAACCCTGCTGCTGCGTCGTAAAAGCAAAAGCGGAAAGGGGGCGTGGGTATTTCCCGGTGGGGTGGTGGAAAAGCAGGATGCCAGCTGTGATAACGAAGAAATTGCGGCCCGTGCGGCTGCTGTGCGAGAGACGCAGGAAGAAGCAGGCATTGAAGTCGCGCCTGAGTCGCTGCAACTCATTTCTCACTGGACAACACCTGATGCACCGGAGGTGTCTAAAAAGCGTTTTTCTACCTGGTTTTTTCTCAGTGCTCAGTCAGTCGGCGAAATCGTGGTAGATAACCAAGAGATCGATGCCTATCGTTGGTGTGCGCCGGCTCAGGCGATTGACGACCACCGGGCGGGTGAACTGAAGATGCTGCCTCCGACCATTGTTACCCTGACTGAATTGGCCGCCTGCCGCACCACCGCTGAGGCAGCAGCCTTCTATCAGCAGCGCCAGGTGCCTTATATTGAGCCGCGAATAACTAGCGTTGATGACACAATCTGTATGCTCTACGCCGGAGATGCGGGATACGAAATTGGCGATGGGTCAGTACCGGGCGCGCGCAATCGCTGTTGGCTGGAAGGCCATAGTTGGCGTTATGAATTTCAGGGGTAGGCGCACTGGCTCGTAGCTAGTGCTCCTGACCCGCGAACGCTAGCTGTCTATCACAAGTTACAAATTTCCCGCACGCCAGCGACGGTCCCAGGCGTCCATTACGCGCCGTGGATACCAGTATTTTCCATAGCTGCCGTTATAGCGTGCCAGCGCATGCATCAGGTTACCTTTTTCCTTTTCCACATAGAATTGCAGAATCCGGCAGCCATAGCGCAAATTGGTGTAGGGATCGGTGAGGTTGTCTTCGGGGCGACCAATTTCGTTTTTCCAGAAGGGCATTACCTGCATCAGGCCCTGGGCGCCAGCGCTGGACACGGCGAACCGGTCAAACGCACTTTCCACTTCGATCAACGCCAGTACCAGGTCCGGTTTCAGATTGGCTGCCTGCGCTTCCTGGTGCACTGCGCGCAGCAGATCCAGGCGGTGTTGGGGATCGTCGATGAAGCGTTCGAGGCGGCCCGACATATCCAGCAGCCAGACTTCTGCGTCGAAGCGGTCTTTGAAGCTACTGGCTTCGTTGATGGTATCTAGCAGGAAGGCGCGTAGCTCAGCGCCTTCCTGTGTGTCCGGTGATATCTGCGCCTGCGCGGCCCCTGTTAGTGCCAGTACAAGCGTCAGAAACAGTCTGGACAAGGAGCGGCTACGCAGCAGCCAGTTTTTCCTTAATAAAGCTAACAACATTGGTCAGGCTTACATCCTCGTTAGCATCGGCGCGGCGATGGCGGTATTCCAGTGTACCTTTTTCCAAACCGCGATCGCCAATAACGATGCGGTGGGGAATGCCCATCAGTTCGATGTCGGCAAACTTCACGCCGGGGCGTTCATTGCGATCGTCCATCAACACGTCGATACCGGCAGCGCTGAGTTCCTGGTAGAGCTTTTCGGTCGTCTCTTTTACCTGTTCGGATTTCTGCATATTCAGCGGCACGAGTGCCAGCTGGAAGGGGGCAATGGCGTCTGGCCAGATAATGCCCTGAGCATCGTGGTTCTGTTCGATGGCGGCGGCGACAACGCGGGTCACGCCAATACCGTAGCAGCCCATGGTCACGGTCGAGTCTTTACCGGACTCATCCAGTACTTTGGCGTTTAAAGCTTCGGAATACTTCAAGCCCAGCTGGAATATGTGCCCTACTTCGATACCGCGCTTGATCGATAGCGTGCCTTTGCCGTCCGGGCTCGGATCACCGGCTTCAACATTACGGATGTCGGCTGTTTGTGGCAGTGCGCAGTCGCGTTCCCAGTTGGCCCCAGTGTAGTGATAGTCATCCTCGTTGGCACCGCAGACAAAGTCGGTCAGGGTAGCGGCGCTGCGATCAACAATGACCGGCATTGATAAACCAATGGGGCCGATCGAACCGGCGCTGCAACCAAGCGTTTTCTTTATATCTTCTTCGCTGGCCATCGTGAGCGGAGCCAGTACGCCGGGCATTTTCTCGGCTTTGACCTCATTGAGTTGATGATCGCCGCGCAGTACCAGCGCTACCAGCCCCGCTGCTTCACCTTCGTCGTTAACCCCTTTGACCAGCAGCGTTTTCACTGTGCGAGAGGCTTCCACTGCCAGTGCTTTGCAAACCTCCTCAATGGTTTTTACTGCTGGAGTCGATACCTTGCTCAGCTCTTGGCCCGGTGTTGTGCGCTCACCCAGAGCTACCGCCTCGGCCATTTCGATATTGGCGGCATAATCGCTGCTGTCGGAGAAAGCGATATCGTCTTCTCCGGAATCGGCCAGTACGTGAAATTCGTGGGAGCCGGTGCCCCCGATTGAGCCGTTGTCAGCAATAACCGGGCGAAAATCCAGGCCAATCCGATCGAATATGGCGCAGTACGTGCGGTACATCAGTTCGTAGGTATCTACCAGTGATGCCTGGTCCAGATGGAAGGAATAGGCGTCTTTCATGATGAATTCGCGCGAGCGCATGACGCCGAAGCGGGGGCGAATCTCGTCGCGGAATTTGGTTTGAATCTGATAGAGGTTAATGGGCAGCTGTTTATAGCTGCGGATTTCGTTGGCCACCAGGTGCGTGATGACCTCTTCATGTGTTGGTCCCAGGCAGAAATCGCGGTCGTGGCGGTCTTTAATTCGCAGCAATTCCGGGCCGTATTGCTGCCAGCGCCCCGAGTCTTCCCAGAGTTCAGAAGGTTGCACCACGGGCATTAGCACTTCCAGTGCGCCACTGCGGTTCATCTCTTCGCGGATGATGGCTTCGACCTTTTGTAGTACCCGAAGGCCGGCCGGCAGCCAGGTATACAGCCCGGAAGCGAGCTTGCGAATAAGTCCCGCGCGCAGCATAAGTTGGTGGCTGATAACCTCTGCGTCGGCAGGGGTTTCCTTTTGGGTGGCAATAAGAAATTGACTGGCTCGCATGGGACTCTTAGCCTTGCTGAATAAATTTGCCGCATTTTACACGCTTCCCCTATGCGATTGTTAGGGGCTGACCAGCAGGAGATGAGATGTTTCAACTGGATGAGCGATTGGCTGCCGACACGGTAGTGCTGGGTGACTTGGAATTGTGCCGGGTATTGTTGATGAATGATGCCCATTATCCGTGGGTGATTCTGGTGCCTCGGCGCGACAATTTGCGGGAAATCTATGAAATGTCGGATGCGGACCAGCAGCAATTACAGATGGAGTCGAGTTGCGTTGCTGAGCGTATGTCGGCGCTATTTAACGCTGAAAAAATGAATATAGCGGCATTGGGTAATATGGTTCCGCAATTGCACTTGCATCATATTGCCCGCTTTACCGACGATGCCGCTTGGCCAAAACCGGTGTGGGGTGTCGTGCCTGCAAAGCCTTATTCAACAGATGAAATGAAGGAGCGTGTGGCTGCGTTGCAAAAAGCCCTGTTTGACTGAAATTGAGCAGTGTTTTTTCAAACGCTGCTGTGAACGGCGCTTATTAGACGCAAATAGCTCAAAATTTAATCCTTTTTTTCCGAAAAACCCTTGTATTGCAGTGCGGGATGGCTTATATCTTCGGCAGGCTCTATATATGCAGTGTGAAATCACCTGATAGCACCCAGTATGAAGGCCTAACGACCTGTCGGGAAAACCTACTCAAACAACAAAACGGAAAGTTCACATATGGCGAAGAAAGCTGCTCCCAAGAAGAAAGCACCGGCCAAGAAAAAGGCTGTTGCTAAAAAAGCACCTGCCAAGAAGGTAGCTGCTAAAAAAGCACCCGCTAAAAAGGTAGCTGCGAAGGCTCCCAAGAAAGCGACTGGACCAATCAAAGAGAAAATGACCAAGAGTCAGATTCTCAATGAGATTGCCACAGCGACCGAACTGAACCGCAAGCAGGTATCTGCGGTGATGGACGAGCTG